>JBDTNT010000307.1:0-17930 GCA_039933615.1 Flavobacterium sp. | reverse complement strand
CATCATTTTATGTCATTTCGACCAAAGGAGAAATCACACAAGAGACTCGACAATACAACTCATCATTTTTCATCATCCCAACGAAAGGAGAAATCACACAAGAGACTCCGTAAAATATATCTCCAATCTTTGTCGAGTTTCTTGTTTGATTTCTCCTTCGTCGAAATGACAAAGAGGTGCCAAAAAGCTTTATTGTCCTTTGTCGAAATAACATCCTAAACGTTGCTACATCTAAAAAAATCTGCCTAATCTGCAAAATCTGCGAGAAAAAAACAACATTTTTAATTCCATAGTTTTTACTTTTTATTAAAAGCAGACAAGATATACTTTTGAATAATCTCATCACTTGGTGACTCTGAATTAAAATTTCACCGGTAAGAGCCGCCACCCTATTTTGTTCTTCCCGGAAGTAGATGCCTTTTTATCTTGTGGCTTTAAGGTGTTATTAATTAGTTTATTATGGAAAATTAATAAAAAAGAGACATCTAATTAACAATAATTAGTGTCTCTTTTCTATCAGTATTTTTAAATAAACCTATTTAATGGTAATCGGAACTTCAACCATTGTTTTGTCCCATCCAATAACCAAATTCGTGATTGCACCCTGAGTTGTGAAAGCAATTGATAAAGCTTCCACCGGAGTTGCGATTGGTTTTACCGGAACAACAATTTTTACCAGATCCTTACTTGAATCATAAGCGTATCCGCCCCATAAATCAAGTTCCTTATTGATAATTACTGTCCATTTGTCTTTTTCAGGAATAGCGAAAAGACTATAAGTACCGGCAGGAACGGCAACACCATTGATAGTTACCGGTTTGTAGAATTTTATTTCTGTATTTTCATTAGCACCCACGCGCCAAACTTCACCAAACGGAAGCAATTCACCAAAAATCACTCTTCCTTTTGCAGAAGGTCTTGCGTAGGTAACTTTAATAACAGCCGAAGGAGAATCTGTTTTCTTGAATTTTACGGCTTTATTTGGGAAATAAGCAATATCAACAGGGCTTGCGTCCAAAGGGGGGAATTTAACCTCCTGTGCATTCACAGAAAAGACAAACAATAAAAGAAGTGTCAGTAAACTAAAATTTTTCATAACATAGATATTTTTAATATGATTCATACAAAAATAAGAGAATAAAGAATAAGTAGAGATTATATTTTTACTCGTTTTTCTTTTTTTCATACCAATCGTGCATGATGTAAAAAGCTTTCTTTTTCTGACCGTCGTTTGAGATCAGGCCTTTTCTGTTGTATTCGTCCTGAATCCCCGGTAATAATCTTCTTGGCGATCTGAAATCTACCAGAATCCAGGGGCTCAATCCGCTTAGATGAGGTATTTTTTCGATCATTTTCAGGTTCTGAATGTACAAGTATTCCTGAAATTCTTCTGTCCAGCGTTCGTTTTTTTCTCCGTGTAAACCGGCTTTTGCATCACCTCCGAATTCAGAAACGATTACAGGTTTGTTGTATTTTGTTTTCCAAAGTATCTTTTCGGCATCTTCGAGATTACCACCATACCAGCCTAAATACTGATTGAAGGCAATAATATCTAAATACTCACCAATCGCATCGTTTATAGTTCCAAATCCGTCTCCGCTTTGCGTTAATAAGGCCGCACTTATTAATCGGGTATTGTCTAATGATTTGGTATGTGTCACCAGATTTTTAATAAATAAATTTCTGGCATCAGAAATAGGCGTTTCATTGGCCATCGACCAAATGATGATACAAGCTCTGTTTTTATCTCTTGTAATCGCTGCGGTCAACTGATCCTCAGCATTGTTGTAGGTTTCTTTTCTTGTAAATTCGACTGTCCAGTACACCGGAATTTCTTCCCAGACCATTAAGCCTAATTTATCGGCCATTCTGATAATGTTTTCATTATGCGGGTAATGCGCCAGACGCACATAGTTGCAGCCCAATTCCTTTGCCCAGTTCAACAGGCGTAAAGCATCTTCTTCCGAATTAGCGCGTCCGCCTTTGGCATTTTCTTCGTGAATGGAAATTCCGCGCAGGAAGATTTGTTTTCCATTCAGTAGAATTTTATCCTCTTGCGTTTCAATCGTTCTGAAACCGATAGTGTCTTTTAATTTTTCTCCGTTAAAATCAATTGTAACAGCATACAATTTTGGATTTTCCGGTGACCAGCAGGATACTTTTTTTAATGGAATTTCAAATTTTAAAACACCGTCAGTACCCACATTTCCTTTGTAATTAATTTTTAATTCCGGAATTGCAATTGCTACAGCATTCTGTGCCGAATTCAGGTTATTGATTTTGATAAAACCGGAAATTTTGTTTTTATCCTTTTTGTCCAGTTGAATCATGTAGTCTTCCACAAAAGAGTCTGATTCTTCGATTAAGGTAACGTCGCGCGTAATTCCACCGTAGTTCCACCAATCGGTATTAAGTGTCGGGACATCTTCTTTGTGACGTGTGTTGTCGACTTTAACAACCAGATAATTGTCTTTTGGTTTTACAATCGCAGTAACTTCATAGTTAAAAGGCGTAAAACCGCCTTCATGAGTTCCCAATTTCTTTCCGTTTAAATATACATCTGCTTTGTAATTGATAGCTCCAATATATACAAAAAGACGTTTTTTGGCTTTCAGATCATAATCAAAGGATTTTTTGAACCAGACATTTCCTTCGTAATATTTAAGCTCCGGAACCTGTGAATTCCAATCTCCTGGAATGTTTATTTTTGGTGATTTATCAAAATCGTATTCTACTAATTCCTGTTTGTTTACGGCATGGTAATTACTAAAATAAGCAGCATTGGAAGGCTTTGTCTGTTTGTCGTAAACATCATGGTGAAAGCTGTAATAACCCGTTTCATAAGGATCAACAATGTAATTCCAAACGCCGTTTAGAGTAGTGGTATGCCGGTTGGGAACGTTTGAGATCAGATTTTGTGCAAATCCGAAAATTGTGGTGGTTAGGAGTAATGTGGTTAGTAGTTTTTTCATTCGTATAAATTGTATTTGTTTTATTATAGTTTGTCGCAGCGTTGTTAAAATTTTTATTTCATGCACATTGGGCAGTTTTTTTTCAAAAAGTTTCTCCTTTCGTCGAAATGACAAACGACGCGTCAAAAAATAAAAAATCCGTTCAATCTGCGTAAAAAAAAGACTCTGCGACTTTGCGTCTTTGCGAGATTATTTTATTCCAGTTTAAAAATAACTTTTAATTATTTCGGTATTTTTAAATATTCCCCTTTGAAATTCTGGTTTAAAACCGTCATTTCAATTGGAGCATCCGAACCATCGGGAACGACTTCAATAGAAGCTTTTCCGTTTGCCATTCTGATAGATTCACTTCCTGTGGGCGTTCCCTGACTTTTTATCGTTTTACCACCTTTTAAACATTGGAAATATACGCTTTCTTCATAATCTAAACAACGTAAATTGTTGTTATCTATCGCAATAGCTGTTACAAGATAGTTTCCGTTTTTTAATTTTTCGGAAGACAGTTGTAAAGAAACAGCAGCTTCATTTTTAGTAAAACGATACTTTACCTTTAATGTATCAGAAACCGTTGTACCGTCTTTGTTTTTTCCAATGGCGATTAAAGTGTTTTCCCCTTTTTTGAAATTAACTTCCCACGTCAGGCCGCATGCCGGATAACTGGTAATATTTCTTAGTTTTTCACCAAGTGATTTTCCTTCGTGATATAAAGTCACTTTCTCGCAATTACTGAAAACGCTTAAGATTCGTGGCGTATTTTCCGGTCCCTGACGCTCTGTCCAGGTATGAGATTCGATGTACGTAAAAGGTTCATCGCTCCAGTAGCTTTTAAAAACATAATACGCATCTTTTGGAATTCCGTTTCTGTCAACCAGTCCTTTCTGGTTCATATACGGAATATCATCTTCGGGGCGCAGCGGCGTTGCAAAATCCTTAAATGCCCATTGAACATTACCCACAAATGTTGAATCATTTTCGGATATGTGCAAATGCCAGTCGAATAAATCGACAATATAATTTTCGCTCCAATCGCCGATCTGGGCAATATTTGCCACTTTTGTCTGTACAATCGCTTCTTCCCAGCCTTCGGCTTTGATTACATTTTCGCCTGTTACGGGATTTTCGCTGTGACGTCCAACATGACTGTCTCCGCCATACTCGGCATGGATAAAATGTTTGTATTCTTTCTTGTAAACATCAATTGCTTTTTGGTAACTTTTATAACTTCCGGAGTACCAGCCGGACCAGATAGAAGGGGAGAAGACGTCTACAATTTGTGAGCCTTCATAGTACTTTCTGATAGCCGTTTTTCTGGCAGGGTCCATTTTGTGAGCGATATTGTTCAGCTCCGTCAAAAATGCATTTGTCTTTTCGGTATTGTCGCCATCGGGAAAATCAGGGAGCCAGTTCATTTCATTTCCCAAAGACCAAATAATGATACTGGGATGATTGTAGTTCTGATTGATTATTTCGGCCAGCATGTTTTTGGTAGTCGTTTTCCAGAGTTCGTCACCAATTCCGCCACGACACCAGGGCAATTCATCCCACACCAAAAGGCCAAGTTCATCGCAGGCTTTGTATATTTCCGGATCTTGAGGATAATGCGCCAGACGGACAAAATTTGCTCCCATTTTTTTTATGGATTCCATATCTGCCCGGTGTTGTGCATTGCTCATGGCAGCGCCAACACCGGCTTGTTCCTCATGTCGGTGTGTACCACGAATCAAGAGTCTTTTTCCGTTGAGGTAAAATGGACCATGATCTTTAAACTCAAACCATCTGAAACCAACTTTTTCATTAACACTGTCTTTGACCTTATTTTTTTGGGATAGAATTGCGGTTACAGTATATAAATTAGGTTTTTGAGTATCCCACAATTCCGGATTTTTAATATTTTCGAATGTGAGGTTTGCTGTTTTATCCGTAACCGATACTGTTTTGCTCGCTACTTTTTTTCCTTTCGGATTCTTAAGAATTACGGTCAATGATAAATCTTTAGCATTATCAGCGTTTATTGTTGAAGCAATAATCTGTAACGATGCTTTTTTTGCAGATACTACAGGAGTTGTAATTTTCAGGTTATCGATGTTATTTTTGTATTTGGAAAGCAACCAGACATCGCGTGTGATTCCGCCATAAATAAAGAAATCACTTTTTTGGGATGGAATAATTTCGATATCATAACTATTGTCAACACGTATAAAAATAGCGTTGTTTCCTTTTTTGATATCATTCGTAACATCGATTGTAAAACCAATATAACCACCGATATGACCACCGGCTTCTTTACCGTTTACATATACTTTGGTAGTCACATTAGATCCTTCAAAATATAAAAAATAACGTTGATTTTTGTCTATTTCGGCAATGTTGAGCTTTTTTTGGTACCAGCTTGCATCACGTCTGTAACCGGGATTCAGATCGGTTGCATCTTCGCTGTTCCAGCTGTGCGGCAAATTGATTCCGGTCCAGTTGAGTGCTTTTTGGGCATCATTCAGATTTGGGGTACTATTTTCTAAATAAAGCCAATTGTCATTGATGTTGGTTTTGGTACGCATATCAGTATTTGTCTGAGCAAAAAGGCCGCCCAGACCAAACTGCAAAACAAAAACGAAAGTAAAAAAAGACTTATAGTGATATAGTTTTCTCATAAGTTATAAGGCTTTTTTTCTTAATAAGGCTTCCAGAAAATAATAATCGGCATAAACGATCGGCTCATCAATTTCGTCATGTTTGGGCCAGTTTCCGGTGCTGTGACCGAAAATAAAAGGCGCGTTGATGGTGCTGCCCAGAATATATTTATCTGAATTTAAAGTCCCGATAATTGTATCGGCGTAAGCCAGATAGCTTTTGTTTTTAGTATAGCCATAAAGTTCATATAAAGCAGAAGCCATAACGGTGGCCGCAGATACATCGCGTGCTGCATCTGGAATCGAAGGATCGTTAAAATCCCAATATGGAATTCCGTCTTCCGGCAGGTTTTTATTCGTCATAAAAAACTTCGCGGTAGCTTCCGCCTGTTTGATATAAGCCTTGTCTTTTGTGTATCTGTAAGACATTGTAAATCCGTAGACTGCCCACGCCTGACCGCGTGCCCAGGCCGAATCGTCATTGTAACCCTGCAGTGTCGTTTTCTTTTTTACAGCTCCCGAAAGGGTATCATAGACCACAACATGATAACAGCTGTTGTCTTTTCTAAACTGATTTTTCAGCGTAGTATTGGCATGTTTGATGGCGATTTCCCGGTATTTTTTATTTCCTGATAATTTAGTGGCTTCAAAAAGCAATTCCAGGTTCATCATATTGTCGATGATAACCGGATATTCCCAAATGTCCTTATTGAAATCCCAGGAACGGATAGCACCAGTTTTTTCATTAAAACGGGTACATAAAGTTTCAGCTCCTCTGATGATTGTTTTTTTATAGTCCGGATTGTCTTCTACTTTCAATCCTTCGCCAAAAGCGCAGTAGACTTTAAATCCAACATCATGTGAACCTCTGTTGACGCTCTCTTTTTTACTGAACGGGGTCCACTTTTCTGCCTGTTTTTTGTAATCGGAATTGCCTGTTAAACGATACAGCTGCCATAAGTTTCCGGCAAAAAAACCACTGGTCCAATCTCGCGAAGGTACTTTCTTTATGAGATTGGATTTCAGGTTCATGCTGCGGGGCATTGACATAGAATCTACAGGATATTCCAACATCATTTTGTAACGGATTTCAAGAAGATTACTGGTAGTTGAGGCTGTATTTGTCTGCGAATAAATCCTGGATTTGCACGCTGAAAACAGCAGTGCAAACCCAAGAATAAATAGTATGTGATTAACTTTATTCATAAGTAAATTAATATAATGTCTTAATAACCGGGATTGTTAGGTTTTAAGTTGGGATTTATAGCCAGCTCAGTTCCAGGCAATGCAAATAAATAATCTCTTGCCGGATCAAAATTAGGATGTGGTTCAAAACCATTTGGACCAAATACCTGAGGGCCGTTTTTAAGTCTTTTGATGTCATACCATCTGATGTATTCAAAGGCTAGTTCCAGTCTTCTTTCGTTAACGACCATATTTCTAAAATCGGTCTGAGATAATCCCGGAGCCACATTTGCAGGAAAAGAAACCTGTTTTCCGGCTTTGTTTCTGGCTCTTGCGCGAACTCTGTTTACATACCCATCCGCTTCTGAAGTTCCCGGAGTAATTTCGTTTAAGGCTTCGGCTGCCGTCAGCAATACTTCTGCATAGCGCATTGTGATATAGTTGTGTTGCGAAGTTCTTCCGTTTGCACCTGCTTTCCCGGGAAAACGAAAGTATTTGGCAATATGCGGACGCGGTGCTTTTTCGTTGTCGCTTGAAGGGAAAATCTGCAAAGATCCTCCGGGACCTGTTTTCTTTCTGATAATAGTATCAAAACTTACCGCTCTTCTGTAATCTCTCTGGTCCCAGTCGTTAAAAACCTTCAAAGAGGGTACAGCGACAGAAAACCCCTGACCATAGCTGTAACTGTCATCTTTTAAGGAACCTGTAAAAAATGCCGTATAATCCTGACCGTAATTTCCAGATACTAAGTTGTTAAAATCAATTGTGAACAATGGCTCTTTTAGTGCTGCTGCTTTCGTAGCATTAAACAAATCCTGAAAATCAGCATCCAGTCCTAAACCGAATTTTGCCTCATTTGTAATTACAAATTTGGATTCATCATATGCTTTTTGATATTGACCTAATGTTAAATATACAGAGGCCAAATAACCTGCTGCAGTTCCTTTCCCGGGAACGGCTTTTACTTTTGGCTTGTCATCCAGCCATTTTTTTGCAAATTCTAAATCTTCAATTATTTTGGCATAAACTACTGCTTCTTTTGTTCTGCTCAATTTATCAACCTGGGAAACTTCATTCACAGCAAAATCTATATACGGAACATCTCCAAAAATACGAACCAGGTGGTAGTAGGTAAAAGCTCTTGCAAAATAAGCCTGAGCTACAATGGCGTTTACTTTTGCAGGATCGCCCGGAGTTTTTTTAGCACCTTCGATTGCCTGATTGGCAGCGGCAATAATGATATACGATTGGGGCCAGAAATTGGCAACAAGGGCATTGGTATCATTCATTTTAAAATCATTGACATCAATTCTGGCGGCCTGAGTGGTTCTGTCCCCAATATCGGACATATCATCTCTAAGCATTAATGCGATTGTAAATTCTCTTCCCCAGTAATTATTGTGGGCAATGTTGGCGAAACTACCGTTTACAGCAGCCTGTAAGTCATCTGTATTGTTAAAAAAGTTTGCCGGGCGAATGATTCCAACCGGATGTTCTTCTAAGTCAGAGCATCCAAAGGCGAATATTCCCAAGAAAAGAAAAGCTATATATTTTTTCATAATGTTGTAGTATTTGACTAAAATTTAATATTAAATCCGAACGTAAAAGTTTTCACATTTGGATAACTTCCATATTCTAAACCTAAATTCGTATTACTTCTGGCATTGGTATCATTCAGATAACTGGTCTCCGGATCTGATCCCGGATAATCTGTAATCGTCCAGATGTTTTGTGCACTGATGTAAAAACGGACTTTGCTCAATCCCATTTTAGAAACAATTTTCTCACTTAAACTATAGCCAATGGAGATATTTTTAAGACGGATATAACTTGCATCATAGACAAATCTTGACGTCACTCTTTTCGTTCTGGCTGCGTTTGCAGGAACATTGGTGTCTGTATTGGTAGGTGTCCAGGCATCTAATACTTCTGTTGTCGCATTATTGTTCCCTGATGCCAATTCCATTAAAGTATAATTCAATACCTGATTGCCTTCTGAACCCTGAAAGAAGATGTTTAAATCTATATTTTTATATGTGAAATCATTATTCAGACCAAAGATAAAATCCGGATTCGGGTTACCGATAATAGTTTTATCATTTGAATCCAGTTTCCCGTCGCCGTTTACATCTTTGAATTTTTCCCCACCTGCAGCGGTTTCAAAATTCCCCGGAAGTGCCGTTTCTCCTTGTTGGATTACACCATCATAAATAAATCCGAAGAAAGAACCAACCGGTTGTCCGACTCTCAGAATCTGAGATTCGGTCGCAAGGAAATGTCCTGGCGTCGAGTTGATCAGAAGGTCTTTGTTATCGGCTAATTTCAATACTTTATTTTTGTTTGAAGAGATATTAAAACTTGTTGACCAGGTAAAATCGGCTCCGATAAAGTTTTTGGAATTAATTCCTAATTCCCAGCCTTTGTTTTCTAATTCCCCAACATTCTGAAGCTGTGAACCAATTCCTGAAACTCCCGGTAAAGGTCTGTTGAACAATAAATCTTTGGTAATCGTTTTATAATAATCGGCTGTTACGCTTATTCTGTTATCAAACAACCCTAAATCAATTCCGTAATCCTGTTGATATGACGTTTCCCATTTTAAATTTGGATTGTCTAATGACGTTAACTGAACTGCATTTACGATTACGTCACCACTCACATCGTAAATTTCAGAGAATCTTGATAAAGTCGAATAGGCTCCGATCGACGGATTTCCTGTTGCACCATAACTCGCTCTCAATTTAAGGTTTGAAATCGTTTTGCTATCTTTTAAGAATTGTTCTTTGCTGATATTCCACCCAATTGCTCCCGAAGGAAAAGTTGCGTATTTGTAGTTTTCACTAAAGCTTGAAGAGCCATCACGTCTGGCCGTAAAGGTTAGTAAATATTTATCATCGTAATCAAAATTTAACCTTCCGAAAGCAGAAATCAATTCTGTTTCTGATAAAGACGAATCCGGTTTTAAGAAAACTGTTCCGGCCCCTAAATTATGATACGAATTCGTATTGGTCAAAAATCCTCTTGACGCAGCAAAAGAAGACTCGTTCTTGTTCTTTTGGTACGAGTAACCTCCAAGCACAGTCAGGATTCCTTTTGCTATAATTTCTTTTTTGTACGTCAGGTAATTCTCTGTCAGTAAAGAGGAGTTTCTGTTATTGCTTACAGAAGCTTCTCCTTTGATATTTTTTCCTGCAATTAAAGTTGACGGAAGATATCTTCCGGTCTGTGAATTGGAATCAGATAATCCTAAAGTAGTTTTGAATTCAAGATCTTTTGTGATTTTATAGTTGGCAAAAAAGTTATTTCTGTTTACTACGGAGACGGTTTCCAGAATATTCGCCATAGCGGTTGCAAACGGATTATCAATATCATCCCCGATAGGAGCAGTAGACGTGTAACTTCCGTCTGCGTTGTAAATTCCTTTGTCTGGCATAAAACGATACGCTGCAGCAATTACACCTGCCGCACCTGTACCACCCGCACCAGTCTGAGAAATAATTCCTTCTTTGTTTTGTTTGCTTTGAAAAGTATTCAATCCAACTTTAAGCCTGTCAGTTAAGTCCGCTTCCAGATTGCCTACAATAGAATATTTATCTATCCCTGAATTGATTACCACACCATCCTGATTGAAATAATTCCCTGACACATAATATTTTATTTTGTCAGAACCACCGGAAAAAGACAAGGCGGTATTCGAAACCATTCCGTCACGATAAATCACATCCTGCCAGTCTGTATCTTCAGTTCCTTGTGTGTGCGTGGTAAAACTTTTTCGGTAAGCGGCAAACTGATCTGCATTCAGTAAATGCAATTTGTTATTTACAGATTGTACCGAAGTCGAATTACTGAATTCAATTACCGGTTTTCCGGCTTTTCCTTTTTTGGTAGTCACCATAATAACCCCGTTTGATCCTCTTGATCCGTATATAGCAGTTGCCGAAGCATCTTTTAAAACTTCAATAGAAGCAATATCCTGAGGTGCCGGCATAGAAACACCTGCAAAACCATCAACAACTACAAGTGCATCTCCACTAGCATTGATAGAAGTTCCGCCACGAACCCTGATTTTTACCGGAGCGCCCGGCTCACCACCATTGTTCGACTGAACGGCTACACCTGCAGCACGTCCCTGCAAAGCCTGTTCAGCATTCAATAAAGGATAAGCAGTAAGTTCTTTTGCCGTAACAGAAGATACAGAACCTGTAATATCACTCTTTTTGCGGGTACCGTAACCTACTACAATTACTTCTTCAAGGTTTTTGGTGTCCGGTTTTAAGCTGATATTTACAACAGTTTTGTCTCCAACCGGAATTTCCACAGTCTGGTATCCGACAAAGTTGAAAACAAGGACTGCATTTTTTTCGGAAACATAAACAGAGTAATTCCCATCCATATCTGCGGAACCTCCGACAGATGATCCTTTCACATACACATTGGCACCAGGAAGTCCGAGCATGTCTTCACTGGAAGTAATTTTCCCGGTGACTTTTCTCTCCTGTGCATGAACAACAATATTTCCAAGTAAAAAAACTACCAGAAAACACCATTTAAGCGACTTAATTTTTTGGTTTGTAAACATTCATTTTTTGGTTTAAGGTTAATGTTAGATAAAATAAAAAAGCAATAAACTCATTCCGATTATCAGGATCACAAACAGGATCTGAAGTAATGTGAATTTTGCTTTTTTGAATTTCATAAGACAAATGTATACGCCGAAAACGATATAGAAGTACAAAAAAGGGTATCTAAAAATACAGATACCCTTTTTTAAGCCTTGAAAACAATGGATTTTTTAAATTGTGGAGAGGGGTTTTGAAAATTTGTCAGCAAATTGTGACGGAGTTTCCCCATATCTTTTCTGGAAGCATTTACTAAAGTATTTCGGATTGTTGAAACCAACTTTATAACTTACTTCGGAAATGTTCAATTTATTTTGTTCCAGCAATTGAGCGGCACGTTTTAATCTGATTTCATGGATAAATTCGTTTGGAGTGAAATTCGTCCATGCTTTTACTTTTAAGAACAGCATCGTGCGGCTGACCCCCAATTCTGAACAGAAAAACGGAATGTCAAATTGCTCGTTCGAGATATTGTCCTCTACAATTTTGAATGCTTTTTTCAATAATTCCTCATCCAGTGAAGAAACCGTGATTTCTGACGGGACAAAACTGTCTTGACTTGAGAATTTAGCTTTTAGCCTTTCCGTAGAATTCAGCAGGTTTTTGACCCTTAGTTTAAATTCAATTAAATTGAAAGGCTTACTGATATAATCGTCGGCACCGCTTTCCAGGCCTTCAAATTTATAGACCAGAGAAGATCTCGATGTCAGCAATATTACCGGAATATGACTCGTTTTTAAGTTTTCTTTTATTCTGGAACAAAGCTCTGTACCAACCATTTCAGGCATAATCACATCACTGATAATTAAATTCGGGACCTGTTGCAAGGCTTTTTCCAAAGCTGTTTTTCCGTTGTCGGCGACGATAATATTATAGTCTTTTTTGAGGAGGTTTTTCATGAAGTTCCTCAGAACCTTATGATCTTCGACAATCAGGATGGTTTGTTTTTCGGCATTTACGACGAAATCATCAATGTCTTCGGGTTCCGTAATTTCACCGGTTTCCAGTTGAGCAGTATATTGTTCGATATCATCACTGATCCTGAAATCCTTGATAATTTCTTCTTCCTGCAAATGTTCCCTGCCCATCGGAAGTGTCACGGTAAAAATGACCCCTTCCGATTTTTTATTGATTACATCGATGGATCCCTTATGAAGTTTTACAATGTTTTTGACGATCGACAATCCTATTCCGGTTCCTTTATTGTAGTTTTTCTGAACGTTGTTGTGCATCGGAATTTCAAAAAACAAATCGAAAATTTTATCAATATGCTGTTCGGCAATTCCAACTCCGGAATCTTCTACTGCAATAAATAAATGCTCGTTATCATGTCTTATTTTAATACCAATATTTCCGCCTTTTGGCGTGTACCTAAAGGCATTCGAAATCAAATTATAAAAGACACGCTCTAATTTATAGCGGTCAAAATAAACCAGGATTTCCTCTTCGTCAGCTTCAAAAGTATAATTATAGCCGCCGTCTTTGGCATATTCAATAAAAGACAAAAAGATTTCTTTGGTAAATTTTACAATATTTCCATTGGCAGATTCCAGTGTAACCTGATGATTTTCGAGTTTCCTGAAATCCATTAACCGGTTGATCAGACTTAAAAGATGATTGGCACTTCCTTCAATCACCAGCAACTTTTTATACATTTCGTTCGTTCCGTTATAATCGGCTAATATTTGCTGTAAAGGTCCTAATATTAAGGTTAAAGGTGTTCTGAATTCGTGTGAGATATTGGTAAAAAAGTCCAGTTTTGCACGATTGTTTTCTTCAATTCGTTCGGTTTCCAGATATTCAAGTTCTAATTTTTGTTTCAGTCTTGCTTTCGATTTAAAGATCCACATTAAGCCGTATAATCCTAAACCAATTACGATTCCATACAATAAAAACGCCCAGAGACTTCGCCATGGGGCAGGGTTTACGGTAACAGTCAGTGTAGTGGGAGTGGAGTTCCAGACTCCGTCGTTGTTGGCGCCTTTTACTTCAAAAACATAGGTTCCCGGATTTTGAATTGCAAATATCGCCTCGCTGTTTTTGGTTGTCGTCCAATTGTTTTCTAAGCCAATCAAACGATAGCTGTATTGATTGTTTTTGGATCGAATGTAATTTGGAATGGCAAAACTGATCGAAAAATTTGCCTTGTCATAATCCAGCGTTATGTCTTTGGTGTAACCAATACTTTTCTCTAAAATTTCTGCCGTATCATTGGGATTAATGGTCTGATTTTTAATTTTCAGATTGGTGATTAATACCTGAGGAGCGTAATTGTTGATCGAGATTTTTTTGGCATCAAAATAAGTCGCACCGGACGGGCTGCCAAAATAGAATGTATTGGAATCCAGTTTTAAGGAGGAGTTATCATTAAATTCGTTACTCGCCAAACCATCTTTCTGATCGTATAAAACAACTGTTTTTTGAACGGTACTGTATTTTATAATTCCCTGATTTGTACTGATCCAGAGATTTTTATTGTCGTCTTCTAAAATGGAATGTACAGAAGTTATGATTGTATTTCCTGCTCTTAAATTAATTCTGTTGAATTTTTTCCCATCAAAATAATGCAGTCCTTTTGCTTTTGTCCCAACCCAGATCTTGTTTTGGCTGTCCTGAAATAAAGTCAGAATATCATCTCCGGACAAAGACGGATTATCAAAAAAGTAATGTTTTATGGTGTATGGACTGGTTTTGAAATTGTTCAGGGAAATACAATTAAGTCCGTTTTGTGTTCCCACCCAAAGCCTGTTTTTTTTATCGGCCAGAATAGTACGGATGATATTATTAGTCAGGAAATTTGCTTTGGTATTGTCATTTCCAATTATGGTAAAGGTTTTATCAATTGAATTGTATCGAATCAGGCCTTTCCCGAAAGTTCCGATCCATACGATTCCGTTGGCTTCTGTTTTAATGGAATAGACTCCGGTTTCCTTTACTATTTTCTGTAATTCAGAACTAATCCGATTGTCTTCTATTCTTTTTGAAACTGTATTGTAAGCCGATAATCCTTTCGAAAAGGTACCAATCCACAAGATATTATCGGGAGAAAGTGACATTGATTTTATATCATTTTTATTGCCCTGTCCGGTGGTGCTGTTGATATAACTTGTTTTCGATGTATTCTGATTGTAGATGGTTATCCCGCCGCCTTCGGTACCAAAATAGATGTTTTTATTTTTGTCGGTAATAATGGAACTGACCACATCAAAACTCATCGGAATCTTTTTTGAATTCTGATTGTAATTCGAAAAATTGACATTTGAAACGTCCCAGATATTGACGCCTTTGTAATAGCAGCCAATCCAGACGGAGCCTTTTTTATCTACAAATACCGATTTTACCTTATCGATTCCGTTGCTGTTATTGCTGTTATTGATTTTCTGAACGTTTTTGTCCTTGCCGTAAATGTAAATTCCATCATAAGCGCCAATCCATAAAGAACCTTCATTGTCAATTGCCAAAGAACGAATGTCGGTATTGATTTCCCTGTATTTCTCCTCCGGTAAAAAAGAAACAAATTGGTTGGTTGTTTTATTAAGCTTTAAAAGCCCTTTGTTTTTGGTACCAATCCACAAATCACCTTGTGCGTCTTCTTCGATTGCCTGTACATTAAGGAGGTCGGTATTGTTTAAAGGAAAGTTTTTAAAGGATAATTTTCCTTTTTTTCGGCTTGCCAGTTTGCATAATCCTTTTGTTGTACCCACCCAGATTTCTCCTTTTTTGGTTTTTATAATACTAAGAATATTGTTGCTTGCTAAAGTTGAAGTGTCCGTATCGGAATGAAAAACAGAAGTAAAAAGTTTTGTTTTTTTATTGAAAATACTCAGTCCTTTTGAAGTTCCAAACCAAAGTTCTTCCCCGATTTCTTTGATGCACCAGACCGCATTACTGCTGATGGTGTGATTGGTTTGGTTATGAAGATATCTTTTGAAAGTATTCAAAACCGGATCGTAGCAATTTAGTCCGTTGTACGTCCCTACCCATAATTTCCCGGAATTATCTTCTGCAATAGCCAGGATGTCATTGTTGCTGATCGTAGTTTTATCAGCAACATCATTTCTGAAAACGGTAAATTTACTGCCGTCATATTTATTGAGCCCGTCACGCGTCCCGAACCACATTTGCCCCAATTTATCCTGATGTATGGCAATGACCGAACTTTGGGAAAGCCCGTCGGTTGTGGAGATATTTTTAAGGCGGTATTTATTCTGGGAAAACAAATTCCCAGTAATAAAAACAAAAACCAGAAAGACTATCTTGTATTTCATAGTATTCAGAATTTATGGTGAAGATAATCTCTCGTAAAGTCGCAGAGTCGCAAAGTTTTTATTCTTTTTGAGTTTTCTTTGCGCCTTAGCGTCTTTGCGAGATTATAATTTAGCAATAAGCAAAAACTTATTTTAATCGCTTTTTTAATTGATACTCATACAATGAAGGCACTTTCTCCATTGACTTATTTAAAAATTCGATATAAGGATCCGGTTCGTATTTTACTTCAAATCTGGCATTTCCGTTTACACCAATGATTCTCGCCAACGGACCGTCTTTCATGCCGTACAGCAAAACAGGTTTTTGAATTTCTTCCGGATTTGAAACCTGCACGTTCAAATTCCAAAAAGTACTGTAGGGACCATGAGAAGGTTTCCAATAATCAGCGCCGCCACCGCCAAACAAAGCATAACTGGTATTGCTGTCCGGACTTATATGAACGGTAATATGATCGAACAAATTCTGGTGATTGGCACCCGAATGCTGATCCAGAAGCGGATCGGCAAAAACTTCACAATTCTGGTATACGTTTTTAGTAGCAAAAGTATTGAAGCTCAACGGATGAACGGCTTTGTTGTAAACTTTAAGATTCTTAACCAAGACATTATGAACGCCGCCTAAAGTTACGGTATAATGCGCCATATGGTTTCCGTCTGTTACAATATCCTGAATCGTAACATTGGCAATTTCTTCTGCCAGAATTCCGCTGTCTGCATTGGTAATGGTAACATCTTTGACCCAGCTGTTAAAAACGCGGGTCAGGAAAATACCATTATTTCCCGGTTCCACATGATGCGCCACTCTCGGAATGTCCGGAAAAGTAAAACGCAAATGTTCAATCCCAACTTCACTTAGATGTTTCCATTCCACCAATTGCGCCTGATAGCCTGGTTTAACCGAAATTGTCAAAGGTGTTTTTAAAGTAATTTTGGAACCAGCAATTTTAGTAATTTCAACCTGCTGTCTTACAATCGGCAGTTTTGGAAATTTCCAGTGATGTGAACCCGGTTTTACATTGGCGCCTTTGTATAAATCCCTGATGATTTCGCCATTTTCCCCATCTTTGTTGAATAATTCCAATTCAACAACATCACCCACTTTCAACCCGTTTACATCTGAAACTATTATGGTATGTTCACCCATAGTTCCGCTGCTGACTTTTGCTAAAATTGTTGGAGTAGGTTCATATTTATCCAAATACGATTTTACACGTTCACCCGGAATCTGGGTCCAGATAAAACCTCCCGACCATGCGTATTGTGAAAAAGGCAAGTCGATATTGTTCTCATTTTCCCGCTGTCTCTTGTCAAAAGTGGTCAGGTATTCTCTTAATTCCGCCAGAGATTCAGGATCTTTCAGGTACATCATCGGTCTTGGACAGTAGATTTCTGTTCCCTTGTCTCCGGAACCTGTACCGCGAAGCACAAAATTGCTCCTTTCAATATATAAAACAGTACTCAGTATAATCCTTCCGGCAGGCAATTGCAGGATTACATTTCCTTCTGTGGCACTGGCTGCTTTGGTTGCTTTTAGTAACGCTTTCGAATCGTCTAAATCATCATTTGCTATTACGCCGAAATCTGTTGCGTTGATTGTTTTTCCTTGAAAATCAGGAAGATTTACTTCTCCAAAATGATATCCGGCATAGCTGAAATCCGGTAAATAATCGCTTGCTGTTTTTTGTTTTGGATTCAGGATCTTGGGTAATTCCTGACTAATTAAGTTGAGAGGAAGAAATATAAAACTGATAAGAATACCGCAGATATTCCGGTGATATTTCCCGATAGATTGGTTTTTGAAGGTCATGATAGTTAGTCGTTTGAAGCATTGTTTTTTTGTAATAGCTTGGAGTGGTCAGTTCTCAAACTTTTTTTAAATAGGCCCACAGATTAAAATGATTAATTCCACTAATTATTCAATCTGTTGGCTTACTTTTTTAACATATAGGTACATAGTTTTTAATTCTAAACAATATGGCTTTTTATTGTTTGTATTAATTCATATTTATTATTTCCCGCAAAGACACAAAGGCGCAAAGCGGAGTTTTTCTTACCGACTTGGCGAGATCATATAACTTGTATAATTTTAAATCATTAAAACAAAAATGTCAACCCGCAGAAGACATAGTTTTTATTCTAAGGAATGAATTCATATTTATTATTTCCCGCAAAGACGCAAAGCCGCAAAGCTGAGTTTTCCTTACCGACTTGGCGTCTTTGCGAGATAATTATTGCCTGTATAATTTTAAATCATTAAAA
>JBDTNT010000306.1:0-13227 GCA_039933615.1 Flavobacterium sp. | reverse complement strand
CTGCATATGCTTCAAAATTAATTCAATACGGATGGGAAACTATCACAGAAGCATTGAAACATGGTGGTATCACCAATATGATGGATCGTCTTTCTAATCCTGCCAAAATTGAAGCTTACGAACTTGCCGACGAATTAAAAGACATTATGCGTCCGTTATTCCAAAAACACCAGGATGATATCATTTCTGGGGAATTTTCAAGAACGATGATGATTGACTGGGCTAATGACGATGTGAACTTATTGAAGTGGAGAGCCGCAACAGGAGAAACTAACTTCGAAAAAACAGTTCCGCAGGAAGCTCCAATTTCTGAGCAGGAATATTTTGACAAT
Organism: Flavobacterium sp.; assembly: GCA_039933615.1. GTDB lineage: Bacteria > Bacteroidota > Bacteroidia > Flavobacteriales > Flavobacteriaceae > Flavobacterium. The sequence goes on along the minus strand of JBDTNT010000306.1, from coordinate 12,895 downwards.
GGAGTTTTAATGATTGCAATGGTTAAAGCCGGAGTTGAATTAGCTTTCGAAACAATGACAGAAGCGGGAATTATTGAAGAATCAGCTTATTATGAGTCATTGCACGAATTGCCATTGATTGCTAATACTATCGCAAGAAAAAAATTATTTGAAATGAACCGTGTTATTTCGGATACAGCAGAATATGGCTGTTATTTATTCGACCACGCCTGTAAGCCGTTATTGACTGAATTTATGAAAAAAGTAGAAACAAACGTAATAGGAAAACCATTCTCAACTTCAAATGGAGTAGATAATGCTGTTTTAATCGCAGTAAACAAAGAAATCCGTCAGCATCCTATCGAAGAAGTAGGAGCATGGTTAAGAGAATCTATGACTGCAATGAAAAAAATTGGATAATAAATTGGGAATTACCACACAATCGACTGTGATGGGATTTGCACTGTATCTCTGTTTTATGTAATATTTTGAATTAGTAAGCACTTATTAAAGATAATATGGATATAGATGCATATTGCATTCACTTAACTTCTGTGAGCTTGTAAGTTAAGTGAAGGTAATCCCGATTAATGGGGTATGTTTAGCAATAAACATACTTGTATAGATTTCTATATTAATTAATTAAGATGCTGCTATTTTCAAAATAGAACAAAGCATTGTAATGCAGAATTACAAAAAATTAATTGTTATTGAAATTGTTAAAACTGAAAGGCATGATATTTATATATTGTGCCTTTTTTGGAATATGCAATTTGTCTTAAAATGTATATTTTTATATTAAATTCATAAAAAAACTACATTTTTTTTAATATATGTTTTTTTATGCTAAAATTTATAAATTAAATAGTTTTAAGAATACGTACAGATTTAATACATTTATAAAAAAATTCCATTAAGTATGAGTTATTATAAAATTGAAAATTTAGAACAATATTTTAAGCATTACAATAAGTCAATAAGAGAACCTAGAAAATTTTGGGGAAAGATAGCTGAAGAAAATTTTACTTGGTACCAACAATGGGATAAAGTAGTTGATTTTAATATGGCTGATGCTGAAGTAAAATGGTTTACAGAAGCAAAAGTCAATATTACTAAAAATTGTATTGATAGACATTTAAGCAAAAGAGGAGAAAAAACGGCAATAATTTTTGAACCTAATAATCCTTCAGAAGCGGCTTTACATATAACATATAATGAACTTTACGAACGAGTGTCAAGAATGGCAAACGTTTTGCGTGAGCAGGGAGTCCGTAAAGGAGACAGAGTTTGTATTTATTTACCAATGATTCCGGAATTGGCAGTTGCTGTGTTGGCTTGTGCGAGAATTGGAGCCATTCACTCTGTGGTTTTTGCAGGATTTTCAGCATCAGCTGTATCTGCAAGAATTAACGATTGCGAATGTAAAATGGTAATTACATCTGATGGTGGTTACAGAGGAAACAAAACAATCGATCTAAAAGGGATTGTAGATGAAGCTTTGGATACATGTCCATCAGTTTCTACTGTTTTAGTGGTTAAAAGAACGGAAACCGATGTTAAAATGAAAGACGGTCGTGACGTTTGGTTACAGCCTTTATTGGATGCTGCTATCGATAACAGTGTTGCTGAAATCATGGATGCTGAAGATCCTTTATTTATTTTATATACTTCAGGATCAACCGGAAAACCAAAAGGTATGGTTCATACTACTGCAGGTTACATGGTTTACACCGCTTATACATTCAAAAATGTATTCAGTCACGAAGAAAATGATATTTTCTGGTGTACTGCTGATATAGGTTGGATTACAGGTCACTCTTATATTTTATACGGACCATTATTAAATGGAGGGACAACTGTAATTTTTGAAGGAGTTCCTTCTTATCCTGATTTCAGTCGTTTTTGGGATATTATTGAAAAACATAAAATTACACAATTCTACACTGCACCAACAGCAATACGTTCATTAGCAAAAGAAAGCTTAGATTATATTCAAAAATATCCTCTTAAATCACTTAAAGTTATTGGATCTGTTGGAGAGCCAATCAACGAAGAAGCATGGCACTGGTTCAATGATCACGTAGGAGATAAAAGATGTCCGGTTGTTGATACCTGGTGGCAGACTGAAACAGGTGGAATTATGATTTCTCCAATTGCTTTTGTAACACCAACGAAACCAACATATGCAACTTTGCCATTACCAGGGATTCAACCTGTTTTAATGGATGAAAAACGCAACGAAATTGAAGGAAATCAAGTTGTTGGAAGTCTATGTATTAAGTTCCCATGGCCAGGAATTGCCAGAACTATCTGGGGAGATCATGAGCGCTACAAAGAAACTTACTTCTCTGCTTTTCCAGGAAAATATTTTACTGGAGACGGGGCTTTACGAGATGAAGTTGGATATTACAGAATTACGGGAAGAGTAGATGATGTTGTTATTGTTTCAGGACACAATTTAGGAACCGCTCCAATTGAAGATGCTATTAATGAGCATCCTGCAGTTGCAGAATCTGCAATTGTTGGTTTTCCTCATGATATCAAAGGGAATGCATTGTATGGTTACGTAATCTTGAAAGAAACAGGAGAAGTTAGAAATAAAGAGAATTTATCAAAAGAAATCAATCAATATATTTCAGACCATATTGGACCGATTGCTAAATTAGACAAAATTCAATTCGTTTCCGGATTACCTAAAACTCGTTCAGGGAAAATTATGCGTAGAATTTTACGTAAAATTGCAGAAGGAGATTTTTCTAATTTTGGAGATACTTCAACGTTGTTAAATCCTGAAGTTGTTGAAGAAATTACTAAAGACAGAATTGCTTAAACATAACAAAGCATTTTAAAAATGACAAAAAAAATGCCTCTTAAAAATTAAGAGGCATTTTTTATACTTATATTTTAAATTTGAAATTTTCTGAAATTTACTTAATTCCTAATCGGGATTTTAATTTTAAGAATAAAAGAGAAATTCTGTAAGCATCTTCAGAAGAGGAATTTCTGTCACTTTTTGGGATTTTATAGATATCACATAAGTCATCTAATGAAAACTGCTTGTCATTGATATCCATTAATTTTCGATACATCATATCAACGTCTAAAGCCTCATTTTTCAATCTTCCGCAATGCAGACGCTCTAAGGAGCTATTTAGCATTTCAACGTCAAAATTAATGTGATGCCCCACTAAAATTGCATTACCTAAAAAATTGATAAAAGATTCAATTGCTTCAGGTTCCTCCATTTTTATCATTTTGCTTTCAATGATAAATTCATTTGAAAGTCCATTATCCTCTAAAAATTTATATTGAAGCAAAACAGATTCAAAACTATCCTTAATAACAACACTTTCGTCCACTATAGAAAAAGCCCCCAGAGATAAAATAACATCCTTATTCGGATTCAAACCAGAAGTTTCTGTAGATAAAACTACAAATCTGTTTGGTTTTGTTTCGAATTTGGTTAGATAATCCTTCCAGAAATCAGGATGTTCTTTGCTAATATTTTTAATCCAGTCCAGCATATTAGGAGAATTGTGTAAGTTGAAATTTGTTCTTAATTAATTCTTCAAGATCTTTCATTGGTGTTAAAGCGTTTTTTAATTTTTCTTTATCATTTTTTGACATTTCTCTCAGATTTATAAATTGCCCTGAATCATCATTTTTTAATCCTTCTACAGTTCTAAATTTTGACAATGCTAAAAAAGCTTCGGCACAACTTAAATATATTTCCGCATTTTTAGAATCAGTTATGGCTAATTGCTTGAATCTTAAATACGTATTTTGTATTCCTTTAATATTTGAATTCAAAATTAATAAACGTGCGCCATCAATCAAAGGCATTAATGCACGGGTTTTAATGTCAAATTTTCCTTTCTGCGGACCATCTTCTTCGACAAGGAACTTTTTGAAAAAACTTAATGGAGAATTTTTCTTTAAAGCATCATTACCAAGAAAATCAAAGAATAAAGTATTGTTTACTGCATTTTTGAAAATAACATTTTCTATCGCTTCTTCAATTTTCGGTTCCCCAAAAACAATTTCATAATCAAAGAAAATGCTGCTCAGATCATTGCTGTTTTCACCTGGAGTATTCATCCAGCTGTTGTATTGTTTTGTCCAGTCAGTCAGTGATTTACACCATAACATGTTGCTTCCCATATGTCCGTTTGGGCAAAGTTCATATCCTACTTTTTCCAGAATTGCAGTAGTCCTTTTTGCCAGTCTTAAAAAGTAATCTTTTACATCCCTGTATTTTTCAGGAGTAACATCTTCAAAGATTAAGATACTATCCTGATCTGTTAGTAAAAGTTGCTCTTTACGCCCTTGACTACCAATGCTTAACCATGCAAATCGGGCAGGAGGTGAGCCTAAATCCAAAATTGACAATTCAACGGAGCGTTTTATAATTGCCAGGTTTATTTCACTTGCAATATTGCTGACATGTGAAATCGGAATATTTTTCTGAATCGAATTCTGAATCAAATCAGATAAACGATCCCGTATTTGTTTCAGATCTTTTGGAAGTTGCGAACGCTTGATTTCTTTAATCAAAACTCCAGGATTACTTGCCTGAGCCACAATTAAATCGTGCTCGGATATAATTCCTTTTACGGCAGATTTGCTCGTACCATCCTTAGTAACACATAAATGCGTTACATTGTGTTTCAACATTAATAATTGTGCTTCGGCCAAAGAAACATTTTCTAATACCGTAACAACGGGAGACGACATGATTTTATCTATAGTTTCTGTAATAGGATAGCGTCCTGTCGCAATTTTTGATGATAAATCTGCATCTGTAACAATACCAATAGGATGGTTTTTTTCGCAAACCACAATATTATCGACCATTGATTCAGTCATTAAAAGAGCAACATCTTTTACAATATGATGAGCTTCCGTTTTTAATGGAGAATTATTATAAGTCAAGGATTGGATATATTGCATTTCTGACTGCTGATCAACATAAAATGAAGTATCAGAAATCAGTTTTCCGTTAGAACTTACATTATCCTTGGTATGTCTTGAATTTGTTGCAAAACTCTCCAAAAGGAAATTCAAAACATCCGAATTGTTAGCTACAAATGGTCTGAAAACAGCAATAGGTATCGCATAAACGATGCTTTCCTCACGAGCTTTGGCCGTCATCATGTAGTTGTTTTTTGCAAAAAACGGACGCAAGCCAAAAATATCACCTTCATGGCATTTGTTTATAATAGTTTCTTCAGCATCAGCAATCGTTGTCAGATTTATAATGCCGGAAGCCACCACATAAAAACTATCATGTAGGATATCATTATTTTGAAACAATACTGCGTGTTTTTCTAAATTAATAACACGAATATTAGTTGCAATTTCAGAAAGTTCCTGAAAAGTCAGATTTTTAAACGGCTGATATTCTTTTAAAAAATCTGCAATATGCTCAGCAATTGTATTCATATGTTCTTTTGATAGTTTTTTTAAAGTATCGAATGTAAAAATAATAAAATAAAGTCTTACAATGAAAGCATCTGCGTGATTTTAAACAAATCTAAGGATATGGTATTTGTAAGGCTTAAAATTATTTTTTTAATATTATAAACCAGCAATAGTGAAGTATATTGCAAATCTTCTTTTTTATTTGTTTTTAATTGGCTTATGAACTGAAGGCAGAAGGATTCTTTAAATATTCTATTTTACATAATATAAATTATGGTTCAAACAGGTTGCTATCTATTTGGTAATCAATTTATTAACTATAATTTTACTGTTATGTTTAACACTGGTTTAATAGATTCGCTAAAGATTCGTGTTAAATTGGATAAAGTCAAAATTCTTGACAAACGTCTGATAACGGACTTCATAGCGTATTATCCTGATATAGAAACGCTCGATAATGATGGAAATCAACAGGAACAACTTGGAGATAATTATCGTAAAGCAGAACCATTCACTAAAATTATTAACGGAATCACATATAGATTTTACATTAAAGCCTTTATTGATTCGAAAAAACTCGCTCATGAATACGTTGTATTTCAAATTTCAGCTAAGATGCTTAAGTCTAAGTATTTTGAAGGCATTTCTTCCCATAATTATCGCACCATTGTTGATGATATTAATTCTTTTGGTGTCCTGCATATATCTCGCGGTGACTTCTTGGAAGGTCTTGTTAGCGATATTGATATTTGTATTAATCAACTCATTGATTTAAAAAGCTTAAAAACTGCATTCAGTTTAATTATGCAGCATCCGAACTCAGGGAAAAAACCCTTGTTACATCACATATCACAATCTAATACATTAAAAAACACCTATAATTTAGGTTTAGACTTCAATAAACGTGAAAAAGCAACAAATACAACACCTTACTGTAAAATTTATCATAAAGGCTTTGAACTTCTATCAAAGTCAATCATTTTTTATAAGGCTTTTCTTGAACCTATGAAATCAAGCGTAATTGATAATCTTGTACGATACGAGTTTACAATAAAAGCGCATAAGCATAAAGAATACTTGTGTAAACAGGGATTTAAGGCTGATTTTAAAACTTTTGCTGATTTGTTAAAGGCTCACCCCAGAGACTTGGCTTTAATCGCTAAAAGTGGCATTAAACACTATATAGAACCAAAAACAAAATCAAAAGTAAACGCTGAATTAAATCCTATGGATATCGCAATGCAATTTTATATTGAAAATCTCATCAAATTGGGATTTGACCAAGAAAAGCTTCTTGGTTTTACCTATTTAATAGAAGACGCCAGTTCAAGAAGTCGAACAAAAACTAAGGCAAAAAAGCTTATCGATGATTTAAAAAATAGAGATAAGAATTTAACTATTCAAATTCAGAACAATGAACGCAGTAATAAGTTCTTACAGAACATTGGTGTTTCCTTGTAAGTGTGAAATAATTTAACCCAGACGGAAACTTTCACACATTAATAGTAACTAAAAATTAAAATTATGAATATAGATTTAAGAAACATCTCAGAAGATTTTGAAAAACAAGTAAATCAGATTAAGAGAGAATTTGACATTAATATAAATTCTAAAGCTGTCGAGCATTCCGTTGTAAATTATCTATCTATACTTTCAGAAATAGAAAGGTTGAAAAATGAATTAGCATTCACCAAGGAAGAATTGAGCAGCTACGAAAGACGCTTAGATAATTTAAAGGTTTTTTTAGGATGGATTATGAAGGAATAACGTTAAAAGTTGTTCCGGATCTTCGGCCAGGTTTATTATAATAACGTTAAAAACATCAGCTGCAGCACTTTTCCAGGAATGGAAATAACGTTGAAATATAAATACAGTTATGTAAAATAATTAACTAACTAAATTCTTACAAAAATGGATGAGATTTTAAACATTATAGTTTCGATATTAATCGGTGTAATTATCGCGGAGTTGATTTCTCCAAATCCCGACTAATGATAGTCGGGATTCACTTAGCACATTTGCCAATTCGTAAAACTCAATAATATGATAAAAACATGTGAAAAATGCGCCTCATTCGATAGGTCACGATTCTTACAACACAGCGCAACTCGGGACGCTGGTATGTGTACAAAATTCACCGAGGTAACATTTAAAAGCGATTCCTGCAAATGGTTCATTCAAAAGACTGATTTGACTGATAATGAAATCTTCCCGCCACTGGTCGACGTTACCAAATTGCCACCAATAGACCAGTACAATTTATTTCAATAAAAGAGGAGGGTTGCACCCCTCCCCTTTCTAACCCAAAACTAATAACATGGAAATATTAAAAGTAATCACAGCTAAACAATTAGCTAATACAATGGGGGTTCATTTAAATACGGCTCAAACGTATATCAAAGATATAAAACACGAATACGGTATAAGCGTTGTTTTGATGTGTCATGTTCTTTCTTATTTCAAAGTTAATGCCAAATAAACACAAAGTTAAACAAATAACCACAAACCCCGAATTACGGGGTTTTTTTATGGACAAATTAGCCTTTATAAAACATTAATCTTAAATTTTTATAAATGGAATTATTTACTTCTCAAGGCAAAAACTTAACCAAATCCGGTGTTTTGCTTTTAACCAAATCAATTGGTTCTTTAATTGTATCAATGTCTATTGATGTAGAGGATTTGACAACCGAGCAGATTAAAATCGAGGTCGAGCGTAAAACAGGTAACTTGGAGATTACAAAAGGTTTTATGTCGCTTTTTGATTTTATTGCTTTAACCACATTCAACGATGACGCAGTAACGGCTGATGCTGTTTACAAAACTACTGCTGTTTGTGAAATTGCTGAAGATGGTTCTGTTTATCTGGACGAAAAGGACGTTATCAAAATCGAATTATCCGGTTTGAAAACGGCTCAAACGTACGTTTTAAATGGAATAGAAGAACCTCAGACTTCTGAAAGAGTCCTTTCATTCGAAAACAAATCTTTGGCATCTGATGAAAAAGACAAAAATTTCGAAATTATGCATTGCGACCTTGCTTTGATCGATAACTCTGATACAATCACGGAAGTTGCTTACACATTTTTAAACGAAAATGTTGTAAAGTATACACTTCATGAGTTAAGATGCTTAAGCCGTCAGGTTGATCCTGTAGCGTATGTTCGTCAGGATGGAAGTGTAAAAAGTGCTTTTGCAGCAAAATTACAACTTCCATTGTTTGGTGTAAAATCAATCAATGTGAGAAAGGCACAGGGCGAAATCGTTAACCTTTTATGCAGAATTGAAGCCTAATGGGTCTGTTTAAAAAACTCGGGAACGCTGTCAAAAAGGGACTTAAACAAGTTTCTTTAAAAAACGTGGTAAAGTTGGGAACTCCTCTCCTATCTATGATACCCGTTGTTGGTGGCTTGGCTCAAAACGTTGTGGGTGGTATCTCAGAAGCGCATGAGGCGAAAAAACAGGAAAAAGCAGCAATTGAAGCAGGTAATCAGGCTCAGGCAGATTATTACGCACAACAGGCTGCACAATTAGCAGCGCAATCGGGGGCATTAGTAGGACAACAAGCAGGGGGCATTGTAAAAGCCTTTTCCAAAGGGGCTACTGATGAATTGATTGCACAAACGTCTGCTTCTACAAAAGCAGCTGCGGGTAATGTAGGTGCAGCCATTGCGGATGAATCAATAAAAGCTTGGTTCTCTATGCATTGGAAGCAATTATTAATAGGTTTAGGTGTTATTGGTGCGTTCGTTTTCTACTCCAAAAACAACAAGAAAAAACCTGTATCACGTAGATATTAAATGACATTTTTAACTGGAAGTATGGGGATAGGCGCAATTCAAGGAGTTGACGCCATACCCTCTCCCACTCCTGTGAGTGAGGTCGTTAAGATAGTTATTCAGGTAGTAATCGGATTAATTACAGCATGGCAAATGCTTAAAAAACCAAAAAACACTGATTCTAATCAACAAAACAAATAGTCATGGCTTGGAACAACAACAACGGGAGCAACAATAGTTACCCACAAAATGAAAGTTATCAAAATAACCAACGCCCTCAGCAAAATCAGCAAGCACCAATTTACAAGCGTAGCGGGGCTGTATACTCCAAAATCAGAAACGGAAACTTTGAGGGTGATATTATTGTAAATGCTTGGAGAGGCACAAAGATGGGTCTTATGAAAGCAACTGTAACACCTTACAGCGGTACAGGTGGAAAAGGTCGTGATATTGTCAACTCTCACGGTAAATCAGGAAATCAGGACAAGGAGTACCAAAAAATGATTTGTAGCATACAAAACACTACTTTGGGAACAACTCAGACGTATCATGTTTTAATGAACCTTAAAACTCAGGTTATAGTGATTCAGGAACTTAGTTTGTGTATCACTCCAAACGGTTCAGGAACAACAAGAAGTGGTAAACGTGTAACTGGCTATTTTGGCCGTAATTTCAAAAAATAATGGATAGACTTAAAGGCCTGCTTCCTTTTTTAAAAAAGGTAGCAAAATACAGTATTTACGTATTGGCAGCACTTGAAATTATTCAGTTTGCTGTCGATAAAATAGAGATTTTAAATACTCCTGAAACCTCAAAAACAGAAGAAAATGAGCAAGTCCTTTCTCAATAACCACGCGGTAAGAGGTTTAAGAAACAATAATCCTGGCAACCTGATTAGAACCGCTGACGCATGGCAGGGAAAAATTCCATTTCCGCAAAGTAAAGATGCTAAATTTGAGCAATTTACATCGTTAAAATGGGGTCTGCGTGCCATGCTGAAAGACCTGATACACGATATCAATAAGGGTAAGAACACCGTTACTAAGTTAATTAATGAATACGCGCCAAAGTCAGAGAATGACACCTCCTCTTACATCTTCAATGTATGTAAAACGATCGGTGTTAAACCTGACGAAAAAATATCAGCCATTAATAACGAGTTCTTAATCCTTTTGGTACGTGCAATTTTAAAGGTCGAATTAGGAGGTTCTAATAGTCAGGTAAAAGACGCTGACATTCAGGAAGCACTTGAACTTTTGGGCGATGTGTCAACAACATCACTTAAGGTTACTATTAAAAAGAATTGGAAACCGCTGATACCCGCATTAGCTTTCTTAGCTTTTTTTTTTGTTGAAACACTACCGAGGTAGTAAAAAAGTAAATCATAAATCTTATAAAACATATTAAAATGGAAAAAATTAAAACGTTCGTAATCGCAAATCAGGTAGTTATAATTTCTGCGCTTGTAGTGTCAACAATTGCCTTAGGATACAAAGTTTTTGTTCATGGTAAGAAATAGCAAAAACAATCAAAATCATGCGTTTAATGATGCCTTTGACTTCATTAAGCGCAACTGGTTAATCATAACGGGATTACTTTTGGTAATCCCTTATCTTAAGCGTTATTTTGAAAATCAGGCAACCAAAAACATCATAAATACTGGCGATAACTTTGTAAAAGAAGCTGAGGCAAAAGCCGAGGTTTTAAAAGACATTAAACTCGTTGAAAACAGTAATCCACTCACACAAAGTCAAAAGAGAAAAGCGATAACAACAAGTTCCTCTTTATGGTCTGCATCTGCTTCCGTCGCTCATGATTTAGGCGTGAAATATAAGGATGCTGGTCATTGGTGGGATTTTATGAACCCTCGTGGTTGGACTGAAAATGACGAAGCTGCCCGCAAAACTTTGGTATTCCAAAGAAACAATTTTGCTATTTTGGAAAAACTGTATTATGAAGTAGATACAAATTCCAGAAGTTTAAGAGCCGATATACTGGAATACTTAGACAAAGACGAACTAACGTATCTAAGAAGATACTTAAAAATTTAATCATGAGTTACACAATATACTTTTTAAACGATAATTATCAGATCACTACAAAAGAAGTTCCAACGCTGAACGATAACATTTTGTTGACTGAAAACTGCATCGTCACAAACATCAGGTTCGGTATCCATTTTATTAAAGAGCCGCACAAATGCTTACAGTTAACAGACCTTGAACGCCTGATTATCAGTACTGAGTTTTGGGATACTGAGATTGTAAAAGAAGGCGATTTCAGACGTGCTAACACACATCTAACTGCTAACTGTATTATTGATTTACCAGTTTTTGACCCTTCAAATTTTATCTTCTCACCCAATTACTGGAGAGACGAAGGTGCGTTAATTCTTGATTTCAATCATTGTGATTCTGATAACTTACTAATTTATTTTAGTCCTGATGGTGTTCATTATAATCATGTTTTTGATCCTGCATATTGGAAAACTCCGGAAGGTTTAGCAATTTTAGGACTTTCATTTATTTATTACCGTGATGGTGATCTTGATTCTTTTAGAATTTATTTAGACCCAAATTTCAGAACTGATTTTGGTAATAATGCCAGTACTCCGGATTTACCGTATTTGTATTTTGAAAGTAAAATTAATGGCAATAAAAGTCAAGTCTATGACATGACCTCTTTCTTCCCATTGCCGGATGCAATTGTACCGGATGATTTTGCATACAATATGCCAAATTTGACTTTGTACAGAAATGGTACTGTGATTAATGCATCAGATTTGTTATCTCCTTTTGTAGAATTGTATAACATCGAGACACAGGTTTATATCGATCGTTTTCCAATTTTATGGAGTGGAAATACTGGTTCGATTGGCAATTTGTCTTCCGGTACGGGTGTACAGATTCGTGTAAGAACTCAAAACCTTTCAGGTGTTTATAGCTACTCTCCGTATCTTGTAATACCACATGCGTAAGTCATAAAAAAAAACTCTCCTCCTCCTCGGTGGGGTGGGGGTAGAGTTTAACTCTTAAAATTTTAACATTTAAAATCAAAATAATATGTATATTTGGCTAAACTTTTACGAGAAATAGAAATGACTACTTGCAATAGTCTCTCGTTGAAAAACATATACACATGTCTACAAAACTTAAAAACGGCTTATTAAAAGTCACTTTTTCGCACATATTAGCGAACGGAAAAAATTCCTGTTGGTTTAAATTTAAAGAAGCCTCTTTGCAATATCTAGCTTACTACTGGAGAAGCAAAGAGGATTTTCGTTATTTGAAAATATACCAAAAGTTGGATAATGGAAATTGCGGTCCACAAATTGGATTTATAACCAGAGAAAAAGCGCAGCTAAATTTTTAGTTATATTATTAATTCGTTAACTGGCGTAGCCTATCCCTCGAATTTCAAATAACCTGAAAACGCAAACCGGATCTTTTCTGCAGCTGAACTAAATAACGTTAAAAAGGTCTCCTGAAGAACTTTTCCAGGAATCAAAACAACGTTATTCTAATATTAACCCATAAAAAAAAGAGCCTCGAACGCTACTTGCAATAGCTCGGCTCTTATTGAAAAACATATGACAAATATACAAAAACTATTCCGAAAAAACTGTAACGCATACTATAAATTATAGTTCAAAAATGCACATCCTTAAACAAGGCTTTATTCATTTACTTTAGTTAAAATTACTTCTTTTGGAATCA
>JBDTNT010000305.1:0-11380 GCA_039933615.1 Flavobacterium sp. | reverse complement strand
AAGTACGTTGTGTTGCATGCGCAAAAATACTTTTTATATTCGAATTTGAAAAATCGGAACAATGAAAAAAATATTTTTTTTTCATTGTTCCGATTTTAGGGACAAAGATTCAGAGGCACAAAGGTTCAGAGGTATTAAAAAACAAATATTTGCTTACCTTTTTCTCTTTGTCCGTTTGCAACTTTGAACCTTTAAACCTCAAAAAAAGAAATCCAAAACAACCAATCTTTCGTATCTTACGAAAAAACCAATCTCCCTTATGAAATCAAAATTAATTGCCCTTTGTATTTTTCTGTCTTTATTTTTAACGTCTTGTGATGCTGTTGATGATTTATTGACTTTTACTATTTCTAATAATGCATCAATTCAAATAAAAAGCACATCACCTATAAATTTACCTTCAGAGATTATAACGCCTGACGTTACTACAAATTCCTCCGCTGAATTTAACAATAACAAAACCAAAGCTAGTTTAGTGAAAGATGTAAAACTGAAATCACTTGAATTAACAATCACAGATCCTGAAGGAAAAACATTTACGTTTTTAAAATCAATTCATCTTTATATCTCAACAACTGATTCAGATGAAATAGAATTGGCCTATCTGGACAATATCAATTCAACTTCAGATAAAATCGATTTAATTAGTACAGATGCGAGATTGGATCAATATATTAAAGCTGATAAATATAAAATCAGGACTCAGGTTACGCTAAAGGAAACATTAACAAAAGATGTAACCATAAAGGCCGATATGAAGTTTAGAGTTACTGCAGATCCTTTTTAGGAGGTGCAAAGGCTAAGAGTTGCAAAGGAACAAAGAGATCAAACCTATGAACCTTTGTAACTCCCTACTTTTCAACCTTTTATTTATTTTAAACACAATTAGTTTAATACATTTTAGGAATTTAAAGGGACAAAGACATTAAACCTCTGAGCCTTTGTAACTCAATACCTTTGAACCTTACAGTCGCTTTAAACCCAATTATTTTAATACATTTAGAAAATATAGTAAAAGTCTAATTACTGATTAAGCAATAAATAATGAAACTAATTCAAAAAATAGTACTGCACCTTATTATCATTATTATTGTTGCCCTGTTTCCAGTTATTGTATATGAATTTATGGCTGCCCATAATTATTATGATTTTGCATTTATTGGCGGAATATCGTATTTTATTTATGCTTTTTATCTTGCCCTGAATATTAAAAACCAACGTTCAAAAATCATTCTTTTAGGAGTTTTATATTCAGTATTAGCTTTCTGCATTGGTATGCTATTGAATGATATTAATGAGTTCATCCTTATTATACTAATTATAGCAAATTTAATTATTCAGTCCTTTTTGCTGATCAAGAATTCAAAATCCGTAAATCCGGCAGTATGGAAATCTTACCTGATCCGTTTTGTAATTACTATAATTCTGTCCCTTCTTTTTACTTTCCTTTGGTTTCTGATGCTGGCTGCAGCCGGAATGCCTTCTAATCATTATTAAGTTATTTATGATTTTTTGGTATTGATTAATACCCTTTTTAATATTCCTGATTTTTTCAACTACTGCAAAATCAAATTGCCTGCTTCTAAAAAGCTGCTCTACATTTTTATTTTATTTAACATGGACCGGTTTTCTTTACGGAATTAATTTAGTAAATTTCAATAGACTAACCCGTGTATTGAAATTCAACCAATCATATCCATTTAAAAACACGGCAAAAACCAATATTATACCATAAAATTATTAATTCTAAAATATAATCCATGAGTAAAATAGTTGCAGAACAATTAGTAGAAATGTTGGTAGAAGCCGGAGTAAAACGTGTATACGCTGTTACCGGTGATAGTCTAAATTATTTTAATGATGCGATACGCAGAAACGGCAAGATAAAATGGATTCATGTTCGTCATGAAGAAGTCGGTGCTTATGCTGCCGCTGCCGAAGCCGAATTAGACGGTTTTGCGGTTTGCGCCGGAAGCTGTGGTCCCGGACACGTTCACTTAATTAATGGATTGTATGATGCGCACCGCTCTCATGTACCTTTGCTGGCAATTGCCTCTACAATAAATACCGGTGAAATGGGAATGGATTATTTTCAGGAAACCAATACAATCAAGCTTTTTGACGATTGCAGCTGCTATAATCAAATGATTATGACCGCTGAACAGGCGCCCCGAATTATTCAAACGGCCATACAACATGCTTTAGGAAAAAAAGGTGTTGCGGTTATTGGCTTACCCGGTGACGTTTCTGAGTTAGAAGCTGTTGAAAGTAATATATCTACACAGTATTTTCATTGTAATCCCGTTATCCGACCTTCTGATTCCGAATTACAGCAATTGGCTAAAGTGATAAACGAGAGTTCAAAAATAACTTTATTTTGCGGTATCGGAGCTGAGAAAGCACATGATCAGGTTGTGCAATTATCCCAACATATTAAAGCTCCGGTAGGATATTCTTTCCGTGGAAAGATGAGCATCCAACCCAATAATCCTAATGAAATAGGAATGACAGGATTGCTAGGTCAGCCTTCTGCGTATCACAGCATGCACGAATCGCATCTTGTATTGTTATTAGGAACTGATTTTCCGTATGATAAATTCATGCCATCCAACAATAAGATCATTCAAATCGATACAAGTTCCGAACGTTTGGGAAGAAGAGCCAATTTACATATGGGCTTATGCGGTGATGTAGCCGACACTATAAACGCATTACTGCCATTACTGGAAACAAAAACGGATGATAGTTTTTTACAGGCTCAACTTAAATTGTACAGCACTGTAAAAGAAAATATGAATACCTACATCGACGATAACGGAGGGGAAGACACTATTCAACCGGAATATCTCGCCCATATTATTGATAAACTGGCTGACAAAGATGCTATTTTTACAGTAGATACCGGAATGACCTGCGTTTGGGGAGCCCGTTTTATCAAAGGAACCGGAGAACGAAAAATGTTAGGTTCTTTTAATCATGGTTCTATGGCAAATGCAATGCCAATGTCAATTGGAGCCGCTTTGGCGCATCCCGAAAAACAAATCATTGCAATGTGTGGTGACGGCGGATTATCAATGCTTTTGGGTGATTTGGCTACAATTAATCAATATAAAATTCCTGTCAAAATCATCGTTTTCAATAATCGTGCTTTAGGTATGGTAAAACTTGAAATGGAGGTTAACGGCCTGCCGGATAATGAAACCGATATGGTCAATCCGGACTTTGGGCTGATAGCTCAGGCAATGGGATTTGAAGGTATAAATGTCCACAGACCGGAAGAGGTTGAGGAAGCCGTTAAAAGAGCATTTCTGCATGATGGGCCTATTTTATTAAATGTCTTTACCAACCCGAATTCGCTGGCAATGCCGCCAAAAGTAGAATGGGCACAAGTGACCGGTATGGCAAAATCAATGACCCGATTAATGCTAGGCGGAAAAATGGAAGAGGTTCTCGATACCATTAAATCCAATTATAAGCACCTGAAAGAAGGATTGTAAAATTGCCTTTTTCAATTATAAAGAATAAAAATGGATAGCAACACTACAAAGTCATATACCAAATACTACATCATTGCATGGGTATTTGGTTTAGTTTTTTATTTTTTGGATTATGTAATCCGTTCTGCTCCGGCAGTAATGATTCCGCAGCTTTCTGAAAATTTTTCTGTTAATGAAATAAGATTGGTAGCTATTTTTGGCAGCTATTATTATACCTATTCTTTCTGTAGCCTGATAGCTGGAATTGCCCTGGATCGTTTCGGAGCAAAATATTCACTCTTTGCCGGAGCCCTTATTTTGGCAATTGGCTGTTTGTTATTTATTATTTCCAGTCAGTTTACCGGAGTTGTCGGACGCTTATTTCAAGGTGCCGGATGTGCTTTTGCCTTTCCAGGCTGCGTTTATCTCGCCAGCAAAGGATTTTCAGCAAAATCTCTGGCAACAGCCATCGGGTTTACACAATGTCTGGGAATGCTCGGAGGTTCTGCAGGACAATTTGTGGTAGGCCCATGGATTGAAAAAGGAATGAATATTACAACCTTCTGGCTATGGATTGGCGCTTTTACAGCCCTTGTTGCCTTTAGTCTTTGGTTTATAATTCCTGCAAACACAGTAGAAAAAATACAGGAAGAAAACACAAAGAAACAAGGTTTGCTAACTCCTTATAAAATTGTTTTTAGCAATCCGCAATCCTGGTTCTGTGGCCTTATTTCAGGATTATTATTTGCTCCAACCACCATATTTGCAATGACATGGGCAGTTGCCTTTTTCGAAAAAGACCTTTCCTTAGACTTTCATACAGCAGCAATTTCGAGTGCAATGGTTGCTTTTGGCTGGGTGTTTGGATGTCCGCTGCTAGGCTATATTACAGACAAAATAGGAAAACGAAAACCTGTTTTAATATCCGGTGCTTTAATAATGATCTTAAGTCTGATTCAGCTGTTGTATTTCCCGGATATACTTCCTCTTAAAGTCAGCATGTTTTTATTAGGAGTTGCTTCAGGAGCTGCCATGATTCCTTATTCCGTAATTAAAGAAGCTAATCCTGATAATGTAAAAGGGAGCGCTACAGGAGCAATTAATTTTATAACTTTTGGAGTGACCACCATCTTAAGTCCAATATTCAGTCATTTATTTGGACAAACTCTTGAAAATACCACCAATAAAATAGTACATTTTCAAAATGCAGGTTTATTTTGGATTATGGGAATTTCTATCGCAATTTTAATCAGCTTTCTGTTAAAAGAAACAGGTGATGGAAAAGGAAAAATTGATATTACTAAAAGCTAAGAAATATACCAACTGGAAAATTGACCTGACTTTATTCTTCTTTCGTAACTACAATTGAAGCTTTAAAACCGGCAGCAAGATTATTCCAGTAATCATTGGTGATTAATACACCTTTGTCGTCATACACTCGGATTTCTGCGGTATTCCCACCTAATGCACCAATGTTTAAGGCTTCGAAATCTAATTTATTAAATCCTGTTGTAAGATTAATTCTTACTTCCTGAAAATTCGAATCCAATAATACCTGACTTCTGATTACCTGATCGTTATTGGAAACTTTTACCAAGTCGCCATCGATTGCACCAAAATCACGGAATTTCACAATAAAGAAATTCGATTTGGTTTTAAAATCACCCAAAGAAATATTCTTCTTTACCAACTCTCCCCTGCCTTCTCTAAGTCCTTCCGCTTTTAAAGCCTTATCCAGATCCTTTTCCATTTTCGCAACATAACGATCGCCGGGATTGGCAAAATCAGTTTCTGTAGACATTGTAAAAGTACTTTTCTGCTCTCCAATCTGAAGTTTTGATTTTTGGGTTATGGTCGTATTATCAAAAACATTAGGTGTTTTTATACTCGGAATATCTAAATTATCAGCTTTCGGATCTTTAACTTCCGGAGAGGTAATTTTTTTAGGTTTTGCACTAAATTTCGGAGCCGGAATGGACTTGAATTTTGTACTAAATTCAGTTTGGGCAGATACTGTTACAGCAGTTAAAAATAATATGAAAAATAAAATGTGCTTCATTGAAAAGATGTTATCGAATGGGCATTTATAATTAGTATAAAATTAAAGTATAGCTTCACAAAAATAGCATAATTTAAACAGGCTCTACAACTTTAAGAGTTTTATAACAATATATTAGGCTAATTTTTGGAAACAAAAAACCTGCCAAAAAATGAAAACATATGATTTTAATCCAATAAAAATTTAAAGAACCAACTTTTCAATGTTTACAACAATCTTCCTTTAAAAGAAATATAGCATTTTGATAGTTAGCAACTTATTCATAACTTCAATGTTTTTAATTTAAATATATTAAAAACCAGACAAATGGATTATATAGACTATTATAAAACATTGGAAATTACAAAATCTGCAACTGAAGCTGAAATAAAGAAAGCCTATCGGAAAGCAGCCCGTAAATATCATCCGGATCTCAACCCGAATGACAAAGAAGCGGAGAAAAAATTCAAGGAAATAAACGAAGCCAACGAAGTTTTAAGCAATCCTGAAAATCGAAAAAAATACGATAAATACGGCAAGGACTGGAAACATGCTGACGAATTTGAAAAGGCAGGTTACGATCCCAATCAGCAACAGCGCCCGAGACAACAAAACAGTCAGGATTATTCCGGGTTTTCAGGCGGTGATTTCTCAGGTGATGATTTTTCTGATTTCTTTAATTCCATGTATGGTTCTTCCAGAGGCGGCAGAACCCAATCTAAATACAGGGGTCAGGATTTTAATGCTGAATTGCAATTAGACCTGGCTTCTGCCTATACCAGTCAGAAACAAAATCTTGCGGTTAACGGCAAAAATATCCGGATTACAATTCCTGCGGGTGTAGAAAACGGACAAATCATAAAAATCCCGGGACATGGCGGACCAGGTGCGAACGGTGGACCGAATGGCGATTTGTATATTACTTTTACTATTGAAAACAATTCGGATTTTAAACGGGAAGGCAATAATTTATACGCTGATGTTGATCTTGATTTGTACACTGCAATTTTGGGAGGTGAGATTTTCGTTAACACCTTTGATGGAAAAGTAAAAATTAAAGTCGCGGAAGAAACCCCGGCCGGAACAAAAGTCAAATTAAAAGGAAAAGGTTTTCCTGTCTATAAAAAAGAGGATCAGTTTGGGGATTTATATATTACCTATAAATTGAAAGTCCCAACAAATCTCTCCAAAAAAGAAAAAGAATTATTCGAAGAATTATCTAAAATAAGAAATAATGAATAGTGAAAATTTAATTCAGATAAAACAATTTTGCGTCTATCACGAAATTGAAAATACCTTCATAACAGAACTAAACAATTATGGGTTGGTAGAAATTATTATTCAGGAAGAAGATGAATACCTGCATACGAATCAATTGCCGGCCATAGAAAAAATGATTCGTATGCATTATGATTTAAAAATTAATTTTGAAGGAATTGATGCCATCGCCCATCTATTGAATAAAATAGAGACACTGCAGCAAAACCTGACAGCAACTCAGAATAAACTTCGTCTTTTTGAACAACATCAAATAGAATAATTGATAAAAGCAATCCCTCAAAATATCACAAAAAAGGTTGATTTATGAAATGATTTCAAATAAATCCTGCTCTTTTCAGTAACATATTTTATAAATTGCAGCGTTATTATACCAACCGGAAATTTGTTTAAAGAATTTCAAAAAAACAATTCAATAAAATATAAAAATGAAAAGAGAAAACATCTTAACAGGATCTCCTTGGGAGGACAAAATGGGATATTGTCGTGCCGTAAGAATTGGCAATATCATTGAAGTTTCAGGAACTGTGGCAATTGTTGATGGAGAAAAAGTAAAAGCAGACGACGCTTATGCTCAGACTTATAATATTTTGGAACGCGTGGAAAAAGTATTGGAAGATCTGAACGTTGGAATGAAAGATGTCATCAGAACCCGTATTTTCACGACCGATATCGCTACTTTTGAAGATGTTGCCAGAGCACATTCCGTTTTTTTTAAAGATGTAAAACCAACAACCGGTTTTTATGAGATCAGCAAATTGGTTGCTCCGGAATATTTAATTGAGATTGAATTTACTGCTGTAGTTCAGGAATAAATCTTTTGCCACGACCCGCGCTACAGTAAACAGGCGAAGCAATTACACTAATTATTTCTCAAACGCATTAAAAGGATTTTTTTTCTTTTAAAAAATAAAATTCGTGTAAATTTGTACAATTCGTGGCAAAAAAACTCAACTCTCCAAATGATTTCACCTGATTTTAAAACAATACTGCTGACCAGCTTCAAATGGATTGTAATTTGTCTTTTAACAGGCCTTTTTTCAGGATCCGCATCAGCCTTTTTTTTAGTTTCATTAGAATGGGCTACGCAATTTAGAATTCACCATGACTGGATTATCTGGCTTTTACCCATTGGCGGATTATTTGTTGGTTTGAGTTATCATTATTGGGGGGAATCTGTCGTAAAAGGCAATAATTTATTACTCGAAGAATACGAAAGTCCTAAAAAAATAATTCCGCTTAAAATGGTTCCTTTAGTTCTTTCAGGAACCTTACTAACCCATTTATTTGGAGGTTCTGCAGGTCGTGAAGGCACAGCAGTACAAATGGGAGGGGCAATCGCAGATCAGTTCACAAAGCTTTTTAAGCTTGATAATTCCGAGCGAAAAATTCTGATTATCCTTGGAATCAGTGCCGGTTTTGCATCCGTTTTCGGAACACCTCTCGCAGGAGCCATTTTTGCTTTGGAAGTGGTTTATTTTAGTAAGATCAATTTAAAAAGTATTTTTCTATCCTTTTTAGTAGCCTACTCCGCTTATTTTACGGTTGAATTCTGGCAGGTAAAACACACCCATTACAGCATTCCGAATGTTCCTGAAATCAATCTGACCAATCTATTCTACACTATCCTAATCAGCATATTGTTTGGAGTTGCGGCATTATTATTTTCCAGAAGCACTCATTTTTGGAGTTCGATTTTTTCAAAAACCATAAAATATCCGCCATTGCGTCCGTTTGTAGGTGGAATCATTTTAGCGATTGCCATTTCAGGTTTCGGATTCACAAAATTCTCGGGATTGGGTGTTCCTGTTATTGTAGACTCTTTTTCAACTGTAAATCCGTGGTACGATTTTTTATTGAAAATTTTATTTACCGGTTTTACTCTTGGTGCTGGTTTTAAAGGCGGCGAAGTAACTCCGTTATTTTTCGTTGGCGCTACTTTAGGGAGTGCTTTATCTCTTGTTGTTCCCATGCCAATCGCTCTTTTAGCCGGAATGGGTTTTGTAGCCGTATTTTCGGGTGCCACCCACACCCCTATCGCCTGCACCATTATGGGAATAGAATTATTCGGAATTGCACCCGGCCTTTTTATCGCTATCGCCTGTATCATCGCTTATTTTTCTTCGGGATCTGTGGGCATTTATAAATCTCAGATTGTCAGGGGAGCTAAATATAAATTGTATCGGTTTTTTTAATTGCAGCTCGGAACGAGAAGCTGAAATTGAACTCAAACCGTAATGAAAACTGCGTCTGAACACTGAAAACTAAGATTCCATAAAATCTTTTCAGCATTACATTAAAAAAATGTAAATTCGCAGACTATGAAAATACAAGATATTCAAGCGATCCAATTGTTGCTCGCAACCCCAAAGAAAATCGCTATAATTCCGCATAGAGGTCCCGATGGTGATGCCATGGGTTCTACGCTGGCTTTATACCACTTTTTAATAAAAAACAATCATCAGGCAACAGTGATTGCTCCTAATGATTTTCCCGATTTCTTAGCTTGGCTCCCAGGTTCCGAAACGGTTAAAATATTTGAAAAAGACACCCAAAACTGTACTAAAATATTAGAAGAAGCTGAAATAATATTTACACTTGATTTTAATGCTTTCCACCGTACCGGAGAAATGGAATACACTTTAGCAAAGCTAAAAGCTCCATTTATCATGATTGATCATCACCAGAAACCTGATGATTACGCAGCTTTCATGTACTCCGATACTTCATTTGGGTCTACCTGTGAGATGGTTTATAATTTCATTTCCTTTTTAAATAAAAAAGAAGATTTAGACAAAACCATTGCTACTTGTATCTATACGGGAATCCTGACCGATTCCGGTTCATTCCGTTTTCCGGGAACCACGGGAAATACACACCGTATTATTGCTGAATTGATAGATTTGGGTGTTGAAAATACTCAGATTCCGGTGCTTTTATTTGATAACAGTTCGTACAGCCGTTTACAATTATTGGGGCGCGCCTTACAGAATATGAAAGTTTTAGAAGAGCATAAAACTTCTTATACGACACTGACCCAAGGCGAATTGGATGCCTTTAATTACGTAAAAGGCGATACCGAAGGAATTGTTAATTACGGATTAAGTATAAAAGGAATTAATTTTACTGCTATTTTTATAGAAAATAAAGACGAGAAAATCATCAAAATATCATTCCGCTCACAAGGAGGATTCGATGTAAACCAGTTCGCCAGAGATCATTTTAATGGCGGAGGACATAGCAATGCTGCTGGTGGAAGATCTGAAATTCCGATGGAAGAAACCGTTAAAAAGTTTGAAGATTTAGTAACTAAACTAAAAATATAACCTACTATGAACCACTTGAAAATAAGCATTTTCGCCCTGCTTTTTGCTGTTTTATCTGTTGGCTGTAAACAACATGAAGAAGCCAGAAGACCTATTTCCAGAGCTTCAGGTACTTTCATGAAAAAATCGGCCGACCGAAATAAAAAATTGGTTGCCAGCGAAGAAGATGTCATTAAAAACATCATCAAAAGCAATCCGAAAGTAAAGTATTTTGCTTCCCAAAAAGGATACTGGTATTCTTACGATGAGCGAAATGCAACTGATACCTTAAAACCTAAAAGAGGAGATATCGCTTATTACAACCTGGAAGTAAAAGATATAAAAGGAAAAGTTATTTATGCAGAAGCAGAACTTGGTCCGCAAACTTATTTTGTTGACAAACAGGAAATCATGATGGGACTGCGTGACGGTATCAAATTAATGCACAAAAATGAAACCGTAAACTTCTTATTTCCATCTCATATTGCGTATGGTTATCATGGTGACAACAAGAAAATAGGAACCAATCAATCCTTAATCTGTACGGTTACACTTAGGAATTTTGTTCCGGAAGAAGCTCCGAAAACAGCTGTTACCGGCACGCAGAATCCAAAACCGGCAGCGCCAAAAGCAGCAATTCAAACTAAAAAAGACACTTTAAACCCATAAAACAACATTTAAAAAAATGAAAAAGAGTATTTTAATATTACTATTAGCCGCTACCTCGTTTTATTCTTGTAAAGATAAACACAGTGACCTTCCTGATGGTCTGTACGCTGAAATTGAAACGAACAAAGGAAGTATTATTGTTGAATTAGACTATAAAAAAGCACCCGTTACTGTTGCCAATTTTGTAACACTGGCTGAAGGTAAGAGTGAATTTGTTACAGATGAAAACCTTAAAAGCAAACCCTTCTACAATGGATTGAAATTTCACAGGGTTATTGAAGATTTTATGATTCAGACCGGTGATCCTTTAGGAACAGGTTCCGGTGATACAGGATACAAATTTAAAGATGAAATTACAGATCTTAAATTCGATAAAGGGGGTGTTTTAGCTATGGCCAATAATGGTCCCGGGACAAACAGCAGCCAATTTTTCATTACACACGTTGAGACTCCGTGGTTAGACGGAAAACATACCATTTTCGGTCATGTAGTTGACAAAGGAATGGAAGTCGTAAATAAAGTAGTACAGGGTGATACTATTGTATCTGTGACTATTATCAGAAATGGTGAAGCAGCTAAAAAGTTTGATGCTGTAAAAGTATTTCACGACTATT
>JBDTNT010000304.1:0-20266 GCA_039933615.1 Flavobacterium sp. | reverse complement strand
ATTAAATTATTAATAATACTTAATTTTGCGCGACAAAAAAACAACACTTTTACAACTATATGAAAACAGATGCTTTTGCTTTAAGACACATTGGTCCAAGAGAAACAGATCTTCAACACATGTTACAAACCATTGGAGTTGAATCGATCGAACAACTTGTTTACGAAACCCTTCCAGATGACATTCGTTTAAAAGCACCTTTAAACTTAGATCCGGCGATGACGGAATATGAGTTTTCAAACCATATTCAACAATTAGGAAACAAAAATAAAATTTTCAAAACATACATCGGTTTAGGATATAATCAGGCAATTGTTCCTGCAGTTATCCAGAGAAATGTTTTTGAAAACCCGGGATGGTACACGGCTTACACACCTTATCAGGCTGAAATTGCTCAAGGTCGTTTGGAGGCTATTTTAAATTTCCAGACTACTGTTATAGAATTAACAGGAATGGAAATCGCTAATGCTTCTTTATTAGATGAAGGAACTGCTGCCGCAGAAGCGATGGCTTTATTGCTGGATGTTCGTTCCCGTGACCAAAAGAAAAACAATGTAAATAAATTTTTCGTTTCAGAAGAAATTTTACCTCAGACACTTTCAGTTTTACAAACCCGCGCAACTCCAATTGGTGTTGAATTAGTGATTGGTAACCATGAAACTTTTGATTTCTCTGCTGAATTCTTCGGAGCTATTTTACAATACCCCGGAAAATACGGACAAGTTTACGATTATACTGCTTTTATTGAAAAAGCTTCCTCAAAAGAAATCAAAGTAGCCGTTGCTGCTGATATTTTAAGTTTAGCAAAATTAACGCCTCCGGGAGAAATGGGAGCTGCAGTTGTTGTTGGAACAACACAACGTTTCGGAATTCCGTTAGGATACGGAGGACCGCACGCTGCTTATTTTGCAACAAAAGACGAATACAAACGAAGCATGCCGGGAAGAATCATTGGTGTTACCGTAGATACAAACGGAAACCGTGCTCTGCGTATGGCATTGCAGACTCGTGAACAGCATATCAAACGTGATAAAGCAACTTCAAACATTTGTACGGCACAAGTATTATTGTCAGTAATGGCTGGAATGTATGCGGTTTACCACGGACCAAAAGGTTTACAATATATCGCTGATAAAGTACACGCTTCGGCAGCTACTTTGGCAAACGAATTGCAAAAAATTGGTGTACAACAAATTAACTCTGCTTTCTTTGATACTATTTTAGTAAAAGCAGATGCTAAAAAAGTAAAAGCTGTTGCTGAAGCTAAAGAAGTAAATTTCTATTACGCAGACGAAAATACGATTTCAATTTCATTAAACGAAACTACAAGTGTTTCGGATGTAAATGATATCATTGCAATTTTTGCTGAAGCACTTTCTTTACAGGCAACTACAATTTCTGAATTAACAGAAACCAATCATTACCCGGATTCAGTAAACAGAACTTCTGCTTTCTTACAGCATGATGTTTTCAACAAATACCATTCAGAAACCGCTTTGATGCGTTACATTAAAATGTTAGAGCGTAAAGATTTAGCATTAAATCACTCGATGATTTCGTTAGGTTCCTGTACAATGAAGTTGAATGCTGCTGCTGAAATGTTACCTCTAAGTAATCCAAACTGGAACAACATTCACCCTTTTGCACCTCTTGATCAGGCACAGGGATATCAGGAAATGTTGAAAAAATTAGAGCAGCAATTAAACGTAATTACCGGTTTTGCCGGAACAACTTTACAGCCAAACTCTGGTGCACAAGGAGAATATGCAGGACTTATGGTGATTCGTGCATACCACCAATCACGTGGAGACGATCACAGAAATATTGCTTTGATTCCTTCATCAGCACACGGTACAAATCCTGCTTCTGCAGCTATGGCCGGAATGAAAGTTGTGGTTACTAAAACATTAGAAAACGGAAATATCGACGTAGAAGATTTACGTGAAAAAGCTATTCTTCATAAAGACAATTTATCTTGCTTAATGGTAACTTACCCATCTACACATGGTGTTTTTGAAAGTGCTATTCAGGAAATTACAAAATTAATCCATGATAACGGCGGACAGGTTTACATGGACGGTGCAAACATGAATGCTCAGGTTGGATTAACAAATCCTGCTACTATTGGAGCTGACGTTTGTCACTTAAACTTACACAAAACTTTCGCAATTCCTCATGGAGGCGGAGGTCCGGGAGTTGGTCCTATTTGTGTGGCACCACAATTGGTTCCTTTCTTACCAGGAAATCCGGTAATTCCAACAGGAGGAGAAACCGCTATTACCGCTATTTCTGCTGCACCCTGGGGATCTGCATTAGTATGTTTGATTTCTTACGGGTACATTTCGATGTTAGGAGCTGAAGGTTTGAAAAGCGCAACAGAACACGCCATTTTAAACGCCAACTATATCAAAGAAAAATTAAACGGACATTACGATACTTTGTATTCCGGAGAAATGGGTCGTGCAGCTCACGAAATGATCCTAGAATGTCGTCCTTTCAAACAAAAAGGAATCGAAGTTACCGATATCGCAAAACGTTTAATGGATTACGGTTTCCACGCACCAACAGTATCTTTCCCGGTGGCAGGAACTTTAATGATCGAACCAACTGAAAGTGAAAACCTGGAAGAGTTAGACCGTTTTTGTGATGCTATGATTTCTATCAGAAAAGAAATTGAAGCTGCAACAATCGAAGACAGTAACAATGTATTGAAAAATTCTCCTCACACGCTGGCAATGCTGACAACTGAGACCTGGAATTTCCCTTACACCAGAGAGCAGGCAGCTTTCCCATTAGAATATATCGCTGAAAACAAATTCTGGCCTTCTGTCAGAAGAGCAGATGATGCTTTTGGAGACAGAAATTTAATCTGCAGCTGTGCTCCTATTGAAGCTTACATGGAAAATTAAAAAACATTTTTTCTACATACAAAGAAACCCGATAGCTTTAAAGTTATCGGGTTTTCTGTTTTTATAACAATCTAAAAAAACTTGTTACTTTTTTTAAGCTTTTAAAATATTTTCGATAAAAAAAAATAAACACTAAAACCAAACTCAAACGTTTGAAATCTCAGCTAAATTCAAAAATCGTTAAAAAATAATCAATATTAAAGGATAAAATTTCTTATTTCATAATTATATGCATGCATAGTATATTTTATGACAGTTATCATAATTTTATTTATAATTTAGCGATAAATTTATCGGCTAATTAAGGAATAATGAAAATAAAAATAATTGGTATAGGAAGTTACATTCCTAATAAAGAAGTAAGCAATACTGACTTTGACAAACATGTTTTTTTGAATGAAGACGGAACTCCTTTTGCTTACCCAAATGAAGTTGTAATTAAAAAATTTAAAGGAATAACCGGAATTGAAAATCGCCGTTATGCCGAAGACCATCATACTTCATCAGATTTAGCTTATTTTGCTGCTGAAAGAGCACTTGAAAATGCTAAAATCGACCGTGAAACATTAGATTACATCATCTTTGCTCATAATTTTGGCGATGTAAAGTCAGGAACCCATCAAACCGATATCCTTCCGAGCTTAGCAACCCGCGTTAAAAACAAATTGGATATTAAAAATCCAAAATGTGTAGCTTACGATATTCTTTTTGGATGTCCGGGCTGGATTGAAGGTGTGCTGCAGGCAAATGCCTTCATCAAATCCGGAATGGCAAAGAGAGTTTTGGTAATTGGGGCTGAAACGCTTTCGAGAGTTGTTGACGATCACGATCGTGATTCAATGATTTATTCTGATGGTGCTGGTGCTTCAATTTTAGAGGCCTCTGATGATGAATCCGGGTTATTATCTTATGAAAGTGCCACTTTCGCTAATGACGAAGCTAACTTTTTATATTTCGGAAAATCATACAATCCAGATTCAGATCCGGATATCAAATACATCAAAATGTATGGCCGTAAAATTTACGAATTTGCCTTAAGCCAGGTGCCATGTGCCATGAAAGAATGTCTGGACAAAAGCGGAATCGGAATTGATAACGTGAAAAAAATCCTTATTCACCAGGCCAATGAAAAAATGGACGAAGCTATTATCGACCGTTTTTATAAATTATACGACAAAACTGCACCTGAAAACATTATGCCAATGAGTATTCATGATTTAGGAAACAGCAGTGTTGCAACCGTTCCTACTTTGTTTGATCTGCTGATACAAGGCAAATTAGAAAATCACGAAATCAACAAAGGCGATGTTGTTATTTTTGCTTCAGTTGGAGCAGGAATGAATGTCAATGCTTTTGTTTACAGATATTAATAAAGAGCTTTTAAGCTTTTATAAGAGAAGTCAATTTCTCGCAAAAATGCGAAGTCGCAAAGTTTTTCTGTTTCACGCAGATTTAAGCAGATTTTTTAATTCTCTAATCTGTGGCAGATAAAAAAACTTTGCGACTTCGCGTTTTTGCGAGATTATTTAGCACGCAATTTAACAAAACTTATATATCCAATTCCATTTAAAAAACACAAAACAGCAGATAACTTTGTATATTTGCGCCTTGTTGTTAAAAACTATAAAATGTACGAGAAAACGTTTCCCAATAAAAGATTCAAACTTACTTTAGAATTTTTGCAAAAACATATTAAAACCTCTGAAACCATTTTAGATTTAGGAGTTGAAAATCCATTTTCTAAAATCATGAAAGAAGAAGGTTTTTCAGTAAAAAACACCACTGGTGAAGATTTAGATTTAGACCAAAGTGTTTTTAAAACAGAAAAAACCGATGTCGTAACTGCTTTTGAAATCTTCGAACATTTATTAAATCCGTTTACCATTTTAAGCGAAATAAAATCCGATAAACTTTTAATCTCAATTCCAATGCGCCTGTGGTTTTCTCCTGCATACCGCAGTAAAACAGACATGTGGGACAGGCATTATCACGAATTTGAAGATTGGCAGTTAGACTGGCTTTTAGAAAAAGCGGGCTGGAAAATTATCGACAGACAAAAATGGACAAATCCTGTAAAGAAATTTGGCTTAAGACCACTTTTACGCAGTTTTACTAATAGATATTATATTGTTTACGCGGAGAAAATTTAGATTTCAGATTGTAGATTTTATATAAACGATTTTTGGATTTCCTGAATTTCAGATAAAGTAAAACAATCTGAAACCTGAAATCTGAAATCTAAACTTTTTTAAATGAAATATTACATCGTCATTCCTGCACACAACGAACAAGAACTTATTGGCCTGACTTTGCAGTCTTTGATTTCGCAAACGGTTTTACCAAAAAAAGTTGTGGTTGTAAATGACAATTCAACAGACAAAACCGAAGAAATTGTTTTGGGTTTTGCGAAAGAAAATCCGTTTATTTCTGTTGTCAACAAAACCTCAGACGCGATACACATGCCCGGAAGCAAAGTAATTCAGGCTTTTCAGAAAGGTTTTGAAACGCTGGATTCCGATTACGACATTATCGTAAAGATAGATGGAGATTTAATTTTTCCTCCTAATTATTTTGAAACTATAATTAATTATTTCGAATCGGATTCACGAATCGGAATGGCCGGCGGATTTTGTTATATAGAAAAAAATGGTGACTGGGTTCTAGAAAACCTAACCGACAAAGACCATATCCGTGGCGCACTGAAAGCTTATCGAAAAGAAACTTTTCAGCAGATTGGAGGATTAAAACCCGCTATGGGCTGGGACACAGTAGACGAATTACTCTGTAAATATTATGATTGGAAAATAGTGACAGATGCTTCGTTACATGTAAAACATCTTAAGCCTACCGGTGCCAATTACAATAAAACCGCTCGATACAAACAAGGTGAAGCTTTTTTCACACTGGGATACGGTTTTTGGATCACAGCAATTGCATCTGCTAAATTGGCGATGATGAAGAAAAAACCACTTCTCTTTTTTGATTATATAAAAGGATTTTGGAAAGCTAAAAATGCTAAAACTCCTCTATTAGTTACTCCTGAACAGGCAAAATTTATTAGAAATTACCGTTTACAAAAAATGAAACAAAAGCTTTTTTAAATTTAAAAACTTAAAAAACTGTAAACTCAAACTAGAAACTGTAAACTAATCCTTAATTTAGCCAATATTTGTAAAAACTATGATGCTCATTCGTTATTTATCCCAAATAGGAAGATATTTTTTAATGCTGAAGGAAATTTTTAACAAACAGACCAAATGGCCTGTGATGAAAAGTCTGATCCTTAAAGAAATAGACGATTTAATTATTGACTCTCTCGGAATTGTTTGTTTCATCTCTTTCTTTATCGGAGGAGTTGTCGCTATTCAGACTGCTTTAAACTTAACTAATCCGTTGATTCCAAAATATCTAATTGGTTTTGCCACACGTCAATCTGTAATCCTCGAGTTTGCTCCTACTTTTATTTCGGTTATTATGGCCGGAAAAATGGGATCTTACATTACTTCCAGTATTGGAACGATGCGTGTTACAGAACAAATTGACGCTCTGGAAGTTATGGGTGTAAATTCATTAAACTACCTTGTTTTCCCAAAAATAGTTGCCTTATTGATGTACCCTTTCGTAATCGGAATTAGTATGTTTTTGGGTGTTTTTGGAGGATGGCTTGCTTGTGCTTACGGCGGGTTTTCAACCAGTCAGGATTTTATCCAGGGAGCTCAGATGGAGTTTATTCCTTTTCATATTACCTATGCTTTTATCAAAACTTTAATATTTGCCATGTTATTGGCTACAATCCCTTCTTTTCACGGCTATTACATGAAAGGTGGTGCGCTAGAAGTTGGTAAGGCAAGTACGGTATCGTTTGTATGGACATCGGTTTGTATTATTCTTTTTAATTATATATTAACTCAATTATTATTAGGATAATGATAGAAGTAAAAAACATAGAAAAATCATTTGGTGACAGTAAGGTTTTAAAAGGTGTTTCGACAGTTTTTGAATCCGGAAAAACCAACCTGATTATTGGACAAAGTGGATCCGGAAAAACAGTTTTATTAAAAACACTGTTAGGAATTCATACGCCGGACTCCGGAACTATTGAATTTGACGGCCGAATTTACTCTGAATTGAATGCAGATGAAAAAAGAGAACTAAGAACTGAAATTGGAATGGTTTTCCAGGGAAGTGCTTTATTCGATTCGATGACCGTTGCAGAAAATGTTGCTTTCCCTTTAAAAATGTTCACCAAAGACAATAGAGCAAAAATCAAGGAACGTGTTGATTTTGTTTTAGAAAGAGTAAACTTAGTTGATGCGCATCAAAAACTTCCTTCTGAAATTTCTGGAGGTATGCAAAAACGTGTGGCTATTGCCCGCGCGATTGTAAATAACCCAAAATATTTGTTTTGTGATGAGCCCAACTCAGGTCTGGATCCAAACACATCAACCTTGATTGATAACCTTATTAAAGAAATTACCGAAGAATACAATATCACAACCGTAATCAATACGCACGATATGAACTCGGTAATGGAAATTGGAGAAAATATTGTTTTCCTGAAAAAAGGACTAAAAGCATGGCAGGGAACTAAAGAAGAAATCTTCAGAACAGACAATAAAGACATTGTAAAATTTGTTTACTCTTCTAACTTATTCAAAAAAGTAAGAGAAGCGTATTTGAAAGGATAAACTTTTTGAAAATTTAAAATAATAAATCCCAAATTCCAACTATCAAAATTGGAATTTGGGATTTATTATTTAAAGTTTAATATCAATATTGTTTACTAAACCCAAAACCAACAGATACTCCTACACCTATCAAACTATATGCGCCAACATGACCAAAAAGTTTAACACCAACACTAGGTATCATGGCATTATAGATAAGTTTAGATTTCTTTTTTCTGTAATACCATTTATAATTGGCTTCAAAAGGAACAGCGTAAAAATTTTTATAATACGAAAATCGATTGTCATCTGAATCTCTGCCGGCCAATTCTAAATTATTATAACTTATTCCCGCAGAAATACTATAGGAATGATTTTCCATTAGCCAGCGCCTTCCATATAACAAAGCATACTCGCTATTATCGTCTGATTTATAATAAGCCGGCAGATATATTAAAATATTAGGCGTTCTCGTATACCCTGCGGAATTTATATACCTGAAACTAAAAAGACTTTTTCCAGACTGGTAATTCAATTCAACACCACCGGAAATCCCAATCTTCCTGACAGCCGATGGACCAAAAAATCCATCCATATAAATGATAGGGTTTCTTTTTCCTTGAACATCATTCACTTGTTGTGCATGTATTGAATTTAAAAACAGGAAAGTAAGAAAAACAGAAAATAGATTTTTTATCATAATCAACTTTGTAAGTTCTTATAAAGATGCAATTATTTCTTAAATATAAAATAAGTCCTGCATTATGTTTTTATTAAACTCTTCGTTTAGAAATAAAAAATCCTAAATTCCAATTTGACAATTGGAATTTAGGATTTTCTTATAGGGAAATTTATAATTTAATGATCTGTTATTAACTCTACCTCGGCATTTGGATTGAAAAGATAGGTTTTCCCTGAGCTTATTTCAATACATTCGAAACGTTTGGTACGAACGGCAAGTTTCTTGAATATTTTACCATTCTTGATACGAAAAACACTTCCGTATGGGATTTCAAAAACATAGTTTTTATCATTTTCCTTATCGTATTGCTTTAAAGCCAAAGACAAAGTCGTATCTGTATCACTACTCGCCGAAGGGTTCTTAAAATGCCTTGCTAAAAGCGGCAACAAGTGTCCGGGGAAAATCTCCGGACGAATAAAAGGAACCATCATGCGCTGAAACGAATATTTCCATTCATTACCGTGTGGTTTTATATTTCTTCCAAACTTTTCAAATGCTACCAGATGCGAAATCTCATGAATTAAAGTAATGAGAAAACGATATTTATTCAGATTGGCATTTACCGTAATTTCATGTTTACCACTAAGCCCTCTCCTGTAATCTCCATGACGCGTCTGACGCTCATTTACAATTTTCAGATGAACCTGATTGGCAACAATCAATTCAAAAACGGGCTTTACAGCATGCTCGGGTATATATCTTGCTAAAGTTTCGTTCAATTTAATTATTAATTATGAGTTATGAGTTTTTTCTTGGTTGTGATGATGATGCTTCTTCTTATTTTTAGCACTTCTTCGCATTGTTGATGAATAGAGTCAAATTCTATTGCCGAAATATAATTAGTTTCTTTTAAGATTTCGAGCCAATACATAGATTCATCACATTCTTTTTGAGCAATAGATAATTTATGTATAAAATCCGGTTTGCTTTGTGCGTTAACCGCTTCGCGAACATTCGCTCCTACAGAAGTAACAGAACGTAAAAATTGTTTACTCATTACAAATTCTTTCTTTTCAGACACAAACCATTTGTAAAAATTAACTCCACGAATAGCCAATTCAAAACTCTTGGTCTTAACAATACTCTCACTCATAATTCATAATTTATAACTCCTAATTATTTAAGGATTCGTTGAAGAAACCTCCAACACTTTTCCATTAAAATATTTATTTCCGTTTAATGTAAAATCATAAATATAAGTTGCCATTCCTTCGGCAGAGATTGGCGCCTGATATCCGGGAAAAGCTTCCTGTAACATTTCTGTTTGTACGGAACCCAATGCAAGAACATTAAACGAAATCCCTTTCTCTTTGTATTCTTCCGCCAGTAATTCCGTTAAGGTAATCACAGCACCTTTACTCGAACTGTAAGCGGCTAAACCTGCAAATTTCAGACTTCCTCTTACACCACCGATAGAACTGATCGTTACTACATGGCTTCCTTTCTCCAGATAAGGAAGACAAATCCTGGTAAGGTTGGCAACGGCAAAAACATTCACTTTGTAAATACTTTCAAAATCTGCCTGTGTTGTTTCTGCGAAAGGCTTCAACAGCAAAGCTCCGGCATTGTGCACCAGTGCATCAACTTTTTTCCAGGTGGAAGAAAGGAAATCCTCTACTTTATATAATTCTGATTCATTTGATAAATCGACAGACAGACACGTTACATTCTCATGTTCTAAAAGTGCCTGAGGTACTTTTCTTGAAATAGCCAATACCTGATTTCCGGCATTTGCAAACTGCAAAGCCAATTCATAACCGATACCTCTGCTCGTTCCTGTTATAATAATATTTTTCATGAAGCAAAAATAAGCAAATCACTCAAAAAGAACCGTTAATTCTTCATGGTAATTTCCTGTGTTTTAGAATTTGTCATTTGAGTTACAGCAGGTAAAAATTCCTGTATGAATGAAGTCATATGCGGAATATCCATCAGCTTAAATTCATCGGAAGGATGATGGTAAAACTCGAAATTTTCAAAATCAAAAGTACTTATCGACTGACATGGTTTTTTGAAAGCTTCGTAAAATGAATAATTATCCGATCTGTAGAACAATTTATATTCGGCTTCTTTTGGCAAAAATCCGATTGTTTTCTTACCGGTATATTCATTTATTTTTTCAGCCATATTCGATTTATCAAATCCTGTAATGTAGGCCAAATAGTCGCGTTTCATTGGTACACCAATCATTTCGATATTCAGCTGGGCATATAAATTGAAGTTTTGTGCCTTAAGTTTCTCAACCAGGCTTTTAGAACCTAACAGGCCTTTTTCTTCTCCTGCGAAAAATACAACAAGAATACTTCGTTTATTCGATTTTGTTTCGCTGAAGTATTTTGCCAGTTCTGCGACGGCTGTTACTCCCGAAGCATCATCATTGGCACCATTGTTTATAACATCTTCTTTTTTATTTTTTTCAACACCAATATGATCGTAATGCGCGCTCAGGACCACAAACTCTTTTTTAAGTTGCGGATCATTTCCTTCTAAAACCCCAACAACATTAAAAGCCGGTGTCTTAAAATTGGTCAGCGTATCACGATAGGTTTTAAAATAAGGCTTGACATTATTTTTTTTGAGAAAATCTTCTAAGAATTTTGCTGCCTTTTCGATTCCTTTCGTTCCTGTTTCACGGCCTTCCAATTCATCTGAAGAAAGATATTTTAAGAAATCGGAGACATCTGTTTGTTCTACTTTATAAGTAATCCCAATAGCTTCGGAACTTACTTTGGAAGATTTATCGTTTACAGTTGGAGTATTCGATTTACAAGCAAGGAAAACGAATGGAAGCAGAAAGTATAGTTTTTTCATGAATAGAATTTTAGCTTCAGAAGCTAGAATTCCAAAGCGGTTGATTTAAAATATTTTTTATACACCTTAAAAACCTGAATACTTCCCAGAATAATAAAAAACAATGGAATAAATACAGGCATTACATACTTTGAAAATTGGTTCGTTTTTTGAAAAATAGTCTGTAATGTTACAATCAGACTCAACATTCCTAAAAAAATACCAGCCAAAGTTCCTGCAAGATAATAATATTTTAACTTTTTTTCAATCGTAATATACTTTGCATTAATTAAATATAAATTCCAACTGGTCCAGAAAGGCAGTTGTAAAAAATTAAAACAGTTCAAGATTACACCGATTACAAAAGGAGAATACATCAAATAAGGAGTCAGATTTTTATTTAAACCCGAAGTCTGACTTGAATTTGAATAAAAGAAATAAGCTAAAACAAACATAAAGACCACGGCAAAAAAATCAATAATTTTCATCAGCTTTTTATTTTTGACCAGTCGTTGTGCAAAAAGAAGTGTAAAGTAAATCACAAACGTTTCTACGAAAACAACTCCGGACAAAAAGAAAACCAGATTATTAAATCCTGATTTCGAGTAAATTTCAAGTCCTATTAAATTGAGATATCCCAAAGGGATCGACCCGATAAAACTGACCAGAAATCCAACCGATATGTTTTTAGCCTTTTTCAGCATCTCTAGAAATTTAGAATTTTATTATTCTGAACCTGGTGCAAACGGTATTCCTGCATACCAGCTTTATAATCCAGGTAAGGAAAACCTCTCTTATGATTGGCTACACTAATCTCATACATATAAGTAATGTGTCGCGCCAGTTCTTTCCAGGCAAACCAGATAGAATGTTTTGGATCGTAAATATGGGTTGGTTCACTAGCCGCACCATTCAATTCAACTATTTGAAAATTCTCTCCCCGTTCCAGTTCTTCAAAAGAGTTGTACATGATATCAAATCTTCCAAAATAAAACTCCGGGATCTGAGCACAAATCTGATTCATGGTTTTGGTAAGTTGTGGTGTAATCCAGTGACTTCCGTCTAAAAACTTAGCACCACGGGCGTGGTTACCAAACGGAACCAGATTAAGAGCCTCGTCTTTTGATAAAATCTTAAGCAGCAAATCACCATGTTCATCCTGCAGCGAATCAAGCTGTAACTGAAATCTTGGCGTTTTATGAATTAATTCTTCAATTGTTGAAAGTCCGTCACCCACGACAGTCAGAAATTCTTTTGAGACGATTCCGGTAATTCTGCCTTCTTTTTCATTTGGATGGCGTACGTAAAAAATACCTACTTCATTTTTATACGGAATCAAATCCTGTAAAAGGAAATCGAAGTTTGCTTTTTCCATATAACTCTTTAACTCAGAAATGGTATGGATTTTTTTTACTCCCGAACCTCTTAAACCAATATCCGGTTTTGCGATTAACGGAAAATAAATTTCTTTCTCCACAACTTCCTGAACTATTTTTTTCAGATCAGTATCTTTTTTGATTAAAATAGTCTTCGGATAATATTTCCTTGGCAGTAAATCGTAAATCTGTTTTTTGCTTTCCATGATAAATCCTCCATTTTTAATTTTTGGATTTGAGGCATTAAAGAAAAAAATAGACCTTGCTTTGACTGCATAATACGCCCAAAGAAAATAGATAGGGATGTACACGACCTGAAACGGCCAGTACTCCCAGTTTGCGATTTTATGAAAAAAGAGTTTCATCTTATTATACGGTATTAAATACTAATAAATGCTGTTGAAAATTCCTGTGCCTGAACTAAGTCATGATATCCTATAACACTTTTATTCTGAGCAATTACAACTTGCGTAATACTCAGAGTTTTTAAAGTGTTTTCCCTGTTAATGATCAGACCATTTTCGGAATCATCATCTTCTGTATTTCTATGAAAACCTAACATATCCAAAGGATAAATTTCATTTTTCTCCTTCAGAAAATTAAAAAACCATCCCGAGCGCTTCTTTCTGATTTCCTCCGGATATAAGGTTACAGACGACCAGATATGATTTTGAGTTTCATCTAACTGCCTACTTATTTTGGTCAAACCGTCCCAAATCAGTTCGTATAATTTTTTCTCCTGATATAAAACCAAAGTAAATGGTTCGATATCTTCCAGATTAATAGTGCTCCAAAAATCTTTTGGAGAGTCACTGCAAATAACATCCAAAGCAATTAGTCCACGGCTTCTTCTGTATGAAAACTGGACTTGATGTTTTGTGATTCCACCATTTAAAAGCACTACAACAGTTCCATTCGCATCGACTACAAACCAGGTTCCCCCGGCTTTCTGATCTTTAGGATATACTACATTTTTACCATTGCAAGTATAACTCCTCGGCGGAATTGCACTTGGGCGGATCACTTTTTCATCCCTGTTGGAAGTGATTATTACGGTTTCATTATGAGATACAAAACTTACTGTACACATTGATTTCTATATTCTATGGTGGAACGTGCCACACCAAAATTTTCATTCAGTGAAATATCCTCAAATTGTAAAACAGCCACTTTTATCAATGCCTGATGGTGAATACAATGTTCTAAGTTATAAAGCAATTCCCTGTAATAATTACTTTGAATTCTAAATGTAAGTCCATCGATCATCTGCTCTAAATAGATTGTTTTATTTTCCTTTTGCAAGCCCATTTTAACATCAAGAATACATTGTTTTGCAAACTGAGTTTCAGTCTGAATGCGTTTATTGCGTTCCCGGTTATCATAATTTAAAATTCCTGATTCATAACTATTTTCAAGACATTGAAACATTTCAAGGATATGACGTGTATGTTCCCCAATAGTTGAGTTGCTTAAAGCAGCACAGGTTTTTGAATAGGATTGATCGGACAATTGATTTAACAAATTTGTTAATTCATCTAAACTGTGGTTGATTGATTTTAGAAGCATAATTATTTCGTTTTAAAAAGGTTAATAATTATATTTTTGTTCATATAAAGTAATATCAGGCAGCAGATTAATGTGATCAGGGCCAGAGAAAAAAGTAATCCTCCGTCGCCTTTAACGTCAATCCCTAAAACAAATAAATGCGAAAGAACAGCGCCGGTCATAACGCCACATCCGCCTAAAGCTCCGAGCCACGTTGTTTTAGGGATTAAAATTAAAATTGCAACAATCAATTCGGCAATTCCCGAACCGATTCTTCCGTAAGGCTCGATTCCTAAAGTCGAAAAAATATAAATACTTTCCGGTGCACCTGTAAATTTAAAATACAGAGTCTGCAGCAGAATCACTGAGACAGTTATTCTCAGGATCCAGGTTATTAGTTTTGTTTTCATAACCTTAATTATTTATATATTTTTTTCCAGTTCACTTCCGCTTTTGCTTTCAGACTTGTTTCGTCTTTATTCCAGCTTTTCAGTGTATTATTAAAGTAGGCATTGTAGAACAAATACAGTTTTCCGTCCGTAATTTTAAAAGTTTCCGGATTTATCTCCACTTTTTCTCCGGCACTTCCCATTGCATACGCACACCAGCCGCCAAATTGAGGTTCATAAGCCATCGGATTTTTAATAAAAAGATCTTTATTGGCCGCTGATGAAAATTTATAGGTAACTCCCATATAGGAAGTTGAAATATCGTTTTTACCTTTTATGGCTTTGTTCTGTTTAAAATAAGCCACGGGATCATACCCCTGAATGGCCACTTTGTTTTCCAGATTATATTCTGCAACTCTCTTAGCATCATTTTGCGAGAACGAAGGAATTGATACTAAAACAAATAATATTAAAATTAACTTTTTCATCTTGATTTTATTTTAAGTTTTTTAATACTGAAACCAACAGTTCAGCTGTAATACGATGTTTAAAATCAGGCGAAACGTATTCAAACAAAATGGAACCATCTGTGTTTACTACAAAAACGGAAGGAACGGGTAAGAAACTCGTATTCATCCCATTAGAATGTACGTTAATAACTGATTTATAGTTTTCAGGAGCTTCAAAAGCAATTCCGAACTCCTTGATTAATTCTCCTTTTGAATCGGACAGCAAAGTATACTTTACTTTATCTTTTTCTTCTGTGATTTTTAGGTTTTCGGGAGAATCAGGACTTACGGCAATCACCTGATATCCTAAATCAAGAATTTGTTTTTCGGCTTCAGCCAAAGCAGACAGATGCAGATTACAATAAGGGCACCATCCGCCGCGGTAAAAAACCAGAACGGTTTTCTTTTTACTGACTAAATCAGAAAGTTTGACATCCTTGTTGTCAGATGTTTTTAGAACAGAATTTGGAATTTTCTCTCCTATCAATAAGGGAGCAATATCAGTTGCCGTTTT
Organism: Flavobacterium sp.; assembly: GCA_039933615.1. Taxonomy (GTDB): domain Bacteria; phylum Bacteroidota; class Bacteroidia; order Flavobacteriales; family Flavobacteriaceae; genus Flavobacterium. The sequence continues at coordinate 4,825 of JBDTNT010000304.1, read as the reverse complement.
TGCAACTGCATTTTGTGCATTGGCAAAAGTGCTTACTGCTGCGAATAGAATAAAAAGTGCTTTTTTCATCGTTATAGTTTTTAATCTTTTATGATGATGTAAAACTACTGTGGTATGAAAAAACAATTTGTCGGCTAATTTACACTTCAGGCAAAATAGTTATAATTTGGTAATATCAGATATGATAATCTCTTTTCTGGTGTAACTTAAAAGATGATTTGTCTCCATTTCATTCAGCAATTGGGTCGCCGTTTGCCTTGAAGTACAAATAATCTGTGCAATATCGTTTTGGGTAAGATAATTTTCGATCGCAACCGAATTCCCAGTTCGGACTCCTTCCTGTTCCGCCCAGTCTTTCAGGAATTGATACAATCTGGTTTTTGCATCCTTAGAAATTAAATTGGCATAACTGTTTTTGATTCGTTTCATTTTCAAACCCACAAACTTGGTATAGGAAAGTGCCAATGTTGGATTCCGAAGTAGTAAATCCTCAAAATCGGACATTAAAAAACTGCAGATTGCAACATCATCAGAAAGTACTTTTGCATATTCGTTGGCATTATCGTCTGCTTCTAAAGTCAGTTCCCCAAACAAGTCTCCTTTTTGGATAATATCTTTTATGGATTCGTTGCCATCTTCATCTACAGCAACAATTTTGATATTCCCTTTTTTAAGCAAAAAGATACGCGGCACATCAGAGGAAGAAAAATAGATAATTTCTCCTTTCGAAGCTTTTTTAAAACCTGTAATAATACACAATTGTTTGATTTGTCCGAAACTCAGGGTCCGAAACAATTTGTGATCGCGCAAATACCAATATTTTAAATCTTCGTACATAAAAATTGAATTCAGTTGTTGTAAATGTAATTAAATTAACCCGTAACGTGCAATTATATTCTGTCACTCAAACTTTAAGAACACGGATTAAACGGATTTGCTATCGCGAAAGCGCTGATAAAAACTGATTTTTTTAGTAGTGAAAATAAAAAATCCGTATTAATCCGTGTCTTTGCGATAGCAAATCCGTTTAATCCGCGTCAAAAATTTTAGCTGTATAAAACCAAAACCCTTTCAAAAGTCAAACTTCGAAAGGGTTTTATATGAATTAATGGATGAAAATTATCCTGCGATAACTGATCTTGAAATTACAATTTTCTGAATTTCAGAAGTTCCTTCATAAATCTGAGTAATTTTAGCATCACGCATAAAACGTTCTACGTGATATTCTTTTACATAACCGTTTCCACCGTGAATCTGAACTGCTTCAACTGCCGTATCCATTGCCACCTGAGAAGCAAATAGTTTTGCCATCGCACCACTCACATCGTAGTTTTTATGCTGGTCTTTATCCCAGGCCGCTTTCATACATAAATGACGCGCTGCTTCGATATTCACAGCCATGTCGGCCAGTTTAAAAGCGATTGCCTGATGATTGCAGATTTCTGTTCCGAAAGCTTTACGCTCTTTAGAATATTTCAAGGCCAGTTCATAAGCACCTGAAGCGATTCCTAAAGCCTGAGAAGCAATACCAATACGCCCTCCAGCCAAAGTTTTCATGGCAAATTTAAATCCGAAACCATCCTCACCGATTCTGTTTTCCTTAGGGACTTTCACATCACTGAACATTAAGGAATGCGTATCGGAGCCACGGATTCCCATTTTTTGTTCTTTTGGACCAATAGCAAAACCAGGCATATCTTTGGTCATAATCAAAGCATTGATCCCTTTGTGTTTTAATTCCGGATGCGTTTGGGCAATTACCAGATAAACAGAAGCGGTATTTCCGTTTGTAATCCAGTTTTTTGTTCCGTTTACTATATAATGGTCGCCCATATCAACAGCAGTAGTTTTTTGTGAAGTTGCATCACTTCCTGCTTCCGGCTCACTTAAGCAAAAAGCTCCGTGAATTTCACCTGAAGCCAGACCCGGTAAATATTTTTGTTTTTGCTCTTCTGTTCCAAATTCCTGTAATCCCCAGCAAACCAATGAATTGTTTACAGACATTACTACTGAAGCTGAGGCATCTACTTTTGAAATTTCTTCCATAGCAATTACATAAGAAATAGTATCCAGACCGCTTCCCCCGTATTTCGGATCAACCATCATTCCCATGAAACCCAGTTGCCCCATTTTTTTTACTTGCTCTGTCGGAAAAATTTGTTTTTCGTCACGTTCGATAACACCTGCCAACAATTCGTTTTGAGCAAAATCTCTTGCAGCTTGTTGAATCATTAAATGTTCTTCGGTAAGATTGAAATCCATATGCTATGTTTTTGTTGTTTTGTTTTTTTTGAAGTCCTTTTTTTTCTTAAATAAAGGCTTCCAAAGATAATTTTTAAATGCGAATTAACAATGCGCGCATATAATTTTAAGATATTATCAGCATTCACGATAACGTTTTCGTGATTATATTGAATTTTAGAACGATGACCATCAATTTTACAACATTTTCTTTAAAATTTAAGAGTAAAATTATCGATCAAAAACGTCTGTTCGTAAATAGGTTAAATTATTATAATCTCAAAAAACCAAAAGTAATAAAACCCCGTATATGTACGTAAAATAACTCTTACTATTTTGATTATGAATATCGTACAAACAAATAAAAAACGATTTACTAAAAAAAAATATTAAATTAAAATAGCCAAAAATTATAAATTACATTATTTTTGCCAAAAAAAATAAATTATTGATAGCGTATGAAAAAGATATTACTAGCATTTACACTCCTTTTAAGTTTACAATTTTCGACTGTTTCTGCACAGACAACATTAGAAGTTAATGGAGTTACAGTTCCAAGAAAAATTGAATTCCAAAATAAGACCTTACAACTTAATGGTGCCGGCGGAAGATCAAAAATGTGGTTGGAAGTTTATGTACAGGCGTTGTATTTATCTCAATTAAGTCAGGATGCTCAATTTATTATTGACAGTGATACCGAAATGGCCGTTCGTATAGAAATTACCTCTTCTATGGTTTCTTCAAACAAACTGACTAAGGCGATGAATACCGGTTTTGAAAAATCTGCAGGAAGCAATCTTACTGAATTAAGACCAAGAATTGAAGATTTCAAAAAACTTTTAAGTGATCCCATTAAAGAAAAAGATGTATTTATTTTAGCATACAGCCCTTTAGATCAAACTATAAATGTTTATAAAAATGAAGTATTAAAAGGAAAAATCAGTGGATTTGATTTCAAAAAAGCATTGTTTGGAATCTGGCTTTCTGATAAACCAGTTGATGACACCTTAAAGAAAAACTTACTTGGGGAATAAAATTCCCTGGATTTTAATAGATTTTAAAGCCGGAAACTACAACGTTTTCCGGCTTTCTTTTTGGGTTCAAATAAATTTGATCCAAATACATTATTCGCATTATTCTATTTTATACTTTTACGCAAAATAAACATATCACAACAAAATGAAAGATTTATTACAACAATTTGAAAATAAGGAACCTGAAATTGTTTTTAACTGGAAAGATTCTGAAACAGAAGCAGAAGGTTGGACAGTAATTAATTCACTTCGTGGAGGAGCCGCAGGTGGAGGAACAAGAATGAGAAAAGGCTTAGACATGAATGAAGTACTGTCTTTGGCTAAAACTATGGAAGTTAAATTCTCTGTTTCTGGTCCTGCAATTGGTGGTGCTAAATCCGGAATTAATTTTGATCCTAATGACCCGCGTAAAAAAGGAGTTTTACAACGTTGGTACAAAGCAGTTTCCCCTTTATTAAAAAGTTATTACGGAACTGGCGGGGATTTAAATGTTGATGAAATTCACGAAGTAATTCCAATGACGGAAGAATGTGGTGTCTGGCATCCGCAGGAAGGTGTTTTCAACGGACACTTCAAGCCAACGGAAGCAGATAAAATCAACAGAATTGGTCAATTGCGTCAGGGAGTAATTAAAGTAATCGAGAATCCGAAATTCTCTCCCGATGTTACCCGCAAATATACAGTAGCCGATATGATTACAGGTTACGGTGTTGCCGAAGCGGTACGTCATTTCTACGCAACTTACGGAGGTGATGTAAAAGGGAAGAAAGCAATCGTTCAGGGATTTGGGAATGTTGGTTCTGCAGCCGCATTTTATTTAGCTGAAATGGGTGCAAAAGTAATCGGGATTATTGACCGTGATGGTGGATTAATCAAAGAAGAAGGGTTTTCTTTTGAAGAAATCAGAACGTTGTTTTTAAATAAAGACGGAAACAAACTGGTTGCAGAAAACATGATTCCATTTGAAGAAATCAATTCTAAAATCTGGACAATCGGTGCTGAAATTTTCACACCTTGTGCTGCTTCAAGATTGGTAACACAAAATCAAATCGACAGTTTGATTCAAAACGGACTGGAAGTAATCTCTTGTGGGGCAAATGTTCCTTTTGCTGACAAAGAAATTTTCTTCGGTTCTATTATGGAAGAAGTAGACAGCAAAGTAAGTCTGATCCCTGATTTTATTTCAAACTGTGGAATGGCAAGAGTTTTTGCTTATTTCATGGAGAAAAAAGTTCAAATGACAGATGAGGCTATTTTCAATGATACTTCAGATATTATAAAAAATGCGATTGTAAAAGCACACGCTTTAAATACATCAAAAACAAATATCAGCGCAACCGCTTTCGAAATTGCACTGAAACAATTAGTATAATTTTTTTATACTTCATTCTAAACGAGTCAAAAAATATTTGGCTCGTTTTTTTTTGCCACAGGTTAATTGATTTAAAAAAAAATTCAAAACTTTATAAGCTTAACCCGTTGGGTGTACTTAAAAAATAATATATTTTGACGCGGATTTTACCGATTCGTTGTCACGAAGACGCGGACAA
>JBDTNT010000303.1:0-3540 GCA_039933615.1 Flavobacterium sp. | reverse complement strand
GTATTTTTAAGTTCCGGAAAATAGGAAAGCGTTATTAGAATTTGAGTTTCGTATACCGCCGGAATAGTTTTGTTTCTGCCATAGTCTACTTTTAAACTATTTAATTCCTCGCCACCGAACGTGTTTGTTGAAAAGCTTTTTACAATTTCTTGCGCTTGAGTATTACTTACCGACAAAATTAAAAACACAACTGCCAGAAAGGATAGTTTCATATGGATAATGTTTAATTGCGAAATGGAAATATTGCAAAAAACCGAGGGCATTTTTGATAATTCCTGCCCTCTTTCAACTTTTACCTTATTTCGTGTAAATTAATATATTGTCTGCTAATTCCCGAGGTTATCATTAACCAAAATAATCAAAGCAAATTATTTTCTGCTACAGTTGTTTTAAAACTGTTTTTAAGCTGATCTATAATATCAAAAGCAACTTCTTTTTTATTTTTTAAAGGAAAAGTAAATACTGATAATTCTTTATCTAAAATAGTTATTTTATTAGTATCATATCCAAAGCCTTCATTAAGATTGGGCGAATTGATCACTACCAAATCAAAATTTTTCTTTTTGAGTTTACCAATGGCATTTTCGTGAATATTATTGGTTTCAAGTGCAAAGCCAATAGATTTTTGATTTTGTCTTTTTACTTTCCCAAATTCTAAGGCGATATCTGCATTTTTTTTAAGTTCTAAAGTCGCTTCGTTTTCGATTTTCTTGATTTTTATATCAGAAGTATTTTTTGGCGTATAATCGGCAACTGCTGCACAGAAAATAGCTACGTCAATACTCTCAAAATACATTTTACACGCATCATACATTTGACTGCCACTCAGAACAGAAACAATCTTATGCTTTGGAAATGATGAGGTAATGCAAACCGGACCACTTACTAAGGTTACATCTGCACCTATCTGATGCAAAGCTTCGGCGATAGCATAACCCATTTTTCCACTACTTTCATTTGATATAAACCGAACCGGATCCAGATATTCCCTGGTTGGCCCCGCAGTGATTAGAATTTTTTTGTTTTTTAATATCGTTTCCATTAGTTGGCTTTTAATTTAGTTGATTTCTGATTTTGCAGCTCCTGTTACGGCTCCCGTATTAAAATTCTGAAGATAAGCGACCACTATAAAATCGGTAGAGATCCAATTGGGATTAAACTGAAAGCTGGCCTTATTGCTATTAGCATTGTTTTTTAAGGTCTTAAAATCGAAAACAATATTGTAAAAGTTTTGTTTTAAACCCCTGTTTTCACCTTCTTTAATACTTGTGAATTCTTTCTTCTTCACCAATGCAAGATTCGTAATCATATTTGCATTGGCAGCATCCGTTTCATATTCTATATTCAATATGTTTTGACTGACAGATGCTTTTTTGATGATAATACGAAACTGCCTCTTTACAGCTAATTCTTTGTTTACTAAATTATCAACGGTAGTTTCTTTGCTTCCAACCAATTCATATTTGCCATTTATGACAATTTGCGGCGTATAATTTCCTTGTGCATGTAATAGACGCGCATAACTACTTTGTCTTTCGGTGAATTCTGCTTTACTGAATGGGTCATTCCACCCAAGACGGTTCCAGTAATCAACATGAAACGCCAATGGAATAATGTTCAGATTGTTTTCCCGGGCATACTTTTCTAAAACCGCATCTGCCGGCGGACAACTGCTGCAACCTTGAGATGTAAAAAGCTCGAGCACTGCAAACCCTTCTGCAGAAGGTATATTTTCTTTATTTTCTATTACGCTTTTTAAGGTAAAACTTGATACACTTAATGTCAAAATTATCATCGCCGTGTACAGGACTGTTTTTAAAAATGAATTTTTCATGTTATTTATTTTTTTGTAGTAAGGGATAAAATCTAATGCTATCGGGTTCGTGCAGTCTCTTGCAGTTGTTTTTTGGCGGATCATCAAAAAGATGTCGCAAATGCTCCTTGCAGATTACCACGATCCCGATGCATGGAAAATGGAAAATCATCATTTTGACATACATTTAACCAAAACATAACCGGTCCAGTTTGAAAAACACATACCCGCTATCACTTACCCTTAATTGTTGCAAGAAATTTGAGCTTAAAATGAATATTTATATTGAATTGCCAGGACAAAACTTCTTGTTAGTCCATCCGGTCGAAGATCTCTAACAACAAAAGGAGTAGCGATTGAAAGCTCAATCTTTTTTTGTTCATTAATATTGTATGCACTTATTAGGTTTCCGTTGATTGTCAGTCCTTCTGATCCTGCATATTTTTTCCTTTCGCCGAAAATATTTTCAAAACTGTCCTGACCAAGATGGTAAATAAACAACACATTGGGCTGAAAAGTGAATTTCTGATTTTTAGTATTTAACGTGTAAGTCGCCCTCAGCAAAGCATCGGATTTTCGCTTGAATAAATTGGTGGTTGGAAAATCATCGGTTCCGGAATACTCTTTGAAATAGGAGTTTTTGTTGTTGTTAAAAACAGGAATTTGAAAAGCTGCATTAAAATCCCATCGTTTATATTTAAAATTAGTCCCAAGAAACAAATCAAATGTTCCCAGACTGGATTGATAATCCAGCGGAAGCGAATAACCATTAATCTTTAGATTAGAAGCCGTAAAAGGAAATTTCCATCCTAATAATGTGCTCCATTGTTTCTTGTTTTTTTCAGCAAAAGTATATTTACCAATCAAAAATGCGTCGCCAAATGCTGCCCGCGTACCAAAACTTCCACTCGCACTTGAAAAAGTAACCTTAGTGCTTAATGCGAATTTTTCAGTAAACTGTCTTGTGTAAGAAACAAAAGGAGAAAAATATTTTACATCCGATTCTCCCGCTCCGAAAATAGTTGCAATTTCTAGGGTATTTTTCAACTCTTTTTCTGTTGATTTAAAACCACTTCCAATAGAACAAATTCCTGCATCACTGCATCCCTGACCAAAAGTAAAGCATGTAATTAAAAATGCCGCACCAGTAAAAAGTATATTTTTCATCCGTATTAATTTAAATTTAATAGCGCTACAGCAAACAAATGATTGTATTGCTGACAATGGATAAGAACAAAAGGATATTGTTTTAAATCAATATTCTGAGGAATAGAATAAATAGTTTTAGGATTCAAATTTCCCAAATTAACAAATTCGTTCGGCGTACCGGATTTAGACAAATACACTTTCAAATCAGGTCCGCCGGAGATACTAAAATCGGTCAATTGTAATTTGTATTGATTATTGTCTGAAAAAATCTTTACACTACCATTAACCGTTATACCTGAAGATGGGGTAAAAACACCTTCTTTTATAAGTGTGGCTGTCTGCTCGTCAATTATTTTCGAAGCAGCATCCTGAGTAAGAGTGCTTTCTTGTTCGCAAGAAGATAGCAATCCTAAAAGAGCGAGTAACAAAAATTTAGTTTTCATGTTGTTTCTTTTTTGATAAAACGAAGGTAAATTAATGCGCAAAAGTAAAATGTCATCTATTTTACATTGAGACAAAATTTTTATTACATTGTTCATAAATATTATTTTTAGTTAGACTATTACATAGAATTGCAC
>JBDTNT010000302.1:0-2547 GCA_039933615.1 Flavobacterium sp. | reverse complement strand
GATGCAGGAACTCCGGCAATTTCAGATCCGGGTTTTTTATTGACACGTGCCTGTGTGGAAAATAAAATCGAAGTTGAATGTCTCCCGGGAGCAACTGCTTTTGTACCTGCTTTGGTAAACAGCGGCTTACCAAATGACCGTTTTATTTTTGAAGGTTTTCTTCCGGAAAAAAAAGGCCGTCAGACCCGATTTTTAGCTTTAGCCGAAGAAACCAGAACCATGATTTTGTATGTTTCCCCACATAAATTATTGAAAACTTTAGTTGAATTCATCACTTATTTTGGTGAAGACAGACAAATTTGTGTTTGCAGGGAATTGTCAAAATTACACGAAGAAAATGTACGCGGAACTGCAAAAGAGGTATTAACACATTTTGAAAAAACTGCACCACGCGGCGAAATTGTGGTTGTGGTTGCCGGAAAAACAATAACAAAAGAACCGAAGAAAAGTAAATTTTCCAAGGATGACGAAGAAGAATAAAACACCTAATCATTTATTTTACCACAGGTTTTAGAAACTAACGAAGATTAAAATCTTTTAAGGATCTTTTAAATCTATGGCAAAAGAATAAGCCAGAAAATATGACTATCCAAGCCTTTTTAGAAAAATTAAAACAAAATCCAACTGCAATTGCTTTTCCTGAAACCATTGCAACTGTAGAAGAAAATTACAACTTTACCCCAACTGCTTTTCAAAACGGAACACAGCAAAATGCAGCCGGAGAAAATTCAGGTTCCTGTAAAGTATTTGCTTTCGCAAAATTGCAGAACTTAACCAAAGAAGAAACTTTATCCTGCTTTGGAGCTTATTATTTTGATGAAGTTCTGGGTGATCCAAACGGAACTAATCATCAGAACATTAGAAACTTCATCAACACAGGCTGGGACGGAATTAAGTTTGAAGGAACTGCTTTGGAGGCAAAATAAAAGACTACGAAAGCTAATCTCAAGTTATTTTTGCCACAGGTCACACAGATTAAAAATCTTTTAAAATCATCTAATCTGTGGCATTAAAAACAAGAATCTTGACTCCGCTCAATTTAACAAAATAATAATTTCGATTAAACGTTTTTTGCTTTCACAAGCCTGAAATCTACATTCTAAAATCTACAATTAAAATGCGTTGGACATTAAAAGCAAAACCTTCCGAAGATAAAGTCAAACATTTGGCACAGGCCTTAAATGTAGAAGATTTTGTAGCAACACTTCTGATTCAGCGAGGCATCGAAACTTTCGAAGATGCCAGGAACTTCTTTCGTCCTTCGTTAGAACACCTGCATGATCCATTCTTGATGAAAGACATGGACAAAGCGGTTTCGCGAATAGAATCGGCAATAGAAAATCAGGAAAACATCTTGGTTTTTGGCGATTACGATGTTGATGGAACTACAGCCGTTTCTTTGGTTTCCTCGTATTTAAAATCATACTATCCGAATGTTGCAACGTATATTCCGGATCGCTACGACGAAGGTTACGGAATTTCTTTTAAAGGAATTGACTTCGCCGACGACAATGGTTTTTCACTAATTATAGCACTTGATTGTGGCATAAAATCAATCGAACACATCGCCTACGCGAAAGAAAAAAACATCGATTTTATTATCTGCGATCACCACAGACCCGGACCATTTCTTCCTGATGCGGTTGCGATCCTGGATCCAAAAAGAGAAGACTGTTCCTATCCCTACGACGAACTATGCGGTTGTGGCGTAGGTTTTAAACTGATTCAGGCTTTAGGAAAAAACCGAAATGAAACTATCGAAGATTTAGTTCAATATCTAGATTTGGTAGCCACAGCAATTGCTGCCGATATAGTTCCGATTACAGGAGAGAACAGAGTTCTGGCTTATTTCGGATTGCAGGTGATCAATAGTGATCCGAGACCCGGCATTAAGGCTTTAGTCCATCAGGTAAAAAAGAAAGTATTGGATATTACTGATGTTGTTTTTATTATTTCGCCCAGAATAAATGCCGCCGGAAGAATCAAGCACGGAAATCACGCCGTTGAATTACTAACGGAATTTGATTTTGATCAGGCCCAGCAATTCGCATCAGAAATCGAGCAATACAATGCTGACCGTAAGGATTTAGACAAAAAAATAACCAAAGAAGCTTTTCAGCAAATCATAGAAAACAGTGAGGAAGAAAGATTTTCTACCGTAGTTTTCCAGGAAGACTGGCATAAAGGTGTTATCGGGATTGTAGCTTCCAGATTAATCGAAACATATTATCGTCCGACTTTGGTTTTTACCAAAAGCGGCGATAAATATGCTGCCTCTGCAAGATCTGTAAAAGGCTTTGACGTTTACAATGCACTTGAAGCGTGTGCGCATCATCTGGAGCAATTTGGAGGCCATATGTATGCAGCCGGAATGACATTGAAAGCCGAAAACTATAAACCCTTTAAAGACGCATTTGAAAAACAGGTTTCAGCAACCATCTTACCGGAAATGCGAACTCCCGAAATTGAAATCGATGCCGAAATAGACTTTGCGGATATTACACCAAAACTGATCCGGATTTTAAAACAATTCGAACCTTTCGGTCC
>JBDTNT010000301.1:0-12034 GCA_039933615.1 Flavobacterium sp. | reverse complement strand
ATAACAAACTTTGTGTGAGTTCCTAGTGTGATTTCTCCTTCGTCGAAATGACAAAACTAAATCTGTCGTTACCGTTTATTATTCTATCCTATTTTTGCGCAATCTTGTCATTTCGACGAAGGAGAAATCTTCGCAAGTAACTCCGTTTGCTAAAATTTCTTTTTACAATGTCAAACCGGACGTGTGTTTCTCGTGGGGATTTCTCCTCCGTCGAAATGACAAACTGGGTTGAAATTGCTGGTATGCTTTCTTTTTTCGTTGAAATAACAAACTTTGTGTGAGTTCCTAGTGTGATTTCTCCTTCGTCGAAATGACAAACTAAACCTGTCGTTACCGTTTGCGTGAGGGATAGGAGCTGACTACCGAAGTAGTGCGGATAGCCCGACCGCATTTGCAAAAGGCGCGAATAGGCGGTTTGCTATGTTGCGACTTTTGCAAATGCGGTCACGCCCAAATGCTCTTATTTACTCACTTTATATTTTTCACTGGCCGTCATCATTTCCCAATTGTCGGTTCTGAACGGTACTGCCGGGAATTTTTCCTTATTAAAAAGATTAATTTCGGTGTCGTCGTCTGCCCAGCCGTAATGCACGGAAACGGGATTTGGAACTTCGGTTGCGGAAACAATAATTTTGTTGTTTTTTATGATCGCCTTCGCTGCATGAAATACTTTGTCAGCGCCTGCGATTTCAAAACCTTTTACATTTTCTGAATTATCAGATGTTGATAAACCACTGCCCATATAATCGAAAGTCAGGATGATTTCGTTTCCTTTCACTTCCATTGATTTGTACATTGGACCACTAAAAACCTGCTTTTTACCGTAAATATTATTCAATGCGATTGCCGCCAGGCGCAAACCAACATCTTGTTTGTTGGTTGGGTGAATATCTTTTGCATTCCCGATATCGGTGGTGACAGCCATTCCCGTGTTTGGTAATTTTAAAGTTTCGGCTTGTGCTTCGCGAAGTTCTGCCCAACGGCTTCCTTTGTTACTGTTGCCGCCAAACTCATTGAAAGTTGCTAGCTGTACAAAATAGAAAGGAAAATTACCCTGCTTCCATTTTGTTCTCCAATCTGTAATCATTAGTGGAAATGCTTTTTTGTACTGACTGGCTCTCGTTACATTGGCTTCGCCCTGATACCACAAAACACCTTCGAAGGCATACGGAACAAGGGGATTTACCATAGCATTGTACAATAATGACGGAAAACTATTTGGAGATAATGCTGTTTTTACTACAATAACTTTGAATTTCCAATTTCCGTCAAGCGGAATAATTTTAGAACCAACTGTTAGTTTTAAATCTTCAGTTTCTCCGTAAATTCCACCGCCGCCACTGTTGTCTGTGATTCTTACGGCTATTACATTTTTTCCTTCTTTTAAAACATTGGCCGGAATTTCGTAAACTCTTCTGGCATCCCAGGCTTTATTGGTTCCAACTTCGATTCCGTTTACATAGGTAATGTCTTCATCATCGATTTTCGCCAGACTTACAACTGCTTTATTTTTTACATCTTCCGATGAAAGTGTAATTGTTTTACGCATCCAGACTACACCGTCTAAATCGCCTAATGGCTGGTTTTCCCAAAGACCTGGCGTCTTTAATTCTCCCCAGGATTTATCATCAAATGCAGGTTCTTTGAAACTGTTTTCGTTTGCTGTGCTTACTTCGGTTCCCTGAATTCTTTCGACTCTTTCTTTCATACTTTTGGCGTACAATTTTGAGATTGAATCGATATTCATTACCGGAACATCGGCAATGATTTTTTTGAATTCGTCGTTTTTTTGGAATGCTTCACGACTTGTCCAGGTTTCGACATTGGTACCTCCCCAGGAAGTATTGATGATTCCGATTGGGATTTTTAATTCGGCATATAATTTTTTAGCAAAGAAATATCCGACAGCTGTAAAATTACCAACGGTTTCTTTACCGCTTACTTCCCATTTTCCTGCTTTTAAATCGTCTTTTGGTGAACCGCTTAAATCCTGCGCCACTCCAAAATGACGAATCATCGGATAATTGGAATCGTTGATTTCTTTCTCTGCATTCCTGGTTTTAAAAACCTGAAATTCCATGTTTGATTGTCCGCTGCAAATCCATACTTCTCCAACTAAAACATCTTTTATTACGATTTTGTTTTTTCCTGTAATGGATAATTCAAAAGGACCACCAGCTTTTTCGGCATTGAGATTAACCGTCCAGTTACCGTTTTTGTCGGCCTGAACTGTTTTGGTTTGTTTGTTAAAATGAATTTCTACTTTTTCATTAGGATCAGCCCAGCCCCAAACCGGGATTGGTTTATTGCGCTGCAACACCATTCCGTCTGAAAACAATAATGGCATTTTCACATTTGCGTTGGCGATTATGCTGAGAATTAGAAAAAGTAAGGTTGTGATTTTTTTCATTTTTTTTGTTTTAAATATAAAAAAAATAACCGCAAAGTTCGCAGGGAATAAAGCGAAGTTCGCAAAGTTTTGCGTACGTTGAGCCTACTATGCGAACTTTGCGGTTAAAATTATTTTAATCCTTCGATCAGTGCATTTAATGCCTGAGTGTCGAAAACTGTATTATCAGCTCTTTTGAAAATTCCGAAACCGTTGTCTCCAAGGCTTCCTTCATCCCAATAGAAAGGTAACAATCCATTTGCTCTCGCTTGTTTTACTACTGTTTTTAAATAATAGGCTCTTGAATTCAAATGTAATGTCAAAGCAGCACCTGTTAAGGAAGTTCTTCGGATTGCTCCAAACTCTCCTAACAAAACAGGAATTCCTTTGTCTACAAACTGCGTTTTCATCAATTTGAAATTTTTCTCTAAATCAGCTTCTTCTCCCCATGTTGGATTACGTTCTGTATTTGTGGCGGAATGAAATCCAGTTCCCCAATAATAGAACATTTTTCCCCAGCTTTCGTCTTTCGTTAAACCGGCAAAATTCCAGGGAGAATAATAATGAACCTCAACCATCATTCGGCTTGCGATTTTATCTGTTGGTAATACGGTCATTAATTTGTTTGTTTTTTCGATATCTGTAGTTGGTCCCTGGACTACTAAAGTTCGATATGCATTTTTTCCTCCTGTAGAACGAACAGCATCAATAAATGTTTGGTGATATGAAGTTAAAACAGCCATTTGTGCAGCATCTTCAACAGCTGGTTCGTTGGCACTTGCAAAAAGTAAATGCTCATCAAAACCACGTAAATGTGTTGCTATCTGTTCCCAAAAAGCTTTTTGCTTAGCGTTATTTTCTTCTTTTTTGGCTTCTGTGATATTGTTTTCCAGCCATCCGCCGTCCCAGTGGATATTAACGACCACGTACATATCATTATCAACACAATATTGAACAACTTCTTTGACTCTGTTTAACCAATCTGTTTTTATCTGCGCTGTTGTTGCATTAGCCAGATACTGGTTCCATGAACAAGGAATTCTAATCGCATTGAAACCGTTTGCTTTAACAGCATCAATCAATGCTTTTGTAACTTTAGGATTTCCCCACGCAGTTTCTGATCCGGTAGCTTCCAATGTATTTCCGATGTTCCAGCCCAGTTTAATTTTTGCTGCCAGTTGTGCTGCAGTACTGCTCATTCCTGATGCATCTGAGGCAATCGGACTGGTATTGTAGCTTGGATATAAACCCTGTGCTGCAGCAGTGGTTCCAACTTGCGCAACCGTAACCTGCAATGGCACTGCTTCTCCTGAACTTATTGTAACAGTAGCCGTTCTTGCTTCTTTCGTTTTATTTTCTAAAGCTGTAATGGTCACCAGGGTAGTTCCTTTAATTCCGGAAGTTTTACTCAGCTGAATCCATGTTGCATCTGAAGAACTTATTGTCCACGATGTTACCTCAGCTGTAATAACAATATTTGATGCGCTTTCTTTGGCTTCAAAATCAATTTTATTTGTATTTACGGTCAGCGTTTTTTGAATTGTGTTTTCTGCTGCATCTTTTTCTGAACTACAGGCAGAAACTCCACTAAAGACAATAAAAAGCAGGGCAGTAATGAGGTAATTTTTCATTCTCTTTTCCATTTTATATAAAATCAAAAATTAGTTTTGGGAGCCGCTGACCCTCAGACAACTCATTGTATTGTATTGCATTCCTTAAAATAATTCTGACAGTTGAATTTAATTACCATATAAGTCAGTAAGTTGGATTTAAGTCAACCTTATACTCCCTCACTAACTCATATGGTTTAAAAACGCTCTCCAACGTTTTTTATTTAATCGTAACCGTGATTTCTTTTTTGATGTCTCTTGAAGAATTTCCTACTTTCAAAGTATATTTTCCTGGTTCAACTGTCCATTTTTTTGCAGTTACATCATAATACGCCAGTTCTTTAACCGGAACTTTGATTGTTACTGTATTTGAACTTCCTGCTTTTACCGCTGTTTTTTGAAAACCTTTAAGTTCCTGTGCGGCACGTGTAATTTTCGAATCTGTTTTAGAAGTATATAATTGCACTACTTCTTTACCGTCAACTTTACCGGTATTTTTTACCTCAACAGAAACGATAATAGTTTCGTTTAAGGCATATTCCGTTTTATCTGATTTTGCATTATCGAAAGCAAAAGTGGTATAGGACAATCCGAATCCGAAAGGATATAATGGTGTAATGTTTTTAGTATCAAACCAACGGTATCCTACTAGGATTCCCTCTGCATAATTAACTGATTTTCCTCCGGGGAAACTGTTTGTTGCGTGCGCAGGAGAATCCATGATTTTTTTAGGCATAGTCCATGGTAATTTCCCTGATGGATTTACTTTTCCAAGCAATACATCTGCCAAAGCATTTCCGCCTTCAGAACCGTTAAACCAGGTCCATACTAAAGCTGACGTTTTTTTGCTCACAGCATCAATATCAAAAGGAGCTCCGGCAACCATAACTACAATCGTTTTTGGGTTTACGGCCAATACTTTCTGAATCAATTCTTCCTGCCCGAATGGTAAGTTTAAATTTCTACGATCAGAAGCTTCTGTTTCATAATCACGATTTGAACCTGCAAAAATGATGGCAACATCAGAGTTTTTAGCTGCTTCAATCGCTTCCTGTAATTTAGCAGGATCTAATTTGTCTATCGTAACTGGTCCGTTTGATGTTATATTTCCTAAATTTCCTTTATTTTTTTCATCGTAACGCTCTAAATATCCTTCCGCATAATTGATTTTAATGGAGGAAGGCAATCTGTTTTTTAAACCCTCCAAAGGTGTAATTTCTCTTTTGGTTTTTACACCCGCTCCGAATCCGCCTAATGCATTTTTCTTTGTGGCATTGTTTCCAATTACTGCAATAGATTTTACACCATCCAGTTTTAATGGCAGTGCATTATTTTCATTTTTCAATAAAACCACAGCTTCTGCTGCAATTTTATAGGCATCCTGATAATGTGCTTCTGTTGCAATACTTCCTTTAGCGCGTGTACCGCCGCCCATCGCTTTTACCTGAAACAATGTTCTTAGAATACGTTTTACATGCAAATTAATTTCAGCTTCTGAAACTTCTCCTGACTTCACTGCAGCGATAAGTTTGTCTGCAAGGAAAAATTCATTGAATGGTTTTGGTGTTCCCATTTCTATATCTAAACCATTTTTTAAGGTTTTTGCTGTTGAATGCACCGCTGCCCAATCTGAAACTACAATTCCCTTAAATCCCCATTCGTCACGAAGGATTTTATTGAGCATATAATCATTTTCACATAAATATTCGCCTCTGAATTTGTTGTAAGCCCCCATTATACTATACGACTTCGCTTCTTTTACTGATGCTTCAAAAGCCGGCAGATAAATTTCACGAAGGGTACGCTCGTCAATTTGTACATCGACAAAATCACGATTGGTTTCCTGATTGTTTGCTGCGAAATGTTTCACACACGCCATAACATCTTTTTCCTGTAAACCAACGATTAACGGCACCGCAATTTTTTTATTTAAAAACGGATCTTCAGACATGTATTCATATGTTCTTCCTCCAAGTGGTGTCCTTACTATATTTATGGCTGGCGAAAGCAGCATGTCTTTATCTCTTGCACGTAATTCCTCTCCCAGACTTGCTCCAAAAGTATGCGCCATTTCGGTATTCCAGGTGGCAGCCAAACCTCCTCCTGCAGGATAATAGGTTGCAAAATCATTTGTTAATCCGGCCGGAGCCCAGTTATCACGTGAGATTTCTTCACGAACTCCTAACGGTCCGTCGGCCATTTTTAATTCCGGAATCCCTAAACGTTTTACACCACCGTTGCTAAACATGCTGTTACCGTGCAGCATTCCTATTTTTTCCTCGATTGTCATTTGGGCAATCAGCTTATCTATTTCGGCATCATGTTCTGTGCCTATTTCTTTTCCTTGATATTCTTCTGTCTGAGCCGAATCAGAAGCTGAACTCTGAGCCTCCTTTTTACAAGAAGTAAATACTGCAAAAGCCAAGGCTGCTGATAGGATTATTATTTTATTTTTCATGCTTAATAGATTTATTATGGTTTTTTATGTTCGTTGTTTTAGACGTCTATTGTTTTACCAGATTCAGAAGAAAAACATCATTTTCATTGATTTTGAAATCTTTACTGATAAGTTCCTTTCGAATCAATTACTACTTTTTCTGAAGCCAGTAAAGCTCCGCTGTTGTTCTTTTTAATGGTATTTACCTGCTCTGCTGTTAATTGCTTTGGTTTTCCCATTGCAAGATAATCTGCAAAAGCATCATTCACTTTATAACCCACTTTATAAATTTCTAAAATATATTTCCCTTTCTGCAATCCGCTGACTTCAATTTTTACCTTTCCTTTTTCTTTGGAAGGTAAATCCTGAACATAATAAGTTTGATTCAAAACTTTATCTCCGGGATGTGTATTGGTAAAATCCCAAAACAAAAGCTGGACATCTCCTTTCGAATTTTTACAGACCCATGAGGAAGTGTCTTTATTCTGAAGTTCTGTTTCTCCAAGTTTATTCATAAAAGCATAGGAGAAGTAAGCCGGTTTTTTAATTCCCTGAAGATTCAGCAATCCGAAGCCACCGTGAAAAGGGGTATATCTTGGACCTGCTTCTTCAAAAATATCAGTAAAAACCCAATATGACATTGAGTTTGCCGCATTCCCAACCTGTTTTAGTTTCTGTAGAATGTAGGCTGCCGAATGATAACTGTCGTGAATAGGATCTGCGGGTGTGTAGGACGAACTCCATTCTGTGTAATGCAATTCCAGATTTGGCTTAGCCGAATTTGTAATCTGTTGACGTGAATTCAGGACATCTCCACTAATACTTGCCTCATCCTTGTTTAAGATAGTTCCCGAAGTTCCGAATTCATCTAAATATCCACTTTTTACTCCATACGTATGTGTCGAAATAAAATCTATCGGGACATTATTTTTAGCACAAAAAGCAATAGTTTCAGGAACCCATGCGGCTCCGGCTGTTGCAGGGCCGCCAACTTTGTAAGCTGTATTCACGCTTTTTATACCGCGAACTGCATATTCGTATAATTTGAAATAGTCCTCCTGAGTACCTGTCCAGAATCCCGGTGTCAGATTAGGTTCATTCCAAACTTCAAAATACCATGTTTTTACTTCTTCCGCTCCGTAACGCTGTGTAAAATGAGCTGTTAAATTCCGCATGAAATCTTCCCATTTTTTATAATCTTTTGGAGGTGTGACATTTCCTTTCCACCAGAAAATAGTCTGTTTTCCGCTGGCAAGTCCTGACGGCATGAAACCTAATTCTACAAAAGGCTTCATTTTTATACTCACTATAAAATCGAATAAAGCATCTACATATTGGTAATTGTATTGTGAATTTCCTTGCTCATCTTCATAATAAACAGCCATATCATCTGATAATAAACCGTGCATTCTGATGTATTTGAAATCACAGTCTTTCTTAAGCATTGTCAATTGCTGTTGCCAGTCGGCACGTAATCCTTCATTTGCTCTTCCGGCACCGACGCATTCCTTAAACATGGTATTGAATGTTCCCGCCGATTTATTATAATCGACTTTTATAATTCTTTCTTCAGAAGATTGCTGAGTACCGGAAACCTGCCCTAACAATTTACCATTGCTCAGGCTTATTAAAACAAAAAGTAAAATTAAATTCCTTTTCATAGTATCGTTTTTTATTCCGCAGTAATTACAATTGTTGATGGTTTTAATCCGTTTGCTCTGGCCGTTAGTTCCAGTCTTCCGGTTTGATCACCGGACTGAATTACAACTAAACATTTTCCGTTAAGTGCCGTATGTTTTGTTCCTTTATAAGGTTCATGGCTTACCGGATCTCCGCTGCAAACGCCGACAATTTTTCCGTTTCCTTTTAATGAAAAATTTATTTCGTTATTGGCAGTGGGTGCCAAAACCCCTTTTTCGTCTAAAATAGCTACGGTTACAAATGACAAATCATTTCCATCGGCAGTGATTGTACTCCTGTCTGCCGTAAGTTTTAAACCTGATGGATTTCCGGCAGTTTTGATTTCTGTTTCCAAAACAGTTTTCCCGTTTTTACGCGAAACTGCTTTTAGTGTTCCCGGCTGAAAAGGAATTCTCCACATGACGTGTAAATCTTCTCCTTTTTTACTTCTGATTCCAACTGATTTTCCGTTAAGGAAAAGCTCTACCTCATCTGCCTTATTGTAATAGGCCCAGACATCTACATTTTGTCCCGCTTTCCAATTCCAGTGTGGCAAAATATGAAGAACCGTTTTGTCTGTCCATTCACTTTGGTACATATAGTATACATCTTTTGGAAAACCCGCTAAATCTACAACTCCAAAATAAGAACTGACAGAAGGCCATTCATAAGGAGTTGGTTCTCCGATATAATCGAATCCTGTCCAGATGTACATTCCCGAAAGGAAATCGTATTTTTTAATCACTTTCCAGGTGGCTTCATGGGTTGAACCCCAGGGTGCCTGAACCTGATCGTAAGCAGAGACGGTATTGCCCGGATTTCCCCCTGTAAATTTTAAGTCCCATCTTACCGGCCATTTTTTAATACTATCTGAAACTGCATCATAATACCCTCGCGTTTCTAATGCAGAAGTTGTCTCCGTTGCTATGAAAGGCGTTTTAGGAAAATTTTTCTGATGATACTGATAGGTTTGATGTGCATAATTATAACCAATAATATCCAAAACACCGGAAGCTGCAATTGCATTGTATTGTACTTCTGCTTTTTTGAATTGTAAATCTATACCTTCAAGGTTCATATTGACCGGCGGGTTCATCGCTGCTGTGAGCGGTCTCGTTTTATCATACTGACGTGTAATTGCGGCTAATTCTTTGGCGATTGCTACCCCGTTTTCATTCCATTGTTCCGGAATTTCATTTCCGATACTCCAGATAAAGATACTTGGGTGATTTCGGTCGCGCAGCAATTGATCTGTTAAATCCTTTTTGTGCCAATTGTCCCAATCGTTCCCATAATCATATTTAGTTTTGGTTTGTTTCCACATATCGAAAGCTTCATTCATGACAATGAAACCCATTTTATCACAAAGATCCAAAAGTTCGGGAGCCGGCGGATTATGACTAGTCCTGATTCCGTTTACGCCCATTTCCTTCAGGATTTCCAACTGTCGCTGAATGGCGCGTGTATTGATTGCGGACCCAAGCGGACCTAAATCGTGGTGTAAACAAACCCCTTTTATCTTAACTTGTTTTCCATTCAGGATAAAACCTTTGTCTAAATCAAATTTAAAATCCCTGATTCCGAAATTGGTTTTATACTGATCGATTATTGTATCGTCAAGCGAAATTTCTGTAACTGCTGTATACAATTCCGGTTTTTCTACCGACCACAAAACAGGCAGTTCAACTTGGGCTTCCTGTTTAATAGTTTGGTTTGCATTTCCTGCAATTGTTATATTTTGAGTAACCGATGTTACTTTGGTGTCTTCTTTAAAAATAGTAGTGGTTACTGTTGCTTTTTTTGCTGCTGAATATTGATTCTGAATCGTAGTTTCAACTTGTACCGAGGCTTTGTCGGCCGTAACTTTTGGAGTGGTCACATAAGTGCCCCATTGTCCAACGTGAAGTTTGTCGGTAGTTTCTATCCAGACATTCCTGAAAATTCCTGAACCTGAATACCAACGTGAATTGGGTTGTTTTGAATTGTCAACCTTTACAATTATTTCATTGTTTTTATCTCCGTAATTTAAATATCGGGAAATTTCATATTGAAAACTAATGTACCCATTTGGGCGTTTTCCTAAATAGTGTCCATTGATCCAGACTTCGCTGTTTTTGTAAACACCGTCAAAAATAACTGAAGTTACTTTGCTGCTGTCTGCCGCTGCAACTTTAAACGTTTTTTTATACCAGCCTAAACCTCCGTTTAGCGATCCCCCTCCGTATCCGGCAGGACTTTTTTCATCAAACTTACCTTCAATGCTCCAATCGTGCGGTACCTTTAAAGTTCTCCATTTTGTTGAAGTTCCAATAGTATCTTTATCTGTAATACTGTCATTTAAATGAAAACTCCAATTAGAATTAAAAGAAACTTTTCGGTTCACGAAAGCATTTTCTTTTCTACTGCAAGAGCCTAATAGAGTTATTCCAACTAAAATTAATAATGAAAGTCTGTTACTTAAATTTTTTATTTTACGCATTGGTATTATTTTATATTTTGGAAATTGAATATAGAAATAAAAATGAGTGCTTTTATTTCTGTTGAAGTAAATAATTAAGTCTCAGTCTTAAAGGCCTAAAATGTCTTTAAAACTGAGACTATAGAATTATAATTATATTGCTTTAGCATTTAAATGATAAACCAAATAACCACCATCAGCTCTGATAGCGATATAACTTAAAGTTGTTTGAGTTAATTCTACAATTTTTACACCTGTAAAACTAAATCCAGAACTAAAATAAGCAGCATCATTTGGATGCAGCATTTCTGTTCCTCCATTAAAACTTATTTTATCATTTCTTGACTCGTCTGTAAGGCTAAAATTGAAAGTTCCGGTTTTAGTGGTTTTTTGTGTGCTTCCTAATGTTGGGTTAGTTTGTGTTACAGAAACATTGTATCCCCCGTTAAGGTCAAAAGTGATTTCTCCCCAATTTTTATTTTCGAGGCCTGCCCACGGAATATCCGAAAGATTTGGCCACCAGCCCGGAGCACTAAGTGTGCTGTTTATATAAGTTGCATCAACAAATTCAAGTGGCTGAACCATGTTTAATACCCATGTTTTGCCTGCTTGTCCATTCGTAAGCAAATTCCATCTTGCATCGCTGAAATAAGCTTCATCATTTTCTGCTACCGTAACTGATACAGGAGCTGCATCTACAGAACCTCCTCTGGTATAAGCGGTATAATAAATATTATATTTCCCTCCAAAAGGAAGTACTATTTTATCATCTTCTTTGTTAGAATGTCCTAATTCATTTCCTTTACTATCAATATATTTCCAATATGGAATTACATTCGGATCTTCATTTTTCAGAATCACTTCGTGATCATTTGCTGGATTTTGAGTAACTGAAAATTTTGTGGCAGCTGGTGTTAAGGTAATGGCCTCTAAACTTTCGCGATCTTCAACAGGTTCACATGAAAATAATAATGATCCTATGGTTATTGCAGCTATTAATATATATAATATACGTTTCATAATCATTTGTTTTTTAATTAATTCCAACCTGGATTTTGTTTAATCGTACCATTTGAAAGTACTACCTGAGATTGTGGCAACGGAAACCAACCCAGAGTTTCAGGTCTGAAAGTCACCGCAAATTGAGATCCTGCAGAATTCTTTTCAATTGCAGCTTTTGCAACATTCATATCCTGTCTGATTAAATCAAAGTAACGTTGTCCTTCCAGCGCTAATTCTAAACGACGCTCTTCCATGATAACTGTTTTATTCAGAGTTAAAACTCTATGTGCTGTATCTTTAAATGCTCTGTCACGAACTCTATTAAAATCGGCAAGAGCCAAAGCATTATTTGAGTCTAAATTTAATTCTGCAGCCATCAGCAAAACATCAGCAAAACGAATTACTGCATAATCCTGATAGTTGTCAATTTGGAAATTTCCTCCGTTTGCTTCTACAAT
>JBDTNT010000300.1:0-7315 GCA_039933615.1 Flavobacterium sp. | reverse complement strand
TATTTAGCCGTTGTAGAATCTGCTTTAAACCCTAAAGCAGTTTCTAAAATGGGCGCCACGGGAATCTGGCAATTCATGTACGGAACCGGAAAACAATACGCTCTTAAAATCGATTCCTATATTGACGAACGCAGCGATCCTATGAAAGCTACAGCAGCCTGTTCGCAATACATGTCCAAAATGTTCAACATTTTTGGAGATTGGGAACTTGTTTTGGCGTCTTATAATTCTGGTCCGGGAAATGTTACCAAAGCTATCCGCCGTTCAGGAGGAAAAACAAAATACTGGGACATCCGTAACCATCTTCCAAAAGAAACCCAAGGTTATGTTCCTGCTTTTCTGGCTACAATGTACCTTTTTGAATACCATAAAGAACACGGAATCAATCCGGAAAGAGCTGTCGTTAAGAATTTCGAGACGGACACTGTTCAGGTTAAATCTCAAATGTCATTCAAACAAATTGCTGATTTGTTAGACATGCCACAATCACAAATTCAACTTTTAAATCCTTCATACAAATTAAACGTAGTTCCGTTTTACCAAAATGAAGAACACTATTTGCGTTTACCAAAAGATAAAATCGCCACTTTTGTTTCCAATGAAGATAAAATTTACGCTTACGTAAAACATCAGTCTGAATTTAGAGGACTTCCTAAACAACTGGCTCTAAAAGTTTCACCAAAATCTAAAGCCAAGCTTGAAAAAAGTGCTGAGGATATTCAGTTCTACAAAGTTCGTAAGGGAGATAATCTAGGTACGATTGCAGATAAATATGATGTTTCAATTCTGGAATTAAAGAAATGGAACAACTTAAAATCTAATTCTGTTGCTCTTGGTAAAACATTGAAAATCAAATCTAACGATTCAATAGCTAAAACTCCAAAAGAATTAAAAACTCCAATACTTGATAAAAAAGCTCCTGAAGAAGCGATTGCATCTGCCGATAATAAAGAAAAAACTGCAGGACAATCTCAGGAATATATTGTTGCTTCCGGAGATAATCTGGGAAGTATTGCTAAAAAATTCGGTACGACTATTGCTGACTTGAAAGAGTTAAACAATCTGACTTCAAATAATATTGGCTTAGGGAAAAGTTTAGTAGTTTCTAAAAGCACACCAGTTATTGAAATAACAACTACAGAAACGACAGCGATAGCTTCCAATTCTATAGCTTCATTTAAGAAAAAAGCAATATCTGCTAAAGATTTAGGGGAAGATTATTACGTTAAAAAAGGAGATTCATTATACAGCATTTCTAAAAAATATCCAGGAGTTACGATTTCAGATATTAAAAAATGGAATGGTATTAAAGATGATGATTTAAAACCGGGAATGAAACTTAAAATAAACGGATAATAAAAAATCTTATACTAAATTTGGGTTTTATTTCATAAATTAAAAAAATGAATAAAACCCATTTTTTATTGCTTTTACTTTCGTGCCTTTTTGTTTCTTGTTTTAAAAACGAAAAGCAGACTCAGCCTGTATCCGGCAAAACGAACACCATTTCTATTATCATCGACGATCAGTTGTGGTATGGGGAAGTTGGGGACAGTATCAGAAATAAATTTGCCTCACCAGTTCTAGGACTTACTCAGGAAGAACCCTTATTTACCATAAATCAGTACCCGGCCAAACTTCTGGAAGGTTTTGTTACCGACAGCCGGAGTATCATTGTGGTTAAAAAAGCTGCAACTGATAAGTTTGAAATCAAACACAATTCGAAATCACTTCCACACAATACATTTCGTATCTATGCCAAATCGGTTGAGGATATTATTTGCAGTATCGAGTACAATTCAACGCAGATTATTAAAGTCATTCGTGATGCTGAAATTGAAAAGATCCGGCAGGACAATAGTAAGTCATTACTGAATCCGGCCGTAATTAAGAACAAATTCCATATTGATCTGCAGATTCCGACAGGTTATGAATATATGCTGCATAAAAAGAATTTTATATGGCTGAAAAAAGAAATCATCAGTGGCAATACGAGTTTGCTTATTTATCAGATACCGCTTCAAAAACTCAAACAGGGAGCGAATGTCGTAGAAAGTCTCGTTCAGATGAGAGATTCTGTAGGCCGATATATAAAAGGCCGTGAACCCAATACACAAATGATTACCGGCGAAGCCTATGCGCCTTATTTTTCGGTTACGGAATTAGACGGCAAAAAAACCTTCGAGACTAAAGGAACCTGGGAATTAAAAAACGATTTTATGACTGGGCCTTTTATTAACTACGCCGTTATTGACCCCGCTTATAATCGAATCTTGGTTATCGAAGGATTCTGTTATTCCCCATCTTACCAGGAACGTGATTTGATGTTAGAATTGGAAGCCATAATCAAATCGGTTAAGGTAGATAAGAGATAGGTTTATTATTTTTTCGTTACTTTTGTTTTAATAAACTTTAAATCAGGTAATTATGAAAAATCTATGGATAACATTGCCAATGTTAGTATTTTGTTTTTCTTCTTGTAAAAAAGATATAAACACAGAAACACAAAGCATTAAAGTTACGGACAGTATTACAACCGAAGAGCCTGTAACAGAACCACCGTTAGATTCTGCGGCACAAATGAAAGCATGGGTAGCATATGCTACTCCGGGAAGTCCACACAAAATGATGGCCGACGAAATCGGTACCTGGAATTGCGACATGACATTTTGGGAAAAAGCCAACGCCAAACCCGAAAAAGCAAATTCTACAGCAATTGTAAAAATGATTCTTGGTGGCCGTTATCAGGAAACCAATTATTCAGGAAAAATGATGGGACAGCCTTTTGAAGGTAAAAACACACTTGCCTACAACAATGCAAGTAAAGAATTCACAACGACTTTTATCGATAATATGGGCACCGGAATGATGATTGCCACTGGAAAGTACGATGAAAAAACCAAAAGTATGGAGCTAAAAGGCGATATGGTTAATCCCTTAAACGGTAAAAAAACACCTTACAGGGAAATTTATACCATTGTAGATGCTACTACCCGCAAGATGGAAATGTTTGACGTCAAAAATGGAGAGGAATACAAGAGTATGGAAATCATAATGAAGAAAAAATAAGACAATTTTTTAAAACCTATAACAAATCCTGATTGCTGATGTAGTCGGGATTTTCATTTTTATAAAACAATTCAGTCGGCATTAAGACTTAATTTTTAAATTAATTTAGATCTTCTTGATTGTCGACGAAATAATTTTTCTATGTTTGAAATATAAAAGATAAAAACTGTTTCATAATAGAAGAAAATAAGTCAAATGGAATTAAAATGGAAAATAAAGCCTTTTGAGGCATTAACAGTACATGAGTTGTATGATTTACTCAAAGTAAGAAGTGAGATCTTTGTAGTAGAGCAAAATTGCGTTTATTTGGACCTTGACGGCAAAGACAAACTTGCCCTTCACCTGATTGGTGAATATGATGGGAAAATTGTTGCTTACTCCCGTATATTCGACGCAGGAATCAGTTTTGACGATGCTTCAATCGGCAGAGTTGTAGTTGATGCCAATTATCGCGATAAAAAATGGGGCCACGATTTAATGCGTGAAGCCATTGCAGGAATAAGATCTAACTTTGGTAAAGATAAAATAACGATTGGTGCACAGTTATACTTAAAGAAATTCTACGAAAGCCATGGTTTTGTTCAGACCAGTGAAATGTATCTGGAAGATGATATTCCACATATTGAAATGCAGCGAGGATAAGCTATATCTTAGTAATAAAAAACTCCACGCGCCTGTCTAGATTATCCCCTCTTCCCAGTGGATATTTATTACCACAGCCCTGGAAAGTCATTCTGCTTTTGGAGATTTTTTTATCCATTAAATAGATGAAAACGGTTTTGGCACGATTCCAGGAAAGCCTTCTTTCATTGGTGGCTTTGTCAATTCCGTCGCTGTAAATTTCGGGAGTGCAGCAGACATGGCCGCGAATTTCAAATTGTAATGTTTTTTTGTCCTGAAGGATGCTGGCAATTTTGTCTAATTCTTTTTTTGAATTATGAGTTAACCTGGAGCTTCCGATGTCAAATAAGATGTTTTCGAGACAGACTTTATCGCCGACTTTTAGTTTATCTTTAAAGGAGTTGTGAATCCCTTTTCCATAACTGTTGCGTTTCACTACGATTAAGTCAACCCGCCGGTTTTGGGAGCGGGTTTCGTGCAGGTTTTCTACTGTATCCGGTTTTATGATAACACGGCCTTTTCCTTCAAGAATAACTATTTTACTCTGATTAAAGCCATGTAAAACCAGTAATTCCTGAATGGTATTGACACGACTGTTTGATAATCGGAAATTGTATTCGTCATTACCGCGGTCATCACAATAACCATATATCTGTATGGATTCTACTTTGGAGGTATCAATTGTTTTTATAAAATTGGTAACAACATCTGCTTGCTGTTCCGTTAGATCAAACTTGTCGAAATCAAAATAGATCGTTTCAACGGGTTTCTGTTGTGCTGACAAGTTGAAAATAAAGAAAAGAAACAGAACTTTACAAATTTTCATTTTTTTTACATTTTTAAAATCGTTTTATACTCAGTCTGATTATTTAAAACGTTCACCGCTTTCTTAATTTCTGAATTATTTTTAATGTAATATTGATACAAACCTTCCTGATACTGGTATCTTTTTATAAGTTCCTCCTCAATCAGGTTTTTAATTTCTTTTTGGTTTTTATCCAATAAAGTGGTTTCACTTTTTTCAAGGGCATTTAGCAATTGCTGATATTCCATTGCAATTGTTTCATCTATTTTTTCATTTTTGGCGGCGGCAAGAGTGTTTTTCAAAGCGACTTCAGTTTCGGTATCAAAACTGATTTTGTTGGTTTTTAAATATTGTTTGAAATTAGTATAATCCGTATCAGTCAGAACAGGGATTTTATCTCCTAAATTTGGGTTTTTATAATAATACGAAGTTGCATAATCAAAGATTCCGTCGTTTTTCAATAATGCATTGGTAATGGGGCTCATTTTGGTTTCTTCCAATTCAATGTCCGGTAAAACACCACCGCCATCATAAACGGTTCTTCCTTTTCGGGTTTTAAAAGCATTAAAGTTTTTAGCATCTGTTTTTTGAGCTACGCCATTTTTGTCTTTGTGAGCATAATCCAAAGCCTGGATACAACGGCCGGAAGGAGTATAATAGCGGGAAATAGTCACTTTTAATTGCGTTCCATAAGTAAGGTCAACAGAGCGTTGTACCAATCCTTTTCCAAAACTGCGGCTCCCCAGAATTACAGCACGATCTAAATCCTGAAGGGCTCCGGAAACAATTTCAGATGCTGATGCACTTCTTCCGTTTACTAATATAGCCAGAGGTATTTCGGTATCTACCGGTTCTTTTTGCGTTTTATAAGTATTGTTGTGTTTTTCAATCCTTGATTTTGTAGTTACGATGACTTCGTTCTTTGGAACAAACAGATTACAAATATCAATCGCTTCGTTTAATAAACCTCCCGGATTTCCTCTTAAATCAAGTACAATCTGTTTTGCTCCGTCTGCTTTTAATTTTTCTAAAGCACTTTTTACTTCGGCAGAAGCTTTTCTGCTAAAGTGAGCCAAAACAATATAACCGGTTTTATCATCTATTTTTCCGAAGAAAGGAACCGATTTAATATCAACCTCATCCAATACAATTTCGGTAGTATAAGGTTTTCCCTGACGGAGGTATTTGATACTTATTTTCGTGTTTTTAGTTCCTTTTAATAATTGCGAGGTATCATCCTTGAAATCGGCAATTAAAACATCACCAATCTGAATAATTTCATCACCTGCTTTTAGTCCGGCTTTGTCGGCCGGATAATTTTTATAAGGTTCACGAACAATTAGCCGGTCTTTTTTTCGGGCTATCATTGCGCCAATTCCGGTGTATTCGCCAGTATTGTTGATTTTGAAATTTACAACATCCTGTTCGTTAAAGTAAACTGTGTAAGGATCTAAACTTCCCAGCATGCTTTTTATGGCTTTATCCATCAAATCTCCGGGATTTGTTTCGTCTACATAATTGGTATTTACAGCTTTGAATAAAGTAGTGAAAATCTCAATTTGTTTGGCTATTTCAAAAAAGTCGTCTTTGAAACTGGTTCCGATAAATAAAAATCCGGCCGCAAGAGCAGGAATGATGAATTTCTTTTTAAAATAAGGATACATGGGTTATGTTTTTTTTCTTTTAAATCTTCTTCTAATGTAATAGGCTAATACGCCGAATAATATAATAAAGGGCCAGACACTTATGATCCAGATGAATAAACCTGATAATTCGAAAAATCCGGATTGTATAGCAGTTAGTATTTTGGAACCATAGGATATTTTAATGCTTTGCTTTTCAGCAATAGGTTTGTAAAATTCAATTGAAATCCTGCTTTCGGAAACACGGCTTTCCAAATATTTCAACTGGCCTTGTTTGGATTCAATTTCTTCGCGAATGGCTGAAATCTGCTTTTCAATTTCTAATATTTCACTTATTTTATTGGCTTTCTTTAAGATTTCAATGTAGTGTTCTTCCAGTTTTTGTTTTGTCTTTAACCGGGAATTCAAATCAATATATTGTTCTGTTACATCTTCAGATGAAATGTCTTTCTGGTCAAAATAGGAAACACCTTTCGAAATGGATTGTAAAAAAAGGTCAAAATTCTGGCTCGGAACACGAACCGTTATATTTCTGTACAGCGAATTGTCATTTTTTCCTTCAGAATCAGATTGTATGGTAGCATGACTTTCCGTAACTGCGGACTGGATTTTTTTGAATGTATCTTCGATATCATTCGTTTCAAATTTTAAGCTGGCATATTTGATTATTTTTTGCGGAATTGCGGCTTCATCTTCAGACGGTGATGCAGGAGCTGACATTGTTATTGCGGAAACTTCGCTTTTATAGTCAGAGTCTCTGTTTTCTGCATGTTTACTGCAACTTGAAAAAAACAGAACCAAAAGGGATAAATAGAAAATATGTCGCATAAAATTTCAATTTAGAGCTAAAACTACAATTTTTTTATATTTTTTTATCTAATCTGATAAATAAACTTGTGTTTTATAAACTATAATTCAGTTTTATTCTCAGAATCGCTCGTTTTGTTTACCTGAAGCAAAAATTTCTCAAACAACTGAATGGTTTTGGTATTGATTTCATCATAAGACAATCGGTCTTTGCTCTGATAAAAAAGCATGAAGGAATATGGACCTTGCAGGTTATCCCAAAGCAGATTTTTATTCAATCGGTATGTTTCTCTCAAGACCCGTTTAAAGTAATTACGGTCAACGGCCTTTTTGAAGTATTTTTTAGAAACAGAAACCCCAACCTTGATTT
>JBDTNT010000299.1:0-12685 GCA_039933615.1 Flavobacterium sp. | reverse complement strand
AAATGTTTTAATTCCTGCTGTGGATGAAAAATTAAAAACAAACACCACTATTTCTGATTCTGTTATTTTCTCATATTCTGTAAAAAAATCACTCAATGTCGTAGAAACAGAAAATTTCTATTTCAAATAGCGCTTCTTTTATCGAAAAACTAAAATAATTGACATAAAAACTATTTACTCTATAGACAAAGTAGAATTTTTATATCTTTGAATAAAATCATCTTCGAAAGGTTGTTTTTTTCTAAATCATTTCTTATTCAATTATAAAAGAATCACTTTCAAATAAAAAAATGCACTAATGGAAAATAAAACTTATCGGATATTCACTATTCTGACAATAGCTGTCATTTCAATTACATACGGTTTTACAAAACTCGGTTACCCAAAAGAAAAAACGACAGCAATAGATTGTGCAGAAACTCCAATTATGAATGGAGAATCAGAATTCAAGCCTACAATCGAAAACAGAATCCCAGCTCCATCCAAAGCGCCAAAAGGAATGGTTTGGATTCCAGGTGGAGAATTTTCGATGGGCAGCAATGTTGAAGATGAAAGTTTATGCAGCATAAAAGGCGTTACAAGAGATGCCGCTCCTATTCATCGTGTTTATGTTGATGGCTATTTTATGGATGAAACCGAAGTCACCAATGAAGAATATGCAAAATTTGTAAAAGCAACAGGCTATATAACTGTTGCTGAGCAAAAGCCAACTCAGGAAGAATTTCCGGATGCTCCGACAGAAAATTTAATTGCCGGTTCTGTACTATTTTCACCGACACCGGCAGCTGTAAACCTGAATGATTTTCTTCAGTGGTGGGCATACATAGGAGGAACTGACTGGAAACATCCTCTGGGACCCGAAAGTTCCATAAAAGGAAAAGAAAAATATCCCGTGGTACAAATTACGTATGAAGATGCTGCCGCTTATGCAAAATGGGCCGGAAAAAGATTACCAACTGAAGCCCAATGGGAGTTTGCAGCCAGAGGTGGAAAAACCGGAAACTTATATGCCTGGGGAAATACATTAAAACTAAATGGAAAATTTCAGGCCAATATATATCAGGGACACTTTCCCGTTAAAGATGGAGATACAGGAGAAGATGGTTTCAAAGGTATTGCTCCCACAGCTCAGTTTGAACCTAATGCATACGGCTTATATGATATGGCAGGAAATGTATGGGAATGGGTAAACGACTGGTATAGTCCTTCTTATTATACTGAATTAAGCAAAGACGGTAAAGTAGCTAAAAATCCTCAGGGGCCGGAGACTTATAACAATCCTGCAGATCCAGAAAAGAAACGAGTACATCGTGGTGGTTCCTTTTTATGTACTGATCAGTACTGTACAAGATATATGGTCGGTACAAGGGGAAAAGGAGAAATCAGATCTGCTGCCAACCATCTTGGATTCAGATGTGTCAAAAGCATCTAAAAATTAACACGAAAAGGATTCTACAACAACCGGAATCCTTTTTTATTTGAATTTAGATATTCCGAACGGCAATATACCGCTAAGAAAAATGTCTATATTTGCTAAAAATAAAAGAAATGCAACACATTATAGATCGTTTTATCAGTTATGTAACAATCGATACAGAGTCTGATCCGAACTCAAAAACTACTCCAAGTACAGAAAAACAATGGAATCTTGCCAATAAATTAGTCGAAGAACTAAAAACAATTGGATTACAGGATGTCACTATAGACGACAAAGCATATATCATGGCAACCTTACCGAGTAACGTTGATCATGAAGTCCCTACAATTGGTTTTATTTCTCATTTTGATACTTCACCGGATTTTAGCGGTGCCAATGTAAAACCTCAAATCATTGAAAACTACGACGGAAAAGATATTGTTTTGAATGTTGAAAAAAACATTATTTTATCCCCAAATTACTTCAAAGACTTATTACAGTATAAAGGTCAGACGATTATCACAACTGACGGAACGACACTTTTAGGTGCTGATGACAAAGCCGGAATTACCGAGATTGTTTCTGCTATGGAATATCTTGTCCAGCATCCTGAAATCAAACACGGTAAAATCAGAATTGGTTTTACACCTGATGAAGAAATCGGTCGTGGTGCGCATCATTTTGATGTAGAAAAATTCGGTGCCCAATGGGCTTACACAATGGATGGAAGTCAGATTGGTGAGTTGGAATATGAAAATTTTAATGCTGCCGGAGCTAAAATTACTTTCAGGGGAAAAAGCGTTCATCCGGGTTATGCCAAAGGAAAAATGATCAATTCGATGCTGATTGCAAATGATTTTATCAATGAACTTCCGAAAGGGGAAACACCTCAGGAAACGAAAGGTTACGAAGGCTTTTTCCATGTTCATCATTTAACGGGAAGCATTGAAGAAACTGTTTTAGAACTTATTATCCGTGATCACAACAAAAGTAAGTTTGAGAAAAGAAAAATCTTAATTGATAAAATTGCGAAGAAAATCAATAAAAAATTCGCCAAACAATTTGGAGAAGACATTGTAACCACTGAAATAAAAGACCAGTATTACAACATGAAAGAAAAAGTACTTCCTGTAAAACATATTGTTGATATTGCCGAAAAAGCAATGAGGGAATTACAGATCAAACCAATCATAAAACCAATTCGCGGTGGAACAGACGGTTCGCAATTATCTTATATGGGACTTCCTTGTCCTAATATTTTTGCAGGTGGTCATAATTTTCACGGGAAATATGAATATGTTCCTGCTGAAAGCATTCAGAAAGCCACTGATGTGATTGTAAAAATCGCTGAATTAACTGCTGTACCAGGAATTTTTGATGTACCGGAAAAAGCAAAAAAAAGATAACAATTGGAGCCGACATCCGATAAAAAACACGTTTGGGACAAAGTCAATAATTGGGAAGAGGAACTACTTTTTCTTAAATCAATTATTGACAAAACCGAACTCATTGAAACCATAAAATGGGGCGGCCCAATATATGTTTACAACAAGAAAAATGTTATCGGAATTGGTGGCTTTAAAAGCTATTTTGCTATTTGGTTTTTGAATGGTGTGTTTTTGAAAGATGAAAAGAAAAGACTAATCAACGCTCAGGAAGACAAAACGAAATCCATGCGTCAATGGCGGTTTACTTCCAAAGAAGAGATAAACGAAACCGAAGTCTTGGAATATATTCTGGAAGCCATCGAAAATGAAAAGCAGGGAAAAATAATTAAACCTGCCAAAAAAGAAGTAATTGTTTCTGAATTCCTGGAAAAAGAAATGAGTCAAAATCCGGCTTTAGCGGAAGCTTTTAAGAAATTTTCTCCTTATAAGCAATATGAATTTTTAGAATACATTGAAACTGCCAAGCAGGAAAAAACCAAGTTATCAAGAATTGAAAAAGTTATTCCGATGATTCTTGGAAATATTGGGTTGAATGATAAATATCGATCATAAAATTCAATTTTTTTTAAATTCGAAATTCTACTTATACGCAATTTTTGTCATTTCGACGAAGGAGAAATCCCACTCGTTATTCTGCAAACTTTGTGTGAGTTTCTAGTGCGATTTCTCCTTCGTCGAAATGACAAACTAAAAGCATGAAACAAAAAAATCCCAAATTCCCGTTTTACAACTTTGGAATTTGGGATTTATATTTTTTTGGCTTTTAAAAAACTTACGCTTTTTTATTCAAAGCTGAACTCATTTCTAAAGAGATTGCAGAACGCTCAATTTTTAATTTTCCAGACATTGTTTCGATGATCACAGAAGTTTCACCAAGTTCAACAACTTTACCGTGAAAACCACTTTTTGTGATTATTTTGTCACCTACTTTCAGGGTGCTTTCAAATTCTTTTTCGTTTTTTGCTCTTTTTTGTTGTGGTCTGATCATGAAGAAATAGATCACTACAAACATTAATAGAAATGGCGCAAATTGAGTTAATTGTCCCATAATTTAAATTCTTTTTTTGTTTATTATTAATATTCTTTTTGGAATTTGAATTCTCAGTTATTGAAATTTACTTTCAATTACATCAAACCTCTTCCAACTTTAATCATCTTTTTGTTGGCTTCCAGTTCTTTAACTAAATTATCTAAAATTCCGTTGATAAAAATACTGCTTTTTGGCGTAGAATACTCTTTAGCGATTTCTAAATATTCGTTAAGAGTTACTTTTACAGGAATTGAAGGGAATTTTAAAAACTCACAAATAGCCATTTTCAAAATAATCGTATCAATTTCTGCAATACGATCGCTATCCCAATTTGGTGTTTTATCTTCGTATTCTTTTGCAAAAATTGTTTCGTTTAAAACTGTTCTTCTGAACAAATCTTTTGCAAAGTCTTTATCTTCAACATCTTTATACAATTTTGGCACTCTGAAATCATCCGGGTTCTCCGTTTTGATTGCTTTCAATTGTTTGATAATATGAGTATTGACAACAGGAATATCATCAACCCAAGTTAACTTATCGTCTTCCAGATATTCATACAATTTATCATTTGGCACAATAACATCAGCGAATAAATCAACAATAAATTGTCTGTCTTCCTGAAATGTGTTAGTAGAAGTGCTCATGTAATTTGCATACAATTCACTTGATTTGATATCATTTAAAAGCAATAAAATATAATCATCATTTAATGACCAGTTATTGATTTTACGATTTTCTAAAGCGATGCTAAGGGAGTTACTTTCGGCAAGTAATTGAAAAATTTTATTATTGACAAATTTTTCATTTGGATTACGTTCTGCAGCAGTTGCAAGATGTTTTTTACTTGACAGATGTAAAAAAACAGATTCTTTTTTACAAATCTCTATCAGTGAAGATAGCATTATTAAATATAAGTCCTGAATATTATCAATACTATAAAAAAGAAACTTCTCTTCTTTTTCCATATTGTCAGAACCGCTTTGATGCATTGCATAAATGGACTGCATTACCTTAACGCGTATGTGTCTTCTGTTTACCACCTTGTAAGAACATTTAAAAATTAGTCTGCAAAATTAAGAATTAAAGAGCTTATATTAAAATTTAATCCCATAAAAAACACAATTCGCAACCAATTAAGTTTTAATATAAAAAGGAAGTCGCAGTTTTTAGTAGCAGTCTGAGTTTTCATCGCGTGTTGAAAACCTTTTCTAAAAAAAAAGCCTCAGTCTCTGTCGCAGTTTTCAGACTATACTGAAAACCGGGACTGAAACTGAGACTTTAAACTATAAAATAAAGTTTTATTATTTCTTACTGTTCTCGATTTTTCTTTGATCGATACGGTTTTGAGCAATTGTAAGCGCTGCTTTGTGTGTAGTCATTCCGTTTTTTGCGGCGTAATCAATAATTTCTAAAGTAGTGTTATAGATATTTTCGGTTTTACTCATGATTTCAGCTTTACCATAATGCTCTAATTCAGCATAAACATTGATAATTCCACCAGCGTTGATCAAGAAATCAGGCGCATATAAAATACCTCTTTCTGATAATCTTGCTCCGTGAATATTCTCATCTGCTAACTGATTGTTGGCAGCACCAGCAATAACTTTAGCTTTGATTTTGTTTACGGTATCATCATTTATAGTAGCTCCCATTGCACATGGCGCATAAATATCAACATCTGCTGTATATAAATCTTCTCCTGTATAAATTGTAGCATTGTATTTTGAAGCTACTTCATATAATTTTTCTTCGTTGATATCCGTAATCGTTACCTTAGCTCCTTCTTTAGTCAAATATTCTACTAAAGCTTCACCAACGTGTCCGATTCCCTGAACCAAAACTTTTTTACCATCTAAAACATCAGAACCAAACTGACTTTTTGCAGCCGCTTTCATTCCTAAATAAACACCGTAAGCAGTGATTGGAGAAGGATTTCCGGAACCACCTCTTTCTTCAGAAATTCCTGTAACATAAGGCGTTACATCTCTAACAGTATCCATGTCTTTCGTTTCCATTCCAACATCCTCAGCTGTAATATATCTTCCGCTTAAAGAGTGAACAAATTCACCAAACTTACGCATTAACTCTGGTGTTTTCTGTGTTTTGGCATCACCAATAATTACTGCTTTTCCACCACCAATATTAAGTCCTGTAATGGCAGATTTATAAGTCATACCTCTTGAGAGACGTAAAACATCGTTTAAAGCTTCCCATTCCGTATTATAATTCCACATTCTGGTACCTCCCAAAGCTGGCCCCATAACTGAATTATGAATACCAATAATTGCTTTTAAACCTGTATCTTTGTCATTACAAAATACAATTTGTTCGTGATCGTTAAAAGATAATTGACCAAAAACAGGATCCATTTTTTGAAGTTCCTTTCCAGTTGCAAAAGTTGCATCCATAGCGTTACGATTTATTTGTTTAAATTATGAATTTGTCAAAAAGACATCTCAAACATAAACAAAAAATACACATGTGCTATTTTTTTATCTTTATAATAACAAATTAGCAATCGGTTTATTTTGACTAAATTACATTTTTCATTGCTTTTAATTTAAAGTAACACATAAAAACAATAACATTTCAACATTGAATATCTTAAAAAAATGAAAGAATTACGCTATTTAAACAAATATTTCATTAAATATAAATATAGTTTTTCACTAGGAATTTTAATCACCATAATCGCACAAATATTTTCCTTATTTACTCCAAAGCTGATTAGTAAGTCTTTAAATGCAATAGAAAAATTCGACAAACTCCCTGAAGCTGATCAGGCATCCCAAATAATTAAAGATTCATATCATCAGGATTTAATTCATAATGTATTGCTAATCATAGCCACTACCATTGTAGCAGGCTTCCTTACATTCTTAATGCGTCAGACATTGATAGTAATGTCGCGTCATATTGAATTTGATTTGAAAAATGAAGTCTTTAGACAATATGAAAACCTTTCACAAAATTTCTACAAACAAAACAGGACCGGAGATCTGATGAACCGGATTAGTGAAGATGTATCAAAAGTACGTATGTATGTTGGACCGGCAGTAATGTATACTATAAATACATTTATCCGTTTTGCAATTGTCATCATCTATATGTATAATGTATCGCCATTACTGACATTGTATACCATATTGCCATTGCCGGTACTCTCCTATTGCATTTTTAAACTGAGTTCTGAAATAAATAAAAGAAGTACTATTTTTCAACAATATTTATCTAAAGTTTCCAGTTTTTCTCAGGAAATATTTTCAGGAATTCGGGTAATTAAAGCCTATTCTTTAGAAAATCAACATCAGAATAATATGGTAGCTCTTGCCGATGAAAGCAAAAGCAAAAGTTTAAATCTCGCAAAAGTCCAATCGCTTTTCGGGCCTTTGATGATTGCGCTTATCGGAATCAGTAATCTGGTTGTGATTTATTTTGGCGGCGTTATGTACATCAACGGGACTATCCAGAACATAGGGACAATTGCGGAATTTATTTTATATGTAAATATGCTAACCTGGCCTGTAGCCTCTTTGGGATGGGTTTCATCAATGGTTCAGGAAGCAGAAGCTTCACAAAAACGTCTGAATGAATTTTTGAAAATCGAACCGGAAATTAAAAACAGCAATGAAAATTCATCCGATATTCAGGGTTTAATTTCTTTTGAAGATGTAAGTTATACCTATGAAGACACTAATATCAAAGCGCTAAAAAATGTAACCTTCACCGTAAAAAAAGGGGAGACTTTAGCCATTCTGGGGAAAACTGGCTCCGGAAAATCAACAATATTATCTCTGATTTCCCGTTTGTATGATGTTACCGATGGAAAAATCACAATTGATCAAAATGAAATTAGCACTTTAAACTTAAATGATTTAAGAAATAATATCGGAATTGTTCCTCAGGATGCATTTTTATTTTCGGATACTATCAAAAACAACATCAAATTTGGTAATCAGAACGCCACTGACGAAGAAGTGATTGAAGCAGCCAAAAATGCTGTAGTTCACGATAATATCATTGCTTTCAATAAGCAGTATGACACTATTTTAGGAGAAAGAGGAATCACACTTTCAGGAGGACAGAAACAACGTGTTTCTATTGCCAGAGCCATTATAAAGGATCCGGCCATTTTACTTTTTGACGATTGTTTGTCTGCTGTGGACACAGAAACAGAAGAAACAATCCTGAATAATTTGTTTGAAATTTGTAAAAATAAAACTACAATAATAGTCAGTCATCGGGTTTCTTCTGCAAAAAATGCCGACAAAATAATCATTTTAGAAGACGGTAAAATCATACAACAAGGCTCTCATAATCAATTAATAAATCAGGAGGGTTATTATTCATCGTTATATTTAAAACAACTTTCGGAAAAAGAATTACTTTAATTGTTGCGTAATAGATAAATTTTTATGATTTTTGAGTACTATTAATTCCAAAAATGATAGAACGTATTATGAGAGAAAATGACATGTTAGAAAAAGAAGAGATTTTTTCTAAAGTATTACGAGCAGGGAGAAGAACTTATTTCTTTGATGTGAGAGCTACCAAAGCTGATGATTACTATATCACGATTACCGAAAGCAAAAAATTTACAGAAGAAGACGGTTCTTTTCACTTTAAAAAACACAAAATTTACTTATACAAAGAAGATTTTGGTGCTTTTGCTGAAATACTGGAAGAAATGACTTCATATGTCTTGAACCACAAAGGCGAAGAAGTAATTTCAGAAAGACATCAAAAGGATTTTAAAAAAGAATACGGTTCTGATAAACCTGAAGGACAAAGATCAAGCTTTACTGATATTGATTTTGACGATATTTAGTCCCAAATAACTTTTTAAAAAGTACGAGTCCAACATGTCCTGCATTTTGGACTTTTTTTATATATTTAAATCTCTGTTTTAAATTCATAATAATGAAAAAAATATTTCCTCTTCTCTATTTCTTCTTTATTGGAATGACTGTTTTTGCCCAAAAAACAGAATATGAAACAAAATCTAACATTCAATATTACGACGCAGCAACCAATAAAAATGACAGTTATATTAACGAACGCTGCGTACTGGACATTTATTATCCTAAGAACAATAAAAATTTCGCCACTATTGTCTGGTTCCATGGCGGAGGATTAACGGGAGGAAGCAAGGAAATTCCGGAAGCGTTAAAAAATAAAGGTTTTGCTGTTATTGGAGTAAACTACAGATTATCACCAAAAGTTAAAGCCGAAAAATGTATCGAAGATGCCGCCGCCGCTGTTGCCTGGGCATTTAAAAACATCAGAAATTACGGAGGTGATTCTTCGCTGATTTTTGTTTCAGGGCATTCTGCGGGAGGATATTTGGCTGCAATGATAGGCCTGGATAAAAAATGGCTGCAAAAAGAAGGAATTGATGCCAATAAAATTGCAGGTCTTATTCCGTTTAGCGGTCAGTGTATTACTCACTTTGAAATCAGAAGAGAAAACGGAATTCCGGATACACAACCCACAATTGATGCTTTTGCACCGCTTTTTTATGTACGCGCTGATGCTCCTCCACTTCTATTAATTACCGGAGACCGCGAACTCGAAATGTTAGGACGCTATGAAGAAAACGCTTATATGGCACGCATGATGAAACTTGCCGGACATAAACAAACCAAACTTTTTGAATTGGACGGCTACGGTCACGGAATGACTGAGCCCGCTTTTCCATTACTTTTGAATGAAGTAAACCGAATTATAAAAGAACACACCAAATAAATTAATTTAAAATCCACGGCAATGGAAACAAACTTATTAATATTACCAGGACTGGGAAATTCAGGCGAAAAACACTGGCAAACCTTTTGGCATGAAAAATTTAAAAATTCAAAACGTATCGTTCAGGACAATTGGGACGAACCAATCAGAGAGGAATGGCTCGAAAGATTAAAGGAAGAAATTTCTAAATTAGACAGTCCAACCATTCTTGTAGCTCATAGCTTAGCTGTTTCTTTAGTGTTGCACTGGGCAGCTTCCAATAGCAACAAAAATGTTGTCGGAGCTTTATTGGTCGCTCCGGCCGATGTAGATTCACCTCAGCACACACCTGAATCCGTTAGGAATTTTTCTCCAATACCAACTTCAAAATTACCCTTTCCGTCAATTGTAGTCGCTAGTGAGAATGATCCTTATGCTTCATTTGAAAGAAAACAATATTTAGCAGAAATGTGGGGAAGTGATTTCGTCAATGTCGGACAACAAGGACACATCAATTCCGATTCAGATTTAAAATATTGGGAAGAAGGACAATTGTTTTTACAACAATTAGTTGCAAAAATTAACAGTTTGAAATAGTTTTTCAGTTTTCAGTTTCAGTTTATATTCCAAAACTGAGACTGAAAACTAAGACTAAAAAACTATCCAATCCTCAACCCATTCTCAATTTTAAAATCGGGGGCTAACAAAATAACATCACCCTCTTGTCCTACTGCACCAAGAACCAGGCATTCGCTCATAAATTTACCTATCTGTTTTTTAGGAAAATTAACTACAGCAACAATTTGACGGTTAATCAAATCTTCTTTTGAATATCGTTTGGTAATTTGTGCCGATGATTTCCGGATGCCAATTTCTGCACCAAAATCAATCGTAAGCTGATAAGCCGGTTTTCTGGCTTCAGGAAAGTCATTTGCTTCCAATATTGTTCCGACACGCATATCGGTTCTTTCAAATTCATTCCAGGTTAAATCCATATTTGTATATAAATTATTTAGTATTTGCAAACCTATTAATTTTGTAAGTATTACCACTAATTCTATAACCTGTTTTTTAAGCTAACTTCTAATTTTACAACAGAGAGAATTATGTAAACCTTAAAAAGATACAAAAATGGAAAATAATAGCATCAACTCAACACTTTCACAGCAAAATTCAACACTTTCACAGAAAGATTTTGAGTCTAATTTAAAACAGGTTCATACCGATAAATATATAGAAACTGCCCAAAACGTAAGATTGTATGTAAAAGATTATGGTCAGGGAAAACCTGTAATTCTTATTCATGGGTGGCCACTTTCAAATGAAATGTGGGAATATCAAATCGATTTTCTGGTGAGCAATGGTTTCCGGGTAATTGCTTATGACCGTCGTGGGTTTGGTAAATCATCACAACCCTGGGATGGTTATGATTATGATACTTTATCGGATGATTTACAGGAAATTATTGAACAATTGGAATTAACAGACGCTACACTGGTAGGTTTTTCTATGGGTGGCGGCGAGGTAGTTCGTTATTTTAGCCGTCATGGCGGAAAAGGAGTTTCAAAAGCTGCCTTGATTTCTTCTGTTATTCCTTTTTTATTAAAGACTAATGACAATCCTGACGGACATCCAAAAGAAAAAAGTGAGACGACTGCAAATGCCATAAAAGAAGACAGGATTTCTTTTATAGATAATTTCGGAAAAACTTTTTTCGGTGTGAATATCATCAACAAACCATTAAGTACGCCTTTGTTGGAATATTACAGGAATCTTTGTTCGGTTGCATCTCCAAGAGCAACCCTGAAATGTGCTGAATCATTTTCGTTCACCGATTTCAGGGACGAACTGAATTTTGTAAAAGTTCCGACATTAATCATTCACGGAGATGATGATAAAATTGTTCCGATTGATCTTACGTCAAAGAAAGCCGCTGAAGGTATTCGTGATAATATTTATATCGTTTATGAAGGCGCACCACACGGATTATTCTACACAGAAAGAGAAAAACTAAACAATGATTTACTGAATTTCTTAAATTCATAATTCACATATAAAATATCCAGAGAGTAATTTAAGGTATGCCTTAACTCTTTGGATATTTTTTTAATACTCTTGTGCTTTTTTTTAAAGAATTTAAAGGTTATTTTTGAGTAATCAATTCTGTATAAAATGTCACAAACTCCTTCAAACATGTTGCCTCTTGGCACTATTGCTCCTCACTTCAGACTCAAAGACACCAATTCGAATGATATCTATTCGTTTGAAGACTTGAAAGGATCAAAAGGAACTCTTGTCGTTTTTATATGCAACCATTGCCCTTACGTACTTCATGTGCTCAGTGAAATTATCATGATTGCCAATGATTATCGTGTACAGGGAATTGGCGTAATAGCCATTTCGAGCAATGATATTGAAAAATTTCCTCAGGATTCTCCGGCAATGATGACCGAATTTGCTTTTCAGAATAAAATAGATTTTCCGTACTTATTTGACTCAACTCAGGAGGTTGCCAAAGCTTTCGATGCTGCGTGCACTCCGGATTTTTATCTATTTGACAATAGTGACCGTTTATTTTATCGCGGACAATTGGATGATTCGAGACCCAACAACGGAATACCTTTAAGCGGAAGTGATTTGCGCAGTGCCATAGATGCGCTTATTTACAACAGAAGTCTGAAAGAACCTCAAAAACCGAGTGTTGGCTGTAATATTAAATGGAAATAACAGTTCAGTTTAAAGTTACTTTACAAATCAAAAATAAATTTTCACTCATGGTGACTACTATATTATGTACAGTTTTTACGTTGTTGTTTTCTTTGAGGAGAAAACGAATGACGGCTGTTTTTATTTCGCATAGTAAGGCCTTTATTAATTAAGCCTCCGTCTCTTTCAGTTTCTTCTTTCAAGCGGAGGATTTATATCAGGTTTAATTTTATTTTTATTGGAGAGAAATTCTCTCCAATAAAAATAAAATCCTGCTCCTTTCAATTCATTTTCACGCATTCTTTTCTAATCACAATTTGTACAGTATGTTCATTTTGAGATTTAGACATTTATATATAT
>JBDTNT010000298.1:0-11378 GCA_039933615.1 Flavobacterium sp. | reverse complement strand
TTATTGAGTTGGAGCATCTCGCTCGTAACAATTTACAAATAATGAAAATAAAAAAACTTCTTAATTTTTTAAGTAGTTTTTTTGTGGTGTTACTAAGCTGTTTATGAAATATTTTTTTCAAGATTTGAAGACGCTTTCATGCAGATAGCGTTGACAATCCCTCCGCTCTCCGAAGTCTTCCTTA
Organism: Flavobacterium sp.; assembly: GCA_039933615.1. Classification (GTDB taxonomy): domain Bacteria; phylum Bacteroidota; class Bacteroidia; order Flavobacteriales; family Flavobacteriaceae; genus Flavobacterium. The sequence goes on along the minus strand of JBDTNT010000298.1, from coordinate 11,194 downwards.
TGACAAGCAGCGTAAATTTCTTTGACTTTTACGCATTTTTTTTGTTTTTTAGAAATTGTAAACCTGATAAAAGATATAAGGGTTGATCGTAAAAGTTCCATGCTTTTTACGTTTTAGCGTAAAGCAAAAAAAAGCTCCAGATTTCTCTGAAGCTTTTTCTCTTAGTAGCGGGAACAGGACTCGAACCTGTGACCTTCGGGTTATGAGCCCGACGAGCTGCCTACTGCTCTATCCCGCGATGTTTCGGGTGCAAAGATACGTCGTTTTTTTAGAAATGCAACGAAAACTTTAAAAAATGTTTTATTTTCTGTATTGACTTGATATGCCTACCTTTGCACAATAAATTACTACACAAATGTCACATAAAGCAGGTTTTGTAAACATCATCGGGAATCCAAACGTTGGAAAATCAACATTGATGAACGCCTTTGTTGGAGAAAGATTATCAATCATTACATCAAAAGCACAAACAACACGCCATCGTATCCTTGGAATCGTAAATGGCGAAGATTTTCAACTTATATTATCGGATACTCCCGGGATCATAAAACCGGCCTATGAAATGCAGGAATCGATGATGAACTTCGTGAAATCCGCATTTGAGGATGCTGATATCTTAGTTTATATGGTTGAGATAGGAGAGCAGGACTTAAAAGACGAAGCTTTCTTTAATAAAATTATTCATGCAAAAATCCCGGTTTTACTATTGTTGAATAAAATCGACAATTCAAATCAGGAACAGTTAGAAGAGCAGGTAGCATTCTGGACGGCTAAAGTGCCAAATGCAGAGATTTTTCCAATTTCGGCTTTGCAGAATTTTAATGTACCGGAAGTTTTTACCAGAATTATCGATTTGCTTCCGGAGTCTCCTGCCTATTATCCTAAAGATCAGCTGACAGACAAACCGGAACGTTTTTTTGTAAACGAAACCATCCGTGAAAAAATCTTATTGAATTACAGTAAAGAGATTCCATACGCTGTTGAAATCGTAACTGAAGAATTTTTTGAAGATGAAAATATTATCAGAATCCGCTCTATAATTATGGTGGAACGCGAAACACAAAAAGGAATCATCATCGGGCATAAAGGTGCGGCTCTGAAAAAAGTAGGAGTGGACTCCCGTGCTGATTTAGAGAAATTCTTCGGAAAACAAATTCACATTGAACTGGTTGTAAAAGTGAATAAAAACTGGAGAAGCAACGCAAATATGTTGAAACGTTTCGGATACAATCAATAAAAAGAAGAAGTTTTTTTGTTTCAGGTTTAAAGTTTCAAGTTTCAAGTTTTGGAACGTCAAACCTTAAACAACCCCTTAAAACAATCAAAAAACTTAGGTACTTAGAAACTTAGCGACTTAGCCACTTTTTTAACTACCTTTGCAAAAAATTAAAATACAGTATTTTGGATTTACAATTTATATGATTTTGTTTAAAACAGAATCTAAAATCTAAAATCTAAGATCTAAAATTCAAAAAGATGAATAACATTGTTGCGATAGTAGGAAGACCTAATGTAGGGAAATCAACCCTTTTTAATAGGCTGATACAAAGAAGAGAGGCCATTGTGGACTCCGTTTCTGGAGTTACCAGAGATAGAAATTACGGAAAAAGTGAATGGAACGGAAAGGAATTTTCGGTTATTGACACCGGAGGTTATGTTCGTGGATCTGATGACGTTTTTGAAGGCGAAATCCGTAAACAAGTAGAATTGGCTATCGACGAAGCCGATGTTATTATTTTTGTAGTAGATGTTGAGGAAGGAATAACACCAATGGATGATGTTGTTGCCCGTTTGTTACGTAAAGTTACAAAGCCGGTTTTATTGGCTGTAAATAAGGTAGATAATGCCATGCGTGAAAAAGATGCTCTTGAGTTTTATAACCTTGGTTTAGGAGATTATTTCACATTTGCAAGTATTTCAGGGAGTGGAACGGGTGATTTATTAGATGCATTAATCGAATCTTTCCCGGTAAAACCGGAACCTGTTCAGGAAGAGGTTGTATTACCCCGTTTTGCTGTTGTAGGTCGTCCAAATGCTGGGAAATCAAGTTTTATCAATGCCTTAATTGGTAAAGAACGTTTCATGGTAACCGATATTGCAGGAACTACCCGTGATGCGATTGATACAAAATTTGACCGTTTTGGTTTTGAGTTTAATCTGGTTGATACTGCGGGAATCCGTCGTAAAGCTAAGGTTAAGGAAGATTTGGAATTTTATTCTGTAATGCGTTCGGTTCGTGCCATTGAGCATGCAGATATTTGTATCTTGATAATTGATGCAACCCGTGGGTTTGAAGGTCAGGATCAGAGTATTTTCTGGTTGGCAGAAAAAAACCGTAAAGGTGTTGTAATCTTAGTAAACAAATGGGATTTGGTAGAAAAAGATACCATGTCTACACGTGATTACGAAGCAAAAATCAGAGAAGAATTAATGCCTTTTACGGATGTGCCAATTTTGTTTGTTTCGGCTTTAACGAAACAACGTTTGTTGAAAGCACTGGAAGCTACTGTTCAGGTTTTTGATAACAGAAAACAAAGAATTCCTACTTCAAAATTCAACGAATATATGTTGAAAGTGATTGAAGCTTATCCGCCACCGGCAACAAAAGGGAAATATGTGAAAATTAAATATTGTATGCAGTTGCCAACATTAACACCACAGTTTGTGTTTTTTGCCAATATGCCACAATACGTTAAGGAACCCTATAAAAGATATCTTGAAAATAAGATTAGAGAAAATTGGGATTTTTCAGGAGTGCCAATCGATATTTATATCAGAGAGAAATAAAAAGAAAGTCCCGTTTTTGGGACTTTTTTTATGGAAATCAATATCGTTTAAAAAGGTTTTGGAAATTTTACCGGCACCATATCCGGATAAATGTGAAAAACACAATTAAACCTTTTAGGTCTTTTTCAGTCTTACTGTTCTAACTAACCAATTTTATGACCAGATTATATTCTTTAGTACTGCTTTTCCTTTTGTGTTATTTGGCAAATGCCCAGAATAATATCATTGTTAAAGGAACCGTTGTTGATCTCAATACCCAACTGCCTTTGGAGATGGCTACGGTTTATTTTACAACTGTAAAAGATTCTACCATCCTGGAATATGCCACGACCGACAAAAATGGTTTTTTCAGCATCAATACCAAAAAATACGATAAACCTGTTTTCTTAAAAGTAAACTATTTGGGTTATCAGCCTTATTATGAAGAAGAAAAAGGGCTTCAGGAAAGTAAGGATTTCGGAAAGTTATATTTGCTTGAAAGTGTGAATGCCTTAGATAATGTGGTAATCAAAACGGAAGCGCCACCCATTACCATCAAAAAAGATACTTTAGAGTTTAATGCGGCTTCGTATAAAGTCCGTCCGGATTCTAATGTTGAAACCTTATTGAAACAATTGCCCGGTTTCGACGTCGACAACGATGGGAAGATTACCGTAAACGGGAGGGAAGTAACCCAGCTTCTGGTCAATGGAAAAACATTTTTCGATAAAGACGGTGCCATTGCCTTAAAAAACCTGCCTGCAGAAATTATAAAGAAAATCCAGGTTTCGGATTTTAAAACCAAAAAAGAAGAACTCTCCAAACAGGAATCGACATCAGATTATTCGAGTATCAATATCACCATCGACGAAAAGAAAAATAAAGGTTTCTTCGGGAAAGTTCTCGGGGGATATGGGTCTGATGACCGCTATGAAAGCAGTCTGATTATGAATTTCTTTAAAAACAAACAAAAGATAAGTGTTCTGGCCTCATCAAATAACATTAACTCCAGTGGTTTTTCACAGGATGAGGTGTTTGATAATATGGGGGGTGGAAGAAATAGCAAAACAAGTTCTAAAAGCTCCGGTGGCGGAAGGGGAATCACACAATCGAATCTGGCCGGAATTAATTATTCCGATGACTGGACGGAGGATCTGGAGTTTATGAGCAGTTACAATTTTTCGAATTCCGTAAATAAAAACGATAGCAAGTCCGATCAGATTAGTTTTCTGCCAACAGGGAATATTCTGACTTCGGCGGATTCTAAGACCAGGAGTGAAAATACCGGAAACAATGCTAATTTTGAATTAGAATATAAAATAAACCCAACGACACGACTTGTTGTGGCTCCGAAAGTGAGTGAATCACATTCCAATAGCGATTCCTCTTCTTCGAGTTTCTCTGAAGACGAAAATGGACAATCGTTAAACCAAAGTACATCGGATTCTTACAGCGAAAGTTCAAATACAAATTTTACAAACAGTATCAATTTTAATAAAGCTTTTGAGAAAAAATCACGTAACCTGAGTGTGGTTTTCAATAACAGCAATTCGAGAAGTGACTCAAATGGATTTAATGTTTCTGAGACTCTTTTTTATCAGGACAATAAACCCAACGATGAAAGAAATCAGAATAGCAAAAACAACAGCAGCTCTGATGCTTATTCTTTTGATGTTGAATATACAGAACCGGTAACGGATTCGCTAAGAATAAGATTTGGTTCTGATTTTGACTGGTCGAGCACTGTAAATGATGCTAAAACTTTTAATTTTAATGCAGCGTCCAATTCTTATACAGATCTGAATGAGTCCCTGACAAATTATACCACTTCAAGTCAAAATTCCGTTAGCCCAAAATTTGGAATTACCTGGCAGAAAAGTAAGTTTACGCTTAACATGAATTCGAGAACTTCTATTATTGGATACGATAATTACTCTTTATACCTGAATAATGAGACGGACCTGAATAAAAAATATGCTTTGCCTTTTGGAAATGTTCAGCTTAGGTATAAATTCAGCCGATCGAAAAACCTGACTTTCAAGTACGATTATTCAAATGCGCTTCCGTCTGCTGTACAATTAATGCCGGTTCTGAATCTGACCAATCCATTAAATACCCTGATTGGTAACCCGGATTTGAATCCTGTTGAAAAGAATTCGGCGAGCATCGATTTTAAGAATTTCGATTTCCGCACGCGTTCCGGTTATAGTGTATATTTAAAAGGAGATTACTATAATAATGATGTGGTTTCGACTTCCGTTTATGATGACAGCGGTAAAAGAACAACAACCTATGCTAATATTTCAGGAACTTATATTGCTTCTGTTGGTGCAAACTGGAATCAATCTATAAAAAGAGATGCCCACGTTTTGAGATATGGATTCGGAATCAACGGAAGTTATTCTTTTGATAAAGGCTATACAAATGCGGTCATTTATAATGCTAAATCAACAGCCGTAACACCAAAAGTATATCTTACTTACGAGTATGGGGAACTGCTTACAATTTCGCCATCGTACAGTTTGTCTTATAATGAAAGTAAATATGAGAACTTTACCAGAGATGCGACTTCAAATGTAGTGCACAGAATCAATTTGCAGACGACTTCCTACTGGCCGGCAAATCTGATTTTTGGTAATGACTTTGGGTACAATTACAATTCAAACATTTCAGGTGATTTCAAGAAGGATTTTTATCTGTGGAATACCAGTTTGTCATATGGGTTTTTCGATAAGAAAGTGTACGCAAAAGTAAAAGTGTATGATATCCTGAATCAGAATCAGAGTGCTGTAAGAACCATTTCGGCAACTTCAATTCGTGATGAGGAAAATACCGTTTTAAAGAGATATGTGATGTTTTCGCTTTCTTATAAAATTGGAAATTTTGTCTCTAAAGAAAAAGAATCAAAAAGAAAACAAAGAGAAATGTAAGTTTTTAAGCTTTTGTTTTTCGGTTGATTCTGTGATAGACAGTAAATCTGATAATGTCACGATCGTAGAAATCGATACCGCTTGAACGTCTCTGGAAGCTTTTTAAATACCCAATTTCTAATCCCAGATTAGGATTGAAATGATAACGTAAGGCAGCGTAAATACGATTTTGATCGAAGGTATTTCGTTTATTGTCTTTTCCTAAATTGAGCATAACTTCATCGGAAATATTTCCTTTTATGCTTCGTTTCTCTTTTTCCCATATCGTAAACATGGACTGCAGTCTGTATCTGAATCGGAAAGAAAAAGAAAAATCGTCCAGTAATTCTGTTTTATTGGCTTTTTGAATAAAACGTTCTTCGGCCTGAAAACGATTATGGAAAGTAATTTTTGCAATATCATGGATGAATGTAATATCCTGCTGGCCTCTGTATTCCGGAACAGAAAAATCCGGATCAGCATGCGGATTTTGTGTGTTGACACTAAAATAAGCAAGTCCACCTCCTAAATCTATTGTTTTTGCAGCTCTGTAACGACCTTGTAGGCGGATAACAAAAAGATTTTCATGTATTGGACTGATAAAACTCCGGTTATCAAATTCAGAATGAATGGCCCATTTTTCAGTGAGAGGAAAAATGTTGTAGTACCGAATCCAGGTTAGGGTCTGTTGATCCGTCTTCGTCTGAGCCGACAAAAAGGAACTGGTGAGGCCTAAAAATAATACTATTTGGAAAAATTTCATCTAATCTGTATACATTCAGGGTGCGAATATATGCAAATCAGGATGCATTTATAGAAATTAAGATTGGTTTTTAATTTCGTTTTGAAAGGTATTTTGTGATTTTCAAGGCTTTATTTTCATAAATAAAAAACGGGATACGCTTTAGATGGCATATCCCGTTAATTGCTATTAACAAAAAAACTATTTTTACAGCGCGTATTTCAAAGTGATCCCATAAGTTCTTTGATCCCCTAAAACACCTGCATATTGTCCTGTATTTCCTCCGGCCGGTAATAATTGCTCATAATAATCTTTGTTTAAAAGATTGCGTCCCCAGAAATGAATGGATAATCCCTGAGAAGCACGGAAACCAAAACGAGCATTAAAAATCGCATAACCCTGTACTACTAAATATTTTGAAGCAGAAGGACTTGATGAGAATTCTGAGCGGGCGTAAGAGTCAAGTGCTACGAAAACCTTACCGGCATTTCCGAAGAATTTTGCATGATCAGAAAGTTCACCACCTAAAGATCCAGCCCATCTTGATGCACCGGGTAAATCAGTTCCTGAAACATCTTTGAAAGCTACAGCAGCTCCGGTTTCTTCTAATGGAAGCGGTGCATTTGTAAACTTAACGTATTTACCGTCTGTGTAAGTTGCCGCTCCGTTTATCGTTAAATGCTGGCTCACTACAAAACTTGCATCCAGTTCAACACCTCTTACACGAACTTTATCTGCATTGGCCAGGTAACCACGGTTTACACCCAATTCGGCTGCCTGAACATTAGTCTGGAAATTTTTAATATCAGTATTAAAGAACGTCAGATTAAAAATTGAATTTTTAAAAGGAGAAGTTTTTACTCCAACCTCGTAATGATTTACTTCTTCCGGTTTAATTACGGCAAGTTCCAATAAAGGAGCACCAGCTGAATTGGTTGGAAGTCCTGCTACATTGACACCAACCGGTTTGTAGCTTTTTGCAAAAGTAGCATAAGCATTGATTTTGTCTGTGGCTTTATAAGAAACCGTTAAGTTTCCGGAGAAATCGGTATTATCTGTATTGGAATTAAAAGCCTGATCACTGTAAACTTGTTTTTTCAAAGCAAGTAATGCCGGATCTGTTGTCTGTAAACCTCCGTAAGTTGTACGGGTGTAATTTGCATCTTTTTTGTCAAAGTTGTATCGTAAGCCTGGTAATACGTGTAAACGTTCTGTAACGGCCCAGTCTAGCTGACCAAACACAGCTGCACTTGAAGCTCTTATACGGGCATCCGTTTTGATTCCGTATCCTTCAAAAAGTCCCGGAGTTTTCCATAATGCGCTTGTTGAGCTTTGAGAAAATCTCCATTGTGCATCTCCTGATTCTTCCGTACCATCAGTTTGTGAAGTCTGGTCGATAAAGAATACGCCAACAACTCCACTTAATTTTGAGCTAAGCTGACCTGCATACCGTACTTCTTGTGTAAATTGTGTCTGTCTGGTAGGGTTTTGTGATTTGGCAAGAACCTGTAGTCCTGTGAAATCCCTGTCATTTGATGGATCCCAGTTCCAAAAACGCCACGCAGTAGTAGACGTAAGTGTTCCACCACCGATTTTGGTATCAATGTTAAGAGAGACACCGCCTAAATCCTGATTCGAACGCCATGGCGTATCATGATCTATCTTACGGTCAAATGCATTCTGGCTTGGAAGCTGATAATTTAAATCGGCTATGATAGCATTAAATTGACGATAAGGAGCTCTCTGAGTTGGAGCAACACCGGCAACAACCTGTGCATATCCGTCAGGACGCTGGGTTGTAATGTCAGCAGCAAATATAATATTAGTATTTTCTGTCGGAGTATAAAGTAATTGACCTCTAATTCCCTGATTATTCAATGTGTTTGTAGCTCTTCCTGTGGCAACATTATCAATTAAACCGTCACGTTGCGTACCTGAAAAAGAGATACGACCGGCTATTTTTTTACTTAAAGCTCCTGTAATAGATGCTTTAGCCTGTAAAAAAGAGTAATTTCCATAACTAACTTCAAAGTCTGCACCAGAAGTAAAACTTGGTTTGCGGGTTGTAATGTTAAATGCTCCCGAAGTCGTGTTTTTACCAAATAATGATCCTTGTGGACCGCGTAAAACTTCAATTTGTTCTACATCGATAAAATCAAGTGTCGTAGCTGCCGGACGGGCATAATAAACTCCGTCAACATAGAAACCAACTCCAGGATCGATTCCGTCATTGGTAAGTCCGAAAGGTGAACCTAAACTTCTGATATTGATTCCTGTATTTCTAGGATTTGAGGAATACAACTGAACAGAAGGGACAAGCTCTTTGATACGGTTTACGTTAAAAGCACCAGTTTGTTCTGCCTGTTTACCCGTAATTACTGAAACTGCAATTGGCACATCCTGAACTTTTTCGATACGACGTCTTGAAGAAACTACTACCTCTACAAGTTTATTTTCCTCATTAAGAGTAACTAATAGTGGAGAAGCAGGTAAAGCGGAAACATTGTATTCTGCTGTTGTATAACCTGTGTACTGGATTAAGATCGTTAATGGAAGCCTTCCTTGTGTATTGATGCTGAATTTTCCACTGGCATCTGTAATGGTACTGAAAGTAGTTCCTTTTATTACAACATTGGCAGCTTCCAAAGGTATGTTTTCATTTGTTGTTACTATACCTTCTATGTTTTGTGCGAATGAGATTGAGAAGGTTAAAATCGATAATAGTGTAAATATGTTTTTTATAGATGCTTTCATTTTTATATTAAGTATATGTGATTAGTAGAGTTTAAATTAAAAAATTTTTTACCAACACATACACATAAAAGAAGAACTGTTTTTCACTATTGTGAATTGACTATTTTGATTTTTTTGCAAAAGATTTTTCGATACACCTGATGGACTGGAATATACTTTCATAGGGTTAAAATTTTGGAATTGTTTGTTCATTTTTTTGCAAATATATATAAATTCTATAAATATAGTAGAATTTAAAAAATATTTTTTTATTTCTTCACCAATGAAGCGATAGTGATCCCTTCCATAGCTTTCAAGGTTTTATCTCTAATGAGGACTAAGCCGTGATGTAAGCTGCATTCCGACTCGGTTTTACAATCAGAACATGGTTCGTAAAAGTTTAATGAAGCACAAGGCAAAAGAGCAATTGCACCATCAAATAGACGGTGAATTTCGGCCAGGGTAATATCATTTTTAGATTTTATCAGATAATATCCTCCAAATTTACCCTGCTTACTGCTCACAAAACGTCCTCGTTTCAGATCCAATAAAATTTGCTCTAAAAACTTTTTAGGAATATTGGCTCCCTCAGCAATTTCTATTGTTTTAGAAATGTGATTTTCATCCTGTTCTGCTAAATAAAGTAAGGCCTTGAGGGCATATTTTGCTTTATGTGATAACATGTTTTTTAATTATGAATTATATATAAATTGTGAATTATAAATTTTACGCTGAAAACTCAATACTTAACTGCGACTAAATTCTGCAACTGTGACTGAAAATGCTACCAGCTTCCGCCAGAACCTCCACCGGAAAATCCGCCGCCGCCAAAACCTCCGCCAAAGCCGCCTCCACCGGATGATCCGCCGCCGAAACCGCCGCCTCCACCGAAACCGCTTCCTCCGCTTCTGCCAAGACTGCTTAAGATAATCACGTCAAGAAGGCTAGGACCTCCGCCATTATTGCCTGAATTTCCTCCGCCGCCTTTTTTGTTTCGGGACAGTAAAATTAATACAATTACAACAATAACAATTATAGGGAAGATCGGGAAATCTTTTCCTTTAGTCTGTTGTTTGCGTTCTCCTTTGTATTTTCCTTTAAAAACGTCAATTATAGCACTGGTTCCTTTGTCAAGGCCATTGTAATAACTTCCTGCTTTGAACTCCGGAATAATAATATTTCTTGTTATTTCACCTCCAATACCGGCTGTCAGACGATCTTCTAAACCGTATCCGGGTGAAATCCATATTTTTTTCTCTGCTTTCGCCAGTAGGATTAAAACACCATTATCATTTTTAGCAGTTCCGCCAATTCCCCATTGCTGGGCCCATTTTGGAGTTAATATCCCGATATCTTCGCCTTTAAGGCTTTCTATCGTAATAACGACAATCTGAGTTGTTGTAGAATCGGAATAACGAATTAATTTTTCTTCCAATTGCGCTTTTTCAGAGGCACTTAGAACATTGGCATAATCGTAAACCGAAGTTTGGAAACCTGGTTTTTCCGGAATCGTAAATTGTGCAAAAGCACAACTGACAGTAAAAAAAGCGATTAAAAGAAAGGATAAATGAAAGATTCCTTTAGAATTTGAAGTTGTATTTTTGGAAATATTCATTGATTTATCCTTTTGAGATTTCGTTTGATAATTCATTAGTGTCGTCATCTGACCACGGAAAATATTTTTTTAATTGTTCTCCGGCACTTAAAATTCCATCTACAATACCTTGTTTAAAATTTCCCGCTTTAAATTGATTGGCCATAATATCTTTGGTGGAATTCCAAAAATCGGAATTGACAAGATCATTTATGCCTTTATCTCCACAAATGACAAAATTTTTATCTGCCACCGCAAAGTAGAATAAAACACCATTCTGTAGTTGTGTTTGATCCATTTTTAATTCATAAAAAACTTCTAAAGCCCTGTCAAAATGGACTTTAGAAGTTGTTTGTTCTATATGTACTCTAATTTCGCCAGAAGTATTTTCTTCAGCCACGCGAATAGCTTCAACAATTTCCTGCTCTTCTTCTTTGGATAAAAAATCTT
>JBDTNT010000297.1:0-2985 GCA_039933615.1 Flavobacterium sp. | reverse complement strand
CCATACAAAATTGCTGCAAGAATTATCAAAACTGTAAAATCAGTACTATAATTCATCGCTCTAATTATACGCTAAAGTGCCATCATAACTGATGGCACTTTTTTTTTATTCCTAAACCTGATGATTTTTGGAACCTGCCAGGTTTAGAAAATATTTTCACTTCCTTTAATGGGACAAATCAAATAATTTTAAGGAAGTTTATAAGAATAAATTTTTAAGTCCAAAACCAAAAACTATCTTTGTAAATCATTAAAAAAATATATCATGATAGTCTGGATTTTGTTTTTATTAGCCGTAGTTTTTATTCTTGCTTTAGACTTGGGAGTTTTCAATAAAACACCCCATATTATCAGCACTAAAGAAGCCAGCAAATGGACTCTTATCTGGGTTACGCTTTCTTTTCTGTTCTCCGGAGTAATCTACTGGCTATATACAACCGACTATATCGCCAATCCCGATAATCTGAAACCCGCAGTGGCTTCCATGAAGTTTATCACGGGTTATTTAATCGAATTATCCCTGAGCGTTGATAATATTTTTGTGATTGCTATTATTTTTGCATCATTCAAAATACCTCAGAAATACCAGCACCGTGTTTTGTTCTGGGGAATTTTAGGCGCTGTGATTTTCCGCGGACTAATGATTTTCTTTGGTGTAATGCTGATCAATAAATTTACATGGACGACTTATGTATTTGGTATCTTCCTTGTTTTCACTGCGGTAAAAATGTTGTTTTCGGGAGATGATGAAGATTTTCACCCTAAAGACTCTTTTGTATATAAGGCGCTTGGAAAAATTATTCCGATCACATCAGAAATGGATCACCAGAAATTTTTCATACTAACGGAAAAAGGAAAAAAAGCAGCTACTCCATTATTTGTCGCTTTGATTGTTATTGAAGTCATGGACGTGCTTTTTGCCGTAGACAGCGTTCCTGCAATTCTTGCGATTACATCTGATCCCTTTTTAGTATTCAGTTCTAATATTTTTGCGATCCTCGGATTACGTTCCATGTATTTCTTCCTGGCCAATATGCTGGCAAAATTCAGTTATTTAGAATACAGTCTGGTAGCTATTTTAGCCTTTGTAGGTCTAAAAATGCTATTACATGATTTTATCCAGGTTCCGGAATGGGCTTCTTTGGCGTTTATTGCTTTGTCACTTTTGGTAGGGATTTTGGTTTCTTTAAAATTTGGAAAAGAGAAAGAACTTACGGATTCAGATATGGAATAGTTTCTTTGAAAATATAAAAATATATGTGTAAAAGGAAATTGTATTGATTTCCTTTTTTCATGTTTTTAAAATAATAATTGTAATCAAATGATTACAATTTAACACATTAAAGTAGGATTATATTTAATTAAAATATTATTTTTGTCTAGTTATAATTACTTAAACCTTTTATCATGAGAAAAAATTACATCCCTCTCGTCTTCCTGCTTTTATTAAACATTTCAATGTTTGGACAAAAAGTTACACTTACACCAACAGTAGTTAATGGTGCTAATTTTAACGTCGGACCTATAAATTTGGCTGGCGTACCATACTCAACAATTTCATTAGGCGTTAAAGTAGAAGTGCCATCAAATATAGCAGTTGGAGATCAGGGCACTATAAAAATCTATTTTTCAAAAGGTTTAGCTCTCGGAGGAAATGTTGCTATTGGAGGCGATGGCGGAGCATTATATTTCGGAGGTGGAAAAATCGCTGCCCGAAACTTTGTGATTAACTTAAACTGGACGGACTTTTTAACTGCCGGAGGTTTTATTTATGCAGAGTATAAAAGTGGAACATCCTATAAAAGTTCAAACATTGCAGTTGTAAAAAACGCAACAATGACCACAGGAACAACCTTAAATCCTCCTGCTGATGCACCTAATCCAAAACAAATTGTAAATACATTATGTTGTAACCAAACGATTCGAGTAGGTGATAAGCCAGCTCCAATAACCGGCTCACAATATTTAAATCCATACAACAACCTACCATATGGAATTAACAGCCAATGGGTAAACACCAGTAATGGCGAGTCTCCAAAATTAGATGATATCAACAGGATATTATATTTTGATTATACTACTGAATTAAAAAATATTACGGTTTACAGAAAGTTAGGATATGTATATGGAGGAGAATTTCCTAATAAGAGCAATGATATAACTATTACTGTTGTTCCTTCACCAATTCTTACTAATCAAATTTCGATTAATGCTCCTGTTAACTCTAGTGGGTTTTTTGAGATAACAAATACTAATCCCAAAAGAATAGATGGAACTGTACTATCTGGACAAGTAAATTTAAATATTTTGCAAGATCCCTACCACGTTGTACAAAGAAGAGGTGACATTTTTAAAGATATTGAAAGATTTGAATGGGAATATACTAAAACAAGTGCTGGCTCAGGAGGATTTCAAAACTGGATAACAATAAGTGGTCAAAATGATTATTTTCTAGATTTTACACCTTCGGACATTTCAAGTACAGAAGACAATTATTATATATTAAGAAGAATTGCTATTTATCAAAATATTAAAAGAGTTAGCAATACTTTGAATATAGTATATAGAACTATTCGAAACGATAACACAATTTGTTGCGATCAAAAACTTAAAATAACATCTACAGAAGAAATAGAAAAACCTTCTTTGATCACAGGTTCAATTGCAGTACCAACAAAAAATTCAAACCTATATTATCAATGGCAAAAGCTACCAATTAACAATCGTGATATTATTAGCAAATGGGAAAATATTCTTGGGGCAACATCAAAAGATTACATGCCTTTACCTTTACAATATGTGTCCAATACTGGAAGAAGTTCAATTCAATATTACGCTTATCGACGAATAGCACAAGCTAATTATTATAAAGGAGAGACATCATATAGCAATGAAATAAACATAAGCCGTTCATATGAAAGAACTCCATCCCCATCATCAACAATAATTTACCCAAATCCAGCAACTTCAATTATAAATATTGAAA
>JBDTNT010000296.1:0-14299 GCA_039933615.1 Flavobacterium sp. | reverse complement strand
TAAAAAACCTTAAAACATCGAATTAAAATTTTTTCTGTAATGCGTCGGAGTGGTGTCCAATACTTTTAGAAACAAACGCCTTAAATTTTCTGCATTCTTTACGCCACAGCGTGTGCCGATTTCGTCTAAGGATTCTTGTGTTTCCAGTAGATACTGGCATGCCGTTTCTACTCTTAAACGGTCGATGTATTTTAGTGGAGTTGTATTTAATTCGCGAACAAAAATCCGTGCAAAATTCCTTGGACTCATAACGGCCTGTTCTGCCAGTTTTTCAACAGTCAGTTCTTCGCTCAGGTTGTTAAGCAGCCATTCGCATACTTTCCGTATCGATAAATGACTTATTTCCTGAAAAGACAGAATGTTGCTATATTGAACCTGATTCCCCGGCCGTTTAAGGAATAAAACGACCTGTTTGGCTATTCGCAGGGCAAACGCTTTTCCCATATCTTCTTCTACAAGAGCCAAAGCGAGATCCATACCCGAACTTAATCCTGCTGAAGTGTAAATATTTTTATCTTTTACATAGAAGGGAGCAATTTCCATATGAACTTCCGGATATTCGCTGACCAATTGTCTGCAATACAGCCAGTGCGTGGTAGCTTTTTTTCCATTAAGGATTCCTGCTTTTGCAAGTAAAAAAGCTCCTGTACAAACAGAACAAACCCTGCGTACAAGTTTCGCCTGTAGGTTAATCCATTCTAAAAAATCTGTGTCAGGGTGATAATTATGAGGATCAGAGATACCGGAAATAATTAAAGTATCAATTGGGTAATCAATATTTTTATAAGATCCTTCGGTAATAATAGAAAGGCTTGACGATGTATTCAAATGTTCCTCATTTTGCGTAGAAACAACGTGAGTTACATAATGTATACCACTTAGATTCGTTTCAGCAGTTTCTTCAATTGCCGTTGTAAAGATTTCCAAAGGTCCTGCAATACTTAATATTGTAGATGTGCGGGGAACCAGAATAACGATATGTCTTGTGTTTTCTTTGTTTTTCATAATTTTCTGAAGGAGAGTGTAAAGATATACTTTTTTAAAGAAATGGCAGTATTTGCATGTTTATTGTCATTGCGGACAAAAAATTCTTGCTGTAGCTTTGTTTCAAATAAGAACAACAAATTGTATTACTATGAAAACAAACAAAATAAGTTACAAAACTGTAGCTATAGATTCGCAGACTATTTTTTATCGTGAGGCAGGAAATGAAACTTTACCAACAATACTTTTGCTGCACGGCTATCCTTCCTCTTCACATATGTTCCGAAATCTGATTCCGATACTAGCTCAAAATTATCATGTGGTGGCACCGGACCTGATTGGCTTTGGATTATCAAGTCATTTGAATCATAAAGAATTTGAATATACGTTTGATAACCTGGCGTATTATGTCGACCTTTTTACACAACAACTGAACCTTGATAAATTTGCCATTTATGTATTTGATTACGGTGCCCCGGTTGGGTATAGACTGGCGATGGCAAATCCTGAAAAGATAACAGGCATCATTTCCCAAAACGGAAATGCGTATGAAGAAGGCCTGAGTGACGGCTGGAATCCCATAAGAAAATACTGGAATGAGAAAACATCCGAAAACAGAGCGGCACTTAGGTCATTTTTGACAGAAGAATTAACCAAATGGCAGTATACTTATGGCGTAAATGATCTGAGCCTGATTTCTCCGGATGGATATAATTCGGATCAGTTTTTTCTTGATCGTAAAGACAGCGATGAAATTCAGTTAGACCTATTTGAAGATTACAGTACTAATGTGGCGCTCTATCCTAAATTTCAGGAATATTTCAGGACCTATCAGCCTCCATTTCTGGCAGTATGGGGAAAGAATGATCCCTTTTTCCTGCCTGAAGGCGCAGAAGCTTACAAAAGAGATAATCCCAATGCTATTGTAAAAATGTACGATACGGGACATTTTGCTTTAGAAACCCATGCTGAGGAGATAGGCTTAGAAATAATAAAGTTTCTGGCTGCGGCTGCCATATAAATCAAAAGTCCTTCAATAGTGCAAAGTCTTCGGATTCTGCACTATTTGTTTTTTATGGTAAAACTATTTTCCGATTTATTCCCACTCAGACTTTCATTAAAGAAAGGAATTGCTTACTTTCATAGAATCGTTTCAAAACAAATTATATGGACAAAAAAATAAAACAATTCCTTATTAAATCGATTATCGTATTAGTAATAATTCATTTAGCTTATTTTATTTACGGTTATTTTAAGTTTGAAGGCATAAAGAATATTGATATTTATACCGAATTCTACCGCTTTAAATTTTATGATGGTGTTTCTATTTCACATTTTTTCGTCAGTGGATTGTTCCTGTTTTTCTTTTTAGTTTTTCTACTCCGAAATCATTCCAGACAAGGCTATTCCGCTTTTAATCTGCTCAAAATTGGTAGTTTGATCCTGGTGGTTTCATTTCTCTCTTTTTCCTTTTTTATAAGTTATAGTTTTGGACTGAATGCAAAACTGAAAAATGAATTACCGGAAGCGGCTTTTAATAAAGACAAGACTTTGCTGAATGTTTTAAATCCGTTTCTCTACAATTATACGTCATACAGTTCAGAGAAATTATTCAATCCGGAGAATATTTTATATCCAAAACCATATCCGGTCATAAAAGCTTTGAATTCGGTTAACTACGATGCAAACGGTGGCGAGTATTCGATTGAAGAATATACTTATTTTAGTATCGATACCTTAAAAATACTGACTTCGACGTATCAAAAAGTAAACAATAAAGCTGACTCTGTTTTTGATATTTTAGGATTTGACAAAAAAGAACTGACGAAAAGAATCCTTTCAAAAAAAGTAATAAAAGACAGTACAGAAATCATTTTCAAAGGGAGGGAAGTAAATCCGGATTACGATGGCGATATCTGCATCTTTCTGCAAAATAAGAAATTGTATAAACCATTAAACGGTATTCCTGTCGAAAAACAGCAGTATGAGTCTGCGGTAAAAAGATATAAATTGCTTTACAAATACAAACAGGATTCGTTGCTGTATTCGTTTCAAAAACTGGATACTTTATTAAAAAAATACAATATCGAAACACAGATCAATCCAAAACTGTTAACAAAAGATGCCTTTCATTACAGGGATAACAATAGGGAACCCTTAAACGGTATCAGAAATACCTACGATAGAAAAGCACTGACAGAAAAGTTTAATACGCTTGAAAAACTGTTTTATCAGCCCAACTATTTGCATCCTTCGATAGCAATGCTATTTTTCACGGTTATTTTAATAGTTTGGGCAATTTTATTCCTGCTTTATATGCTATGGAATTATAAAAATAGAAATTATGCTTCTAAAAGCTAAAGTCTAAATACATTTACAACAGATGGCGCAGAGAGAAATCCTGCGCCTTTTTATTTTAAGGCTAATCTGTGATTTGTATAGTTGCTATATTTTGTATTTCTTTGTAAAGAATACTAACTGGTATCTTTTATGAAAAAAGCACTTTCAACCCGACTTTCCATTCTTCAGAAATCATTTGAACTGATTTATACCCACGGCTACCAAGCCACTAGTGTTGATACGATTATTGGAACTACCAATGTAACGAAAGGTGCTTTTTTCTATCATTTTAAAAATAAGGATGAAATGGGCCTTGCTGTCATTAATGAAATTATGTATCCAATGATGCATGATGATTTTGTAAAACCGTTTTTAAGTTCGGATGATCCGGTAAATGACATTTATAAAATGATGCATTATTTGCTTTTGGAAAATGATTTATTACTTAAAAAATACGGTTGCCCAGCCGGAAATCTAACTCAGGAAATGTCTCCGATAAACGTGCAGTTTAGCGAAGCACTTTTTAAACTGACAACAGAATTAAAAGAAGCCATGCAGATTGCCCTAAAAAAAGGCAAAGATTCTGGAAGTGTAAAACCTGAAATTGACGAAGAACGAGTGGCACTTTTTGTATTATCAGGCTATTGGGGGATTCGGAATTTTGGTAAACTTTCACAGGATAATGATTTCTATGATGTTTATTTAGAGGAGCTTAAAGTGTATTTGAAAAATTTAGAAAAAAACTAATTTTAAAAACATACTACTTAGTATGTTTTATTTATATTTGCATTATTATTTAAACAAATAACAATGTATATAACACTATTACTATTGCATTCCACCGTAAGATGGCTCGTGCTTTTAAGTTTATTCTATTCGATTATAAGGGCATACAGAGGATACAAAAACAACTCTTTTTTTTCTAAAACCGACAATTTAGTCCGCCACTGGACTGCGACAATTGCTCACATTCAGCTGATGCTGGGAATTGTCCTGTATTCTCAAAGCGCCTTTATAAAATATTTCTGGAATAATTTCGCGAAAGCCTCAAAAGATTTAGGGATACTTTTCTTTGGTTTAATTCATCTTATTTTAATGCTGGCTGCAATTGTAATCATTACTATTGGTTCTGCAAAAGCAAAGCGCAAAGCAGGTGATAGTGCTAAATTTAAAACGATGCTTATCTGGTTTTCTATCGCATTGTTTATCATTTTTATCGCCATTCCATGGCCATTTTCTCCTCTTGCTAACAGACCTTATTTTAGATAATTATGACTAATTTTTTCAAAACAAACATCGGACGATTAAGAATCCTTGGACTTCTTGAAGGTATATCTTTATTGATTTTAATTTTTATTGCGGTTCCTCTTAAATACATTTTTGATAATCCGTCGGGAACAAAAATGATGGGCCCCATTCACGGTGCTTTATTCCTGCTTTTTATATTCAATGCCCTGAGTGTTGGTGTAGAACAAAACTGGAAGTTTACAACAACATGGAAAGTCCTTCTTGCCTGTATTATTCCGTTTGGGACATTTTACATCGATCATACAATTTTGAGTAAAATCGAAGTTGATGACAAATAAGGAACGGTTAGTAGATTTAGAAAAATGTATTAATTAGAAAAATCATGATTGAGATTTTCAAAACAAACGTAAATTCAAAAAGACAATCCGGCAAAATTTTAAAAATGCTTAAACGGATATTTCCAAACGCTTCGTTTATTTTTGATCTGGAGGACTGCGATAAGATTTTACGCGTCGATCATATCGAAACGAGGCAGATAACAACCATCAAAAACGAAATTATAAATTTAGGTTTTGCTTGTGAAATATTAGAGGATTAATACCTTAAAAAAATAATTACGGTTAAGTAATTTATAGTGTTAATTTTTGGCCGTGAGCGGCTGATTCTGTTATAGAATCAGTCGCTTTTTTTATGGAACGTTAAGTTTTTAATAAACCGGATTATGTATTACTTTTTTGCTTAGCTTTCGCAACTCTATAACTTTAAAATATATGTTTTTTGCTTAAAAAAAAATATATAAGTAAAATCGTTAGAAGTAAAAATAAATAATAGGTAAAAATTTATATTTTGGATTTAATTACAACTCATAGTTATATTCTATAAGGTATTTTGTAAGAAAAAAAATAGGAATATGCGTAATATTGCGATAAGAAGTTTTGTTTAAAATCTAAGTATTTTCATATCATTTTTGGATATGAGGTGATTTTTGACCATCATTTCTTTTAAAATTTCTTCAAATATTTAACAACTACTAAACAACTATGTTCTTTACTCTCACTCATGATCAGGTTGAATTTCAATATGGATCAAAACACTGGCAATACAGTTTTAATGAAATTGTAGAGCTGGGATTAGTCAAAAAAAAGAAGACTTACCTTCTTGAAAACGGTGCTTTTATTGCCATTACAGCCATAGCTTATTATTTTATGGTTTTTTCAGATTTAATGGAATTGTATTATATCGTTCCGACTTTATTATGTTACACAATCATCATTATTTTTAGGTTTCATGATAATATTGATGTTGAATATTATGTATTAGTCCGGGATGTGTATCAAAAAGAAACCAAGGTTAAAATAAAAAATTTAGACCGGCCTGCCATAGGCAAACAAATTGATCACTACTTAAACTTTGAGTTCGATCGTATACTACAAAAACAAATACCTAACGCTTAAAAATAAAGGCGATGTTATCAAACGAAATATTTGGTTACGATTTAGCTTTTATAGTCGTTGCTATAGTGTATGGATTTATAATTACTACCAGAAAAAAATAAAAACTTCCACTTCATTAACTCACAATTGAAGTGGTATGATGTTAAAAGCCAACAGTCTAAATATACTAAAAAAGTAAAAAAAGCTGTTTAGTTATATGTGATCCCAAACAGAACCTATGCCTACTTCAATAAAAAATAAAATTAAAAGCATTAGAGAGTTAAAAAATTATACTCAGGAATATATGGCAGATCAACTCGGTGTTACCCAGGCGGGTTATAGTAAAATTGAGAAAGGAAAAACGGTCCTTTCATTTGTAAAATTAGTAGAAATTGCCCGTATTCTGGAAGTCAGTGTGGAAGATATCCTCAGTTTTGACAGTCAGCGGTATTTTAATAGTTTTAATAAAGTAACAGGAAATAATAACGGCAGTATTCAGATTAATACGGATAGCAGCCTGGCTTTAAAAGAACTTTATGAAGATAAAATTAGGCTTTTAGAAAAATTGCTCAGCAAAACAGAGGAAGAATTAAACCGCTATAAAAAGAAATTCGGCCAGCTTTAAAAACAAAAAACGAGGTTTTAAGCCTCGTTTTTTTATTTTGATATTCAATGATTTATGCTGTCTGATCGTCTGTAGTGGCATCCGGGGCATTTGATTTTACTGAAGCTATTCCGTTATCCCTGGCAGAAGTACTTTCGTACATTTCACTTGAACCGATGATCTGACCGTTTCCTGCTTTTAGATTGAAGTATGGTTTTCCGCTGCTGGATTCCTTTTTATCATATTTGCTGTCGTCCTGCGAGTTTATTTTTACAGATTCAATTCCACCTGTGCAGGCAGATTTTGAACTGTATCCTTCACTGGTTAAAATAGTCTGACCATTTCCGGCTTTTAAATTAAATTGAAATTCTCCGTTCGCTCTTGTAGTAATTACAAATTTTCCCATGTAGTTTTTGGTTTATGATTGATACTTATTTTGCTGAAATAAAAATACAAAACTAACTTATACAAAGTAGGTTTCGGCAAAATAAAAACAACAGTTCATTAAATTATTTCTTTTTTTGCTCTCCTTTTAGTTTGTAAAAAATCGTTAAGTTTTCATGAAAATATAAAGGAGGAAACGACAAAACCTTTATTTTTGTTAGAGTACTTACAGATTATGAAGGAAATCAATGCAATTTTAAAAGCTTATTCAGAAGCAAAATCGGCAGGAAAAAAGACGGCTTTGGCAACTGTTGTAAAAGTGGAAGGTTCATCTTACCGCCAGCCCGGAGCCCGTATGCTCGTAACTGAAGATGGCTTGCTGACGGGCGCCATCAGCGGAGGCTGCCTTGAAGGTGATGCTTTGCGAAAAGCACTTCTTGCAATTCATCAGAAACAAAACAAACTCATTACCTATAATACAACTGACGAAAATAATTCTGAAGTTGGTCTGCAATTAGGATGTAATGGTATTGTTCATATTCTTTTTGAATATATCAATGATGAAACCGAAAATAACCCGATACAACTTTTAAAACAGTTAAACCTGGAACGAAAAGAAGCTGTCGTAACTACTGTTTTTTCCTTAAACAGAAATGCTCCACAAATTGGAACCGTATTATTTTACAGGGAAAATACGCAGCCGGTATACAACAATCCTATAGCGCTGCAAATTCTTCCGTGGGCAAAAGAAGCCATTAATATTAAAGCTCCAATTATAAATAAATTACAGGATAATTTGGGGAACGAAGCACTTACAGAATATATAAGTCCGCCTGTTTTGCTTGTTATTGTCGGTGCCGGAAATGATGTTCAGCCGTTGGGAAAAATGGCTTCTTTGCTGGGTTGGGAAATTATTGTGGGCGAGGGGCGTGCGACACATGCCACGCAAAAGCGATTTCCCGAAGCCAAACAAATACTGATTGCCACTCCCGAACAGCTAATTCAGCAAATTAAGATTGATCCGCAGACTTATTTTGTATTAATGACACATAATTACAAATATGATCTGGGTGTTTTAAAATTGCTTTTAGAACAAAAATATACTTATATCGGAATATTGGGACCCAAAACCAAGTTGAACCGAATGCTGGATGAACTTCAGAATGAAGGTATTAATTTGAATGAAGAGCAACTGAAAAATATTCACGGTCCAATAGGACTTGATATCGGATCTGAAACTTCTGAAGAGATTGCCTTATCAATTGTTGCAGAAATAAAAGCTGTAATGAGCCACAGAAACGGAAGTCCATTAAAATATAAAACAGAAAAAATACATACTACAAATCCTGACTGGAAATGAAAGAGACAACAGCCGTAATTATTCTTGCAGCAGGAAATTCTTCCAGATTAGGAAAACCCAAACAATTGCTGCCCTATAAAAACACCACGCTTTTGAAACATACAGTTTCACAAGTACTTTTGCTGCCGGATTCAATTGTTATAGTCGTTACGGGATCGAATACGGAATTGATTCAAAAGGAATTAAAGAATCAAAAAGTGACACACTGCTATAATCCAGATTGGGAAAATGGGATGTCTACTTCTATAATCGAAGGTTTGAAAGCCGTATTAAATTTGACACCTCATATTCAGAAATGCATTTTTGCCGTTTGCGATCAGCCGTATGTTACAGTTTCTGTTTTTGAAGATTTAATAAGTGAATATGAGAAGAGTGGAAAAGGGATAATCGCTTCTGCTTATTCAGAAACAGTCGGAACTCCGGTATTATTCGATAAAAAATATTTTAATCAGCTGTTGGAACTCAAAGGCCAGGAGGGAGCTAAAAAAATCATCATCAGATTTACGGAAGATACGGCTTCAATTCCATTTGAAAAAGGAGCAATCGACATAGATACTATCGAAGATTATAATAATGTCATAAACTAAGATCTTAATTCCTGAGCTAGTTGCGTCACTTTTGAGATTGTTGTTTCTATTTCTTCCAAAGTGGTATATCTGCCTAAACTAAAGCGTATCGAACTCAAAGCATTTTCATCAGACAAACCTAAAGCTTTTAAAACGTGTGAAGGTTCTGTTATTACAGAAGAACAAGCAGATCCATCGGAAACAGAAATGTTTTGTAAAGCAATAATTAATCTTTGGGAATTGACTCCCGGAAAACACATATTTGAAGTATTGTAAATTCTGTTTTGTGTATTTCCGTTTACAAATGCTCCTTCAATTTTTAATAAACCTTCTTCAAGCCGGTTTCTTAGATGAAGTATTCTCTCCTCATCTGTTTTCATTTCTGCCAGCGCAATTTCACTTGCCTTTCCAAGTCCGATAATTCCCGGAACGTTTAAAGTTCCGCTTCGCAATTTACGTTGCTGCCCGCCACCGTGAAGCTGAGGCATTAATTTTATTTTAGCTGATGAAGAAATATACAATGCACCAATACCTTTTGGACCATAAAATTTATGTGCCGAAAGGCATAAAAGATCGATGTCAAGTGCTGTTACATCTACAGGGATTTTTCCCACTGCCTGAGTGGCATCACACATCAATAAGGCATTTTTTCGATGAGCAATTTCTGCAATTTCCTGAATATTCTGAACGACACCAGTCTCATTATTGACCATCATCACAATTACCATCAGCGTATTATTAGTAATAGATTGATTCAGTAAATCAGGATCAATTATTCCATCTTGATTTACAGGAAGGTAAGTGATTTCAAAACCTATATTTTCCATGTATTGACACGTTTCTAAAACAGCTTTGTGCTCTGTTGAAACAGTAATAATATGTTTTCGGTTTTGATTCGATAATCCTTTAATAGCCAGATTTATAGCTTCGGTAGCACTGGAAGTAAAGTAAATTTCTTCTTCGCTGGCGCCAATTAAATTTGCAATTTTCCAGGTCGCCTGTTCTACGGCTTCATTTACAGTTAGTCCTGCAAGATGTGTGCTTGAGGCATTTGCAAAATATTGGGTAAAGTAAGGTAACATGTATTCTAATACCCTTTCATCAGTACGCGTAGTGGCATTGTTATCGAGATAAATGATTTGCTGATCTGGCATAATTGGTAATTAGTATTGTAAAAATACAATTTTGAAAATTAAAGGTTGTTTATTCAGACTATTGAAATTAGGAATTAAATCTGATTTTGTGTGAATTTTATAATTATTTCTCGCATAGTATTGTTAAATTTGTTAGGACTACTACAGGTGACATTTGCTAATTCTAAAAATTCTATGCATGGCTTCCAAAAAAATAATCAGAAACGAAGTTGAAGATGAGTCGAATACCTCACGACGTAACTTTATAAAGAAATCAGGATTATTAACTGCTCTGGCGTTATCTCCGCCTTCACTCGTGTTGGCTTCTGAAAATAAATGGGACGAGAAAATTGCAGGATATTTAGAAACTGTTGCTCTTTCTATAGAAGTAAACGGAAAAAAACATAATCTCAATGTTGAGCCACGAACGACACTCCTCGATTTACTACGGGAACAGTTACAACTAACAGGAACAAAAAAAGGATGTGATCACGGTCAGTGTGGTGCCTGCACCGTTCATGTAAACGGAACCCGAATCCTGTCTTGTCTGTCTCTGGCCTCAATGAATCAAAATGCTCATATTACTACTATCGAAGGACTTTCTAAAGGAAAGAAATTGCATCCAATGCAGGAAGCCTTTATCAAAAATGATGGTTTTCAATGCGGCTATTGTACCCCCGGACAAATAATGTCTGGAATTGCCTGTATCAAAGAAGGTCATGCCAACAGCAGAGAAGAAATAAGAGAATATATGAGTGGAAATATTTGCAGATGTGGTGCCTATCATAATATAGTTGATGCTATTACTGAAGTTAAGGAAGGAGGGATGCTGTCATGAAAAATTTCCAAATTATAAGAGCATTGTCATCAGGTTCAGCAGTATCCAGTATTGCTAAAGAAAAGTCGGCCATGTTTATTGCCGGAGGAACGAATCTTGTTGATTTAATGAAAAAGGGCGTCGTTGAGCCTGACAAATTAGTTGATATTAATGGAATAGATCTTAAAAAAATAGAGTTCCTGACCGGAAAAGTTGCTATTGGTGCACTGGCAAAAAACAGTCAGGTGGCAGAAGATAAATTAATAAAAGAAAGTTATCCTTTGCTGGCTTTGGCTTTAGCTGCCGGAGCATCACAGCAAATCAGACATATGGCGACGATCGGCGGAAATATGTTGCAACGTACGCGTTGTTCTTATTTTTACAATACCGATATGCCCTGCAATAAAAGAAAACCTAAAAGTGGCTGTGGAGCGATTGGAGGATCAAATCGGATGCATGCTATTTTTGGCGCTTCTGACAGTTGTATAGCAGTTCATCCAAGTGATATGTGTGTGGCACTTGCTGCACTCGATGCAAAGGTTTTTGTTGAAGGTCCAAAAGGAAAAAGGGAAATTGATTTTACGGACTTCCACCGTCTTCCCGGAAATGAACCGGAAAAAGACAACAATTTAGGACCAAAAGAAATTATAACTTCAATTGAAATTCCGAATAACAATTTCACAAAAAACAGCCACTACCTAAAAGTTCGTGACAGAAGCAGTTATGCCTTTGCATTGATTTCTGTGGCAGTCGGACTGGATATAAAAAATAATATTATTAATGGTGCAGCACTTGCCATGGGCGGTGTGGCACATAAACCGTGGAGACTTACCGAAGCGGAAGAATTCCTGAAAGGCAAATCAGCTACTGCTGAAAATTTCAAAAAAGCAGCAGATTTAGCCATGAAAGGGGCAAGGAGTTACGGTGACAATGCTTTTAAACTGACACTTGGTCCCAATGCAATTACCGAAGCACTTACTATAGCAGCATCTAAATAATTTGAATTATGAGTAAAACAAGTAACATAAACAGAGTAGATGGATTTGCTAAAGTAACAGGTTCCGCTACCTATTCTGCCGAGTATAAAACACCTGGTGTGACTTATGCCTGCCTTGTCGGAAGTACGATTGCCAAGGGACAAATCAAAAGTATTGATGTTAAAAAAGCAGAATGGGCTCCGGGAGTATTAGCCGTTATTACACATTTGAATGTGGAGAAACCTGCCGGTTATCAGAATCCAAAACTGCGTAATAATTTAGGGCAGCCACTTCAGATTTTTAAAGATAATTCGGTTGTCTATTACGATCAGCCAATCGCACTTGTTATTGCGGATACTTTTGAAAGAATGCAATACGCGGCAAGTCTTATCAAAGCAGAATATTTGAAAGAAGATCATATAACGGAACTTCATCAGGTTAAGGATAAAGGAAAAACTCCCGAACGTGCAAAAGATTACAATCGCGGAACGGAAGATGGCTATAAAAATGCAGCAGTAGTTTTAGAAGCCGAATATACAATTCCGACCGAAGTTCATAATCCAATGGAACTCGCCAATATTATTGCCAGATGGGACGGAAACAAACCCGTCTTATATACCAAAAGCCAGGGAGTAGAAGGAACCCGAAAAAGTGTAGGGGATGTTTTTGGAATTCTGCCGGAAGATGTTGAGGTACATTCTGAATATCTTGGTGGTGCTTTCGGAATGGGATTGCATACCTGGCCATATGAAATTGCGGCACTTATCGGAGCAAAAAAAATAGGGAAACCGGTAAAATTGGTCCTTCACCGCGAACAAATGTTTACCAATGTTGGGTTTCGTCCTTACACCATTCAAAAAATGGGTTTAGGAGCAACGAAAGACGGTAAACTTACCGGATTAACACATGAGGCGATAGCACAGACTTCAAGTTATGAGGATTTTACAGAAGCAACTGTAAACATGTCCCGTTTTATGTATGATTGCGCCAATGTTTCGACAAAATACCGAATTGTAGAACTCAATACCTGCACGCCAATCTGGATGCGAGGTCCCGGCGAAGCAACTGGTTCTTTTGCGTTGGAAAGTGCAATAGACGAACTGGCCCATAAATTAAATATGGATCCGATTGAATTTCGTAAACGCAATCATGCAGAAAAAGACCTGGAACAAAACAGACCCTGGAGCAGTAAATATTTATTAGAATGTTACGAAGCAGGAATGGATCGTATCGGTTGGAAAAATCGTAAAAATACTCCGGGAAGTGTTCGCGAAGGCGAATGGCTTGTAGGTTACGGAATGGGAACCGGAACTTTTGGCTCGTATAGAAATGCTACTTCTGTAAAAGCAAAATTTTTAGCTGACGGAAATTTAGTTCTTCAATGCAGTGTTAACGATATGGGACCCGGAACGGCTACCATGATGACCGCTATCGGAGCTGAAATTACAGGATTGCCATCAGAAAATGTAGTAATTGAAATGGGAAGAAGCGGACTCCCGAAAGGCCCGACTCAGGGTGGATCGGCTACCACTTCATCCGTGGGGTCTGCGGTGCATGATGCCTGTAATTTACTGGTTAGTAAAGCTCTTGGAGTTGCAGCCGAAAACCCGGTTTTCAAAAATAGTCCGGTTACTGATTTGACATTGGCAAATGGTGTTATTACTTCAAAAAAAGACAGTTCAAAAACGATAGCGCTGATTTCTTTGCTGGGAACAAATAATTTAGAAGAACTGGCAGTAGAAAATGAATCCAAAGGCAGTGAAGAAGCAAAGAAATATTCGATTTATTCTTTCTCTGTACATTTTGTAAAAGTATTGGTAAACCCAAACCTAGGGAAAATCAGATTGGCTCATGTGGTCTCCTGTGCTGATATCGGAACTGTTATCAACCAAAAAACTTCTGCAGGACAAATGTACGGAGGAGCAGTTGGAGGAATCGGAATGGGGCTTATGGAAGCTTTAGAAATTGATCATCGTTTTGGCCGCGCTATAAACAATAATTTTGCAGATTATCATGTTCCGGTAAATGCGGATATTGAAAAACAGGAAGTATTTTTTGTAAATAAAAAAGACCCGATCAGTAATCCGATGGGGACTAAAGGCCTTGGAGAAACGGCTTTGGTAGGTATGGCACCGGCAATTGCCAATGCGGTTTTTAATGCTACCGGAAAACGTGTACGTGACTTACCAATTACACTGGATAAAATACTGGAGCCAGCTGTAGCAACTTCATAGTTTAAATAAAAATCCCTTTAAGAGTTTGATCTTAAAGGGATTTTAGTATGTTTATGTTATAAAAAATCTCGCAAAGATGCGAAGGCGCAAAGTTTTTTTCTCATTTGTCATTTCGACGAAGGAGAAATCACACAAGAGACTCGGCAATACAACTCATCATTTTATGTCATTTCGACGAAGGAGAAATCACACAAGAGACTCGGCAATACAACTCATCAT
>JBDTNT010000295.1:0-15862 GCA_039933615.1 Flavobacterium sp. | reverse complement strand
GTTTTGGAATCAAATCCTAAATAGGTAATAACCAATTCTCCAGCACTAGTTTTAGCATCGATTGTAAATTTACCATCGAAATCTGTTGAAGTTCCACCTGATGAACCTTTAACAGCTACGTTTGCACCAGGTAAAGTTGCACCTGAGGCATCGGTAATAGTACCGGTAACTTTTCCCTGAGAAAATACGGTTGAAACTACCATGAACAAGAGTCCAGTTAGTAACCAATTTTTCATTGTCTTCATTTGTTTATTTAGTTTATTGTTTTTGGCAAAATTATAACAATTAAATCAGATAATGTTATCAAAATGTTAAGAAAAACTAGTTTTGTCTAATCCGTTGCGCATTAAAATGATTTTTCTTTTTTGTGTTAAACAAAATAACGTTTTTTTGAATTTACATGCCTGTTTTTTGTTAAAACAATAATAATTTGAACAGTGTTGTAGCGTTAAACGTGCAAATAAAGATGCTTAACCTCGGTTTAATAGCTTCTTTATGCGAAAAAACGCCTTAATTTCTGTTAAATTAAGACGTTTCAGTATGTTGTGGAAAAATTAAATTATTTATTTTTCAGAAAATGATTCAATAAAAATGAAGTTGAACTATCATGGTTTTTCACTGTCTTAGTGTTAATTTCTTCTAAAATAGAATTTGCCAGTTGCTTTCCTAATTCAACTCCCCATTGATCAAAACTGAAAATATTCCAGATAATTCCCTGTACAAAAATCTTGTGCTCATATACAGCAATCAATGAACCTAAACTTTTTGGAGTCAGTTTTTGAATCAGAATTGTATTAGTTGGTTTGTTTCCTGTGAAAACTTTAAACGGTAATAAATAAGAAGCCTGTTCTGCAGAAAGTCCTTGTTTGTCGAATTCTGCCTGAACCTGCGCAGCAGTTTTTCCATTCATTAATGCTTCGGTTTGTGCAAAAAAGTTCGACATCAACTTATCGTGGTGGTCTTCATTCCCGTACAATGGTTTTACAAATCCAATAAAGTCTGTTGGGATTAATTTTGTCCCCTGATGTATCAACTGGAAAAAAGCATGTTGTGAATTTGTTCCCGGCTCTCCCCAGATAATTGTTCCTGTTTGGTAGTTTACCGGTTTTCCGTCACGACCAACACTTTTCCCGTTGCTTTCCATAAATGCCTGTTGCAAATAAGGAGCTAGTTTTTGTAAATATTGTGTATATGGAATCAAAGCTTCACTTTCGGATCCAAAGAAATTATTATACCAAATACTTAATAAAGCCAAAATCACGGGAATATTTTCGTCAAATTCTGCCGATTTAAAATGATCGTCCATTTCATTGGCACCTTTTAATAATTCATTGTAATTATCAAAACCAACTGCCAGTGCAATGCTCAAACCAACAGCACTCCATAAAGAAAATCTTCCTCCAACCCAATCCCACATTGGAAAAACATTATCAGGATTAATTCCGAATTCAGTTACGTTCTTAATATTGGTAGAAACAGCTACGAAGTGTTTTGCAATATCTTCCTGTGTTGCAGATTTCAAAAACCATTCTTTAATCGTTTCAGAATTAGTTAAGGTTTCCTGTGTTGTAAAAGTTTTAGAAACAATCACAAAAAGGGTTGTTTCAGGATCTAATTTTTTGATTATTTCGTTTACGTGATCTCCGTCAACATTAGAAACAAAATGAGTGTGTAAATGATTTTTGTAGAATTGTAATGCTTCAACCGCCATAACCGGACCAAGGTCAGAACCTCCGATACCAATATTTACAATATCAGTAAATGCTTTTCCTGTAAAACCTTTTCTTTGTCCTGAAATTACTTCGTGTGTGAAGTTTTTGATTTTGTTTTTTACCTCGTAAACTTCCGGAATTACATTTTCTCCGTCAACTTTAATTGTTGCAGATTCCGGAGCACGCAATGCTGTGTGTAAAACCGCTCTGTTTTCGGTTTTGTTAATGATTTCACCGTTAAAATAATCAGCAATTGCATTTTTTAATCCAATTGAATTGGCTAATTCTAATAAAAGGGAAATTGTTTCCTGACTAATGTTGTTTTTAGAGTAATCAACTAAGAAATCATTCCATTGAAGGTTGAATTTTTCAACACGTGCATCGTCCTGTTGAAATAATTCCTGTATAGTAGTTTCGTGAATTGCGTTATAGTGATTTTGCAGATTTTTCCACGCTTCAGTCCCGGTTGGGTTTGTTGTGTTTAAAGCCATTTTGTTGTTTAATTATAAAAGTGGTTATGACGCAAAAATACTGAAATTAGTTTTAATAGTCTCTCGCTTCACAATTATATAACAAATTAGCAGTAAAATGAGCATGTAAATTTTACAGATTTTACGGATTTAAATTTTTACAAATTCCCAATACTGTCCAGTTCTCTTTTCAGAGGTTCAATCTGTTTCATGAAACGTGTTCTGCTATTTCCGGCTAACGATTCTCCGGTTGGCAGATTAAGTCGAAGTGCATCTACCTGAACCCCGTTTTTCCAGAAACGGTAACAAACATGAGGTCCGGAAGCAAGGCCGGTACTTCCTACCAATCCTATTTTTTGTCCTTGTGTCACACGTTGCCCGCGTTTAACCAAAATTCTGGACATGTGTAAATATTGGGTAGAGTAGGTGCCGTTGTGTTTTACTTTTACAAAGTTTCCGTTTCCTGCTGTGTAACCTGTGGCTTCAACGACTCCTGATGCAGTTGTTGAAATTGGCGTTCCGGTCGGAGCAGCATAATCTGTTCCTTTGTGTGCTTTCCAGGTATGTTGTACGGGATGAAATCTGTTCATCGTAAAACGGGAAGTGATACGGCTGAATTTGATCGGTGTTTTTAAGAAAAAGTTTTTCAGTGTTCTTCCCTGATCATCATAATATTCTATTTTTCCTGAAAGGCTGTCTTCCTCAAACGGAAAAGCATAAATGATTTTTCCTTTATATTCAAAAAATGCCGCTTCAAGATCTTCAACTCCGTCATAGACTTTATTGTTTATAAAGCGTTCTGTGAAAATTAATCCATAGCGGTCTCCTTTTTTAAGCTTGAAAAAGTCAATAGACCAGGAGAATACTTTTGTGATTCTGTTCGCAAGTGCTGTCTCTACACTTTCGTTTCCTAAAGTTTCAGATAGTGAGCTTTTTAAAACCCCTCCAATAATTTTACGTTTAAAGGTAACGGGCTTTATTTTTTTGTAGGCTTTAGCGATACTATCCCTAAAATCAACCACATAATAAGTTAATGCGTCGGACTGATAAATAAAAACTTCAAGTTTATTTGTTTTATTTTTTGATCGAAGTAAAGTATAAGGTTTGTTGTATCGGATAGAGCGTACATCAAAAGAATCTTTTACCTGTTCTACAATGTCATAAACCTTTTTGTCTCCAATATTCTGGCTTTGAAAGATTGATCCAAAGGAATCTCCTTTTTGAATAGTATCCTGCACAACATTAAAATCTGCGTAATTAAAACCAAATTCTACTTTTTTAGTTTTCGGTTTGGTAATTTTGATTTCGACTTTTTCTTCTGTTTTTTTACATGAAAATATTGAAAACAATATTATAATAATTACAACTGCTTTTTTCAAACTCTTAAAATTTTTGTTGAGATATTAAACGGTGGTTTCGTTTCCCCAATTTGACAATTCTTCTTCGGTCCACAATTTAGGAAAAAAGATGCGTCTTTGGTATTTTGGATGCATATATTTTTGCCAGTCGCTTCCACCAGTGGCTTCACCATTCCCTTTTCCACTTTCCAGGATGTATTTTCTTGCAGTATTCAGGTGTTGCATCACCCAGGTAATATTCACAGTATGGTCATAATGACGCATCGCTTTAATTAATTCTTCATTCAATTGGTCTTTTTCCGGCAGCTGTGTGAATTTTTGCCAGATATTTTTTGTTTTGAATGTGCTGATCTGACGCAAAAACTGATCTTTATATTTGTTTTCGAATTCCTGAAGTAAATATGATTTTTTTCCGGTTTGATAGTCTTTTCCTGCAGCCTGCCAATACAAATGCTCGAAACTGGTTTCTAAATCTGTATTTTCATCAAAATCTGCTTTGTATCTGTGGTCGGTTAAATTGATCACATCAGTAGATGCAAATTCAATTAATCGGTATTGTGCACTTTGAAAACCACTTGCGGGAGTTAGCGTATTTCTGAATTTCATGTACTGATCTATTTCCATTCCGTTTTCCATAATACTGAACGAATTCGTCAGCATGTCAAAATAACGGGTGATTCTGGACAATCTTTCACTAAAAAAGCCAGCCTGAATATTTTCGGTGTCAGCAATCTGGTCAATTTCCCAAAGAATCATTTTAAAAATCAATTCATTAACCTGATGGTACATAATAAATACCATTTCGTCAGGAAGGGTAGTGCGTTGTATTTGAAGATTTAAAAGAGCATCAGTCTGAATGTAATCCCAATAGGTTATTGGTTTTGACCAAAGTAAGCCTTCAAGCTGAACGTCTGTTTTTTGATTTATGGCTTGAAATTTAAGATCAATTTCTTTTAAGATTGATTCAGAATTATCTGTGGTGTTCATTATTTTTTTGCTTTAAATGGATTTTTTAATCCTTTGTATTCATCGAGATCCGCTTTAATAGAACCTACTGCAAGATCTGCTTTTATTCTAATCGGGACTTTGTTGTCATCGTCTGTAATCCAAAGTGTTAAGCTTTCATCTTCTTTGAAGACTCTTCCTTTTTGTACCGAGGGTTTGAAGACCATTGTCTTGACGGTTCCAAATTTAGTTGTAATATCTTGAAGGCCTATATATTTTAACTTAAATTTTGTGATTTCCTCGTCAAAAAACATATCAATTGTAATGGATTCCCCCGATTTAAGTTTGTCGATATTAGGATGATTTCGCAAGTAGTAAAAAGAGGAAACGATATCCTGAACATTGTCTGTGATTACAATTGTTTTTTCGGATTTTCGCTTGTAATCTTTAACCAGAATTCTATTTTCATTTTGATCAAAAATCCCTTCCTGGTTTTTGGTATAGCCGCCTTCGTCAATTTTTCGAATGTAACGATAAGGATTTCCGTTTTCTTTGTCAAAGTAACTTTCATATAAATCTTCAACTTTGAAGAAAAATTTTGACATTCCGGTTGTGTAACCTTTACCCACAGCGTGAAAAACTTTCTTGTTGTTTACTGTGGCATCTTTTATTTCGAGAGTAGCGTAACCGGCATTTACGAATCCGTAGTGAATTCTGAATTTAAAGTATTCTCCAACGTCAAAAGCATCTTCTTTAAAAGTATCGAAGCTAAGCGTCGTGAGAATTAATATAGTGAGGATTATTTTTTTCATAGGACTATTTTGACAGTTATATTATAAGGATAAAAGCAAATTTTATTCCAAATGTACCAAAACAAAAAAACTCAGTCAAGTAATGACTGAGTTTTTATGCTATTAACTAACCAAAAAACTATAAATTATGAAATTTATATCAATTCGGAAGGAAACCACCCCTTCCTGATTTGCGAGTGCAAAGATAGATACAAAGTTTAAAAAATATATAGCAAAAAGTTAGTTTAACATATCATTTGCATAAAAAGCATCGTTTTGCAGAGGATTTTTATACATAATGCAGAAATAATTCGTTTTTACAAAGTTCCTCTCAATTCTTGTTCTCTTTCAATTGACTCAAAAAGTGCTTTAAAGTTACCTGCGCCAAACCCTTTTGCACCCATTCTTTGAATAATTTCGAAGAATAATGTTGGTCTGTCCTGAACTGGCTTTGTAAAGATCTGTAATAAATAACCATCTTCATCAGCGTCGACCATAATGGCTAATTTTTCAATTTCATTTAAATCTTCTTTCATCATATCCATGTGAACTCCTAATCTTTCAGGAATTGCCTGATAATAGGTGTGAGGGGGAGCAGATAAAAATTCGACACCACGGGATTTTAAGTCAGAAACAGTTTTGATAATGTCATCAGTTGCAATGGCAATATGCTGGATTCCAGGGCCTCCGTAAAAGTCTAAATATTCTTCGATTTGTGATTTTTTCTTTCCTTCTGCCGGTTCG
Organism: Flavobacterium sp.; assembly: GCA_039933615.1. Taxonomy (GTDB): domain Bacteria; phylum Bacteroidota; class Bacteroidia; order Flavobacteriales; family Flavobacteriaceae; genus Flavobacterium. The sequence continues at coordinate 9,842 of JBDTNT010000295.1, read as the reverse complement.
TTAATTGGAAATTTAATTCTTCCGTTTCCGTTTGACATTACTTTACTCATCAAAGCCGAATATTCCGTATTGATTTGTTTATCATCAAAAGAAAGGAAATTCACAAAGCCCATAACGTCTTCATAGAATTTTACCCAGGTGTTCATTTCATTCCAACCCACATTTCCTACCATGTGGTCGATATATTTCAATCCTGTCGGCTCTGGATTATAATCCGATTTCCATTCCTTATATCCCGGTAAGAAAACACCATTGTAGTTTTTTCTTTCTACAAAAATATGAACCGTTTCCCCATAAGTATAAATTCCGGAACGTACTACTTCTCCAAATTCATCTTTCTCAACAGTTGGTTCCATAAAAGAACGAGCACCACGTTTCATAGTTTCTTCGTATGCACTTGTAGCATCTTCAACCCAAAGCGCAGCCACTTTTACTCCGTCGCCATGTTTTTTAAGATGTTCATGGATTGGAGAATCCTGAGTTAACGGAGTTGTCAGAACAATTCTGATTTTGTCTTGTTTCAGAACATACGATGCTTTGTCTCTTACTCCGGTTTCTAATCCGGCATAAGCCAATGACTGATATCCGAAAGCTGTTTTGTAATAATGGGCAGATTGTTTTGCGTTTCCTACATAGAATTCTACATAATCTGTTCCTAATAATGGAAGGAAATCCTGTGCTCCTTCGAAGATTTTTTCTAATCCGTATTCTACTGATTTTACTTCTTTTGACATAATGTTTTAATTAGAAAATGAGTCAATTAGAAAATTAGATAATGTGCGTTGCGATAAAAAATTATCTCATTGACACATTGACAAATTATCTAATTATTTCATTTTTGATGTTGATATTATTTTATTTAAAATTTTTAAAATTTCTGAGAGATCATTTAATAAACGACTACACTTTGGATATTCGCTATGTGCATCGCATAAAAACAACCAATATTCTGTTTCGTCTGCTTCTTTAATAGCAATTTTTAATTTATGAATGAAATCAGCTTTGCTTTCTGCGTTTTGTGATTCTTTTGAGTTTGCTCCAATTGATGTTCCGCTTTTTAATAACTGATTTGCGATTACGAATTTCTTTTGTTCCTGGAGTTCGCTAGTGTAATCAATTATGTTTAATGCGAAATTGAATGTTTTTATTAAAAGTGCGTTGTCTTTATATTTTTCGCTGAAAGTCATTTGTTTAATGTGATAATTAGAAAATTTGATAATGAGACGATTATTTTATTGTAGGTTTAAATTTACAAATCAATAAATGAAATCTGATTATAAAATGGCACATTAACTAATTTATGCGGCTTCAAGAAAATTATCTAATTATCAAATTGGCACATTGACTAATTATTCAGTCCAGGATTTATAATACTGCCCATCGTCAAGACCCATTGCTTCTTCCGTTACCATTAGTGGACGGAAAGTGTCAACCATAACGGCCAATTCATGAGTTTCTTTATGACCAATGCTGCGTTCCATCGCACCTGGCGCGGGACCGTGTGGAATTCCTTTTGGGTGTAAAGTGATATGTCCCTGCTCAATATTGTTACGGCTCATAAAATCACCATCTACATAATACAGAACTTCGTCTGAATCAATGTTGCTGTGATTATAAGGTGCGGGAACTGCTTTTGGATGATAATCGTAAAGTCTCGGGCAGAAGGAACAAACGACAAAAGTTGCCGTTTCGAAAGTTTGGTGTACTGGCGGCGGTTGGTGAACACGTCCGGTTATAGGTTCGAAATTATGAATCGAAAATCCATATGGAAAATTGTAACCATCCCAGCCGACAACATCAAAAGGATGCGTAGCGTAAACGACTTCGTGAATCATTCCTTCTTTTTTGATTTTAATTAAAAAATCACCTTTTTCGTCGTGCGTTTCCAATTCGTTTGGCAAAATAAAATCGCGTTCGCAAAAAGGTGAATGCTCTAAATGCTGACCAGATTGGTTTTTATAACGTTTTGGAGTGTAAAAAGGAGAATATGATTCGACATAAAACAGTCGGTTTTCTGTTGTTTCAAATTCTATTTGATAGATAATTCCGCGTGGAATAATCAGATAATCACCATATTCAAAAGGAATGTTGCCCAGCATCGTACGTAATTTTCCTTTTCCTTTGTGGATGAAAAGCATTTCGTCGGCATCAGCATTTTTATAGAAATAATTTCGAAGCGATTCTTTAGGAGCGGCCAGACCAATGATGCAGTCTTTATTGACCATCATTGCTTTACGGCTGTCCAAGAAGTCATTCTCCGGTTTTAATTCAAAACCTTTAAATAATAATGATTTTATGTTTTTTCCGATTGCAATTTTAGGCTCAACCGAATATGAGTTTACTATTTCCTTAACCTGCGTAGGTCTGTGAACATGATAGGACAATGAGGAATGCCCATGAAAACCTTCTGTTCCGAATAGTTGTTCGTAGTAGAAACCTCCGTTTGGTTTCTCGAACTGAGTGTGTCTTTTTTGAGGAAAATCTCCAAGTTTATGATATAATGGCATGGCTTTTCAATTAGATAATTTATAAATTAGATAATTAGAAAATGTGAATTGTGAACAGATAATCAGCTCATTTTCTAAGTTGGCTAATTATTCAATTCGACAGCATTACTCCGGGTTTCTCTTAATGAGAAATTGAAGATACTCCAATAAACCTGTCCATTTTGTTTTCATTATAACAAATGTCGTAATTTTTATTGATTTAAATTACAAATTAAAATAAAAATCCAATACTAAACCAAGTGAAACTTTTTGACATTTCAGGAGACCAGGAATGTTTGACTTCGATCGGGCCAATTATAGTTTCAAGGCCATAACCTACGGCATACCCTGAATATTTAGGCATTGAGATCCAGTCTACCGTAGTGAAAATGTCATCACCAAGATTGGCGTAATTAGCCGAAATGTTAACGTGATTTTTTTTGAATATTTCATAATCCAGCGTCAAATCTGTTTTTATGTAGCTGTTTCCGGAAATACTTAAGAAATCATAACCATAAAAATAATTGAAGTTATTTATTTTACTGTAACCATATCCTCCTAATATGTAATCGAAAAACGGGACACTGTCACTGCCGATATTAAATCCGGCATCTGTGCCGATTTTAAGTGTAGCCTTTTTAAATAATGTAGTTGCAAATGCAATTTCAGCCTTTGCAGTTGAGAACGGCTTAAATTTTTTGGTGTAATCAGATGATGCTAAATAAGTTTGTACATCGGTAGAAAAATATAGTCCGGACCGTGGAAAGCTTTTATTGTCAAAAGAATCATATTTTAAATAACCAAAAACACTAAAGTAACTGCTTTTTTCAATTACATTTTCTGTATTGGAAAGTGTCGGGGAGTTTATTTTCAGGTATTTATATTCAAAACCACCACCCATTAAAAATTTTTGTACAAAAATAGTTTGAAAATAAGCTTGATTGGTTAAATCTAAAAAGTCAACATTTATCTGAGTTCCGGTTGGACTAGTCGATAAATTGCTAAAGCTGTCAGCAACATTTCTATTAAATTGATTCAGTCTTGAACGAAATCCAAAGCTGATGTTAAAACCATTTTCTACGTAATAATTTAAATCATATCTGAAATTATCCCCTAAAAGAACATCAAGTGAAGTGACATCATTTTTCAGGAATGTTTTTTTATGAGTTAGGTTTAGTAAAATTCCACTTTTATAAAGACCGTCATAATGCAAACCTAATTTTAAATAGGTCTGCGTTGGGTTTTCCTGTAATACAAGGTCTAAATCGTCCTGATTTTCATTGGGCTGTAAACAATAAGAAATAGTGCTAAAGTTCTGGGTAGCATTCAGATTGTTCATTCCGGTTTTTAAATCATCATATGTTATGGTGCTTCCCGGTTTAAAACGAAGTTTACCACGAATGTATTCTCTGGTGTAGTTGTCTAATTTGTCACTGTTTATTTTTTTGATCTGAAGAGTATCCGTACTAACTTTTAATTTTGGTTTTTTGTAAAAATTGTTTTCATCAGTCAGTGATTTAATTTTTTCATAAACGGCAAAAGCGGCTTCTTCGCCTTTTCGGATTATTTCCTCCCCTTTGTCAAAAGAAATTACGCCGTAATCCCGAATGTCCGGTTTTATATAAACATCAGTATCTTTTATTTTACTTTTCATTTTATCAATCGATTGCAGATTGGTAATCTGAACTAATATCCGGGTAGCATTTTTAAGGCCTTTACGGTTTAATAAATCATCTTGTACATCGACACCAATGATGATATCTGCACCAAGATTTCGAACTTCCTGTATCGGATAATTGTTTACAACTCCACCATCAACCAATAATTTACCGTCAATTTCTACAGGAGTAAACAAAGATGGAAATGCGGCACTCGCCATCATGGCCTGAACGAGATTACCTTTGTTGAGTAAAACTTCTTCCCCTGTTTCTATATTGGTTCCAATACACAAAAAAGGAATTGGCAATTTGTTGAAATCACGAACATGACGCACATTTCGGGTCAGACTGCTCAATAAGTTGTAATTGTACATTCCTTTTGAAAGTGCTTCCGGAATACCAATTCTGAAATTGCTAAAAGGCAAAACGATAGCATATAATTCATCATTTTTTTTGCCATAAAAGTTTTTGGATGAACGCGGGATATAATCGTTTATTAATTCGTCGAAATTGGTTTTTTTGAAAATAGAATCAATTTGGGAAGCATTGTAACCGGAAGCATAAAGTCCGCCAATCACAGATCCCATACTGGTTCCTCCGATATAGTCTATTTTTATTCCGGCTTCTTCCAATACTTTTAAAACTCCGATATGAGCAAACCCTTTTGCACCTCCGCCACTTAAAACCAAACCTATTTTTGGTCTCTTGACACTATCTGGTTTTTTGTCCTGCGAAAAAGAGTTTAGCGAAAACAGAATAAGAAATATCAAAACGTATGTATTTATTCCCCTGATGGGAATAGAAAAATTCGAGAGAAAAAATCCTTTTGATTGCATATTTGGAAAGTACAGCTTAATGAGGCTCATAGAAATAGCTGAAAAATTGGTTTTGTAAAAGTCGGAAATATTATTGAATTTTATATGTCAATTTTGTTTTAATAACATTATTTCTTTAATAATATCAGGTTTTTGTTTTTGTCAAATTTCCAGGTATCCGTATGCCATCTTGCACCACCCCGACAGCTGGATTGAAGCGTTTTCTTTTTTTTGTTTATTTGAACATCGCAAAACCCGTCGCACTCAGGATTGTATTTTAAAGATATTTTTAATTCCTTAAATTGGTTATTCACCGGGTTGTAAATAAATATTTGGTATATCATATAAACTCCCATTCCATCATCCGGCCGGTAGACCGCAAAATCTTTGTAACCATCAAAATTGTAATCTTCCATTACAAGATGTGTTTCTTTATCTGTAATTGATATCTCTATAGTATCTATAATCTGAATTTCAGTATTTTTAGAATTGCTGATTTCTAACTTTTCAAAACTATTTATTACACTGATTTTTATTTGTGTTTTGTCTTTTTGATCAAATTCAAAGTTCTGCTGACTATAACAATGGAATGAAAATAATGCTATACTATTTAAAAAGAAAACTCTCATCTGATTAAGATTGATTGTTACTATAGAAAGAAACAATTTTTTTTGCTTTTGATGGTCCTATAACATCAGCTATTTCTTTTTCGGATGCCAGTTTCAGTCTTTTAACACTTTTGAAATGTTGTATTAAAGTAAGCATCGTTTTTTCGCCGATTCCGGGAATGCTTTCAACAGAGGAATTTAGTGCTGCTTTGCTTCGTTTATCACGATGAAAAGTAATACCAAATCGATGCGCTTCATTTCGTAACTGTTGAATGACTTTTAATGTTTCTGATTTTTTATCCAGGTATAACGGAATCGAATCGCCGGGATAAAACAATTCTTCGAGACGTTTTGCGATTCCGATTATGGCAATTTTTCCGCGTAATCCCAATTCGTCTATACTTTTTAATGCGGCAGACAATTGTCCTTTTCCACCGTCAATAATAATAAGCTGTGGCAAAGGCTCTTTTTCATCCAATAAACGTTTGTAACGGCGATAAACGATTTCGGTCATGGATGCGAAATCATCAGGGCCTTCAACAGTTTTTACATTAAAATGGCGATAATCTTTTTTACTGGCTTTTCCGTCTTTAAAAACAACACAGGCAGCAACAGGATTTGTTCCCTGAATGTTTGAGTTATCAAAACATTCTATATGGCGCGGCTCAACCGGCAATCTTAAATCCTTTTGCATCTGTGCCATGATCCGTTTGGTATGGCGGTCGGGATCTACAATTTGCAATTGTTTCAGCTGTTCTATCCGGTAAAATTTTGCATTTCGAATCGATAAATCCAGAATCTGTTTTTTATCCCCGAGCTGCGGAACCGTTGTTCTGATATTTTCTCCCAGATCAATTTCAAAAGGGACAATAATCTCTTTTGACAATAATTGAAAACGTTCCCGAAGTTCAATTATCGCGAGTTCCAGTAATTCTTCGTCGCTTTCGTCCAGTTTTTTCTTTATTTCTAAAGTATGTGAACGAATAATCGATCCGTGTGAAATCTGAAGAAAGTTGACATAAGCGGCACTTTCATCCGATACAATTGAAAATACATCAATATTGGTGATTTTTGGATTTACAATAGTTGATCTCGACTGATAATTTTCGAGAACTTCTATTTTTTCTTTTATTTTCTGGGCTTCTTCAAAATGTAAATCCTGAGCATATTTTATCATTAAACGCTTGAAGTCTTTCATGCTTTCTTTGAAATTTCCCTTGAGGATTTCCCGGATAGCATCAACCTGGCGTTGATAATCCTCCAGAGATTCCAAACCTTCACATGGACCTTTGCAATTACCGATATGATATTCGAGGCAGACTTTAAATTTTCCTGAATTAATATTTGATTCACTTAAATCGTAGTTACACGTACGAAGCGGATACAATTCTTTGATTAAATCCAGAATCGTATGCACGGTTTTAAAACTGGTATAGGGACCAAAATATTCAGAGCCGTCTTTGACCATTCTACGGGTTGAAAATATTCTCGAAAAAGGTTCTTTTTTAATGCAGATCCACGGATAGCTTTTGTCATCGCGCAATAATACATTGTAGCGGGGCTGCAGAGTTTTGATTAAGTTGTTTTCCAATAAAAGGGCATCGGTTTCGGTAGGAACGACGATGTGTTTTATAGTTACGATTTTTCTTACCAATACATTGGTTTTGGCAGTATCGTGAATTTTATTAAAATAAGAAGAAACTCTTTTTTTTAAGTTTTTTGCCTTACCGACATATAATATTTTGTCGTCTTTATCATAATATTGATACACGCCGGGATTGTCCGGCAAGGTTAAAATTTGAAGTTCAAGAGGAGTCTGCATTGTACAAATTTAAACTTTTGAGTTCAAACTATATAATTCTTTTAAATTTGTTCATAAAAAAAGAGCCTTTTTTCAGCTAGAAAAAAGGCTCTTTTTGGGATCTGTATTTTTATTTGATTGTAAAGTATTCTGTTTGTAGCAAATGAGTTCTTTCGTCAAAAGAGAAGTCAACATATTGAGCATCGTCTTTTTTGAAGTCAACTTTTAATCGGCTTCTGCCAATTTCTTTTTTGTTCTCATTAAAAGCTTTTAAAATTACGTCGCCTTTAAAATCGTTTTTAGCAATTAGGTAAATGGTTACTTTTTTTACTTTATCAGTTTCAGCACCGTATATTTTTTCAGCTTTACATTCTTCAAAATTTGTTTTAAAAGCAGCTTCAGCAATTACCTCAGATTGATTTATGCTTTCGCTCATTCCTGAGTTCATTCCTTTTATTATGTCTCCAATTCCTTTAGAAGCACTTTTTGCTGCAGCTTTTCCTTCTTGCTGAAGTGCTTTTCCTGCGCCTTCAATTAATTTAGATTTTCCTGCGATTGCTTCATTTCCATCAGCTTCCGCTTCTTTCATTTTTTCTTCTTTACTCATGCACGAAGTCATAAGGGCTATTGCACTTAGGAGGATTAGAGTTTTTTTCATTAGATTTATTGATTATAGTGTTTATTTTTAAGATTTTTACTATTAAAGCAAAAGTAATAAATTTAAAATATAATTTATATATTTAGCTTTTAAATCTACATGAAAAATAACAAACCCATGATTATTTTTGGCGAGTCGATTTTGCCGGGAGAAAATAGAACCATAAACGTTGAAATCGCCAGATTACATACTACTACAAAACTTAATATTCCGGTTATTGTACGCCGATCAAAAGTTGAAGGTCCTGTCGTTTTGTTCTCCGCCGGAATTCACGGTGACGAAATAAACGGAATAGAGATTGTACGTCAGCTTATTAGTAAAAAAATCAATCGGCCAGTACGGGGAACTATTATTTGTATTCCCATTATTAATATTTATGGTTTTGTAAATAAATCAAGGGAGTTTCCAGACGGAAGAGATCTGAATCGTGTTTTTCCAGGAAGTAAAAAAGGTTCTTTAGCAAGTCGTTTCGCTTTTCATATTGTTGCCGAAATCCTGCCTATTTTAGATTATGCAGTCGATTTTCATGCCGGTGGAGCGAGCAGATTTAATGCGCCTCAGATTCGAATCACAGAAAGTAATCCGGAACTGAAACTTTTGGCGGATGTTTTTAATGCTCCATTTACGTTATACTCAAAAAACATTAGCGGTTCTTTTAGAAATACATCTGAAAAGGCAAATGTGAAAATGCTGCTTTTTGAAGGAGGAAAATCATTGGATATTAATAATGATATTGCAAATGAAGCCGTGAAAGGAGTGAAGCGTTTGTTGTCGTATCTAAAGATGCTTGACCCCAAACAGGTAGTTGAAGAAATTGAAGATCCGTCAATTTATATTAAAAATTCACTTTGGTTAAGAGCCAAATGTTCCGGTCTGTTACATGACTTTAATATGATCGGAAGATTTGTGACCAAAGGAACTATTTTGGCTATAATTACCGATCCGTTTGGTAAATTTGAACAAAAAGTAAAAGCACCTCATGATGGCTTTATTATTAATGCCAATCATTCGCCAATTGTATACGAAGGCGATGCGATTTATCATATGTCTAAAAACTCACCGGAAAATGCCGACGAATAAAAAAGAATTACGATTACAGTATAAAAATCTCAGAAAAGAACTTTCACCTGAAGAGGTTGAAGAAAAGAGTCTCGGTATAGCCAATAATTTAATACAGTTGCCCATTTGGGATAAAACCTATTATCATGTTTTTCTTCCTATAGAAGAACAGAAAGAAGTAAATACAGAATATGTTTTGCACCTGCTTTCCGGAAAGGATAAAGAAATTGTAATCTCTAAAAGTGATTTTGAAACCCGTGGGATGTCTCATTTTTTATTGACGGATAACACTAAAATCAAAAAAAACGAATACAACATTCCGGAGCCGGTAAACGGATTGCCCGTTGTATCAGAAATGATTGAAGTTGTTTTTGTACCGCTTTTGGCTTTTGATATTTTAGGAAATCGTGTTGGCTATGGAAAAGGATTCTATGATAAATTTTTATCAGAATGTAAACCGGAAACCATCAAAATTGGACTTTCTTTTTTTGAAGCTGAAAGCCAAATCGATGATGTTTTTGAATTGGATATAAAATTGGATTATTGTATTACGCCATTAAAAGTATATCATTTTTAGCCCTGACAGTTTAATAGTCTGAATAGTAAAGAGGCTGTCTCACAACTCGTAAAATAGCCTCTTTTTGTGTTTTTTACCCGGACTCGTCTCGGAGTACAGGTCTCAAATATGCAACTCTCAAGGACTTGTTTTAGTTTTGAGACTTCCTCTTTTTTGTTCAATAGATTCTGTTGTCGGAGA
>JBDTNT010000294.1:0-1833 GCA_039933615.1 Flavobacterium sp. | reverse complement strand
TATTTCAATACGTTATAAATCTAAAATCTCATATCACTAACTTTGAAACACTACCAGATTCAGGCAACTTGTTTTTTCTGACTATTTGTCAGAAAAAAACTTAAAAACAGTAAAATTCCACAAAAGAGTTCAGACGGAGGAGTGACGGACCGGTGACGGACCGGTGACGGACAAATGACGTGTAAAAAACAGGATGCCAAACTGGCAGAATTGGGGTTTTAAAATCCCGATTCTGACTTTTTTAAGCGAGTTGAGAAAAAAAGATACCCTGAAAATTAATTCTAAGAAATAGCCGTTTGCAATTTAAAACTATATAATAAACCCGTCGGGTGTAATTAAACCATACTCTATTTTGACGCAGATTTGACTGATTCGTTATCACGAAGACGCAGATTTATACGGATTTTTTTAGATCCTAAATTAAAATCAGTAAAAATCTGCGTTTTTGCGGCAGCAAATCGGTGTCATCAGTGTTCTAAATTATTATGTTGCATTTTAAAAATAGAATTGCACCCAACGGGTTATATCATAAATAAAAAAACCGCCTCAATACTACACTGAGGCGGGTTGTTTTTTATTTAGTCGTTTTATTATCTAAGCTTTTTCAATTAAGATACTGACGGCATTACCGCCAAAACCCACTGCATTAATCACTATTTTTTTTAATGGTTTTGTTTGTTTCTGTACTTCCGCGAAAGGGACATTGATAAAAGTATCATGCTGAATCATTAAAAGTGCCAATTCTAAACTCAATATTCCGGAAGCTCCAAAAGTGTGTCCAATTTTCCATTTATTGGTTGTCAGTAACGGAATTTGAGTCCCAAAAACTTTTTCGATAGCCCGTAATTCTGTCAAATCCCCTTTTATGGTTCCGGGTGCATGCATTACTATAACATCAATTTCTTCCGGACTAGTATCCTTTAAAGCCATTTTCATAGACTTCTGAAAACAGTCTGCCTCTGCGGAAATTGAAATATTATGTTCTAAAATTTCAGTTGCATAACCAACACCGGTGATATACGCTATTGCATTTTCCTTTTCTCCGGCTTCGAGACAACAAACTGCTGCTCCTTCACCCAGAATCATGGTATTTTGTGTTTTCTCAAAATCAAAAGCAAGATTTGGCCATGCTTCTTCATTCTGATCAATGCGGGAATATATTTTTAAGGCTCGCATCTGAGCAATCGTAAAATCTGTTAAAGGGGCTTCACTCCCTCCCACCAAAAACTTATCTGCCATTCCGGAACGAAGCCATGCCACTCCATTTAACAATGCATGAAGTGCCGTGGAACAGGTAATGGAATGTGAAATTTCAGGACCGGCACTTTGCAGATCATGTGCAATCCAGGAAGAAATATTACCTAAAGTAGTGGTTGGCGACGCTAAAGTCTGCGCTTTTCCGGTATCGATATATTCTTTGTAATGCTTTTCGAATAAATCGGTTGCACCCCGCGACGAACCGATATTAATTCCGAAAACATCTTCCTTACCCCACCCTGCTTCTTCAACTGCTTTTCTTGAGGCCGTTAAAGCATACAAAACAGAATTGTCCAAAAATTTATATTTAATATCCGCTTCCCGGACTTCCGCTACAATTTGTTCCGACTGATCACTTAAAGCTGCTACAGACGTTTCCTGCTGATCTAAAAATCGCTTTGTAAAACAATGCTGATTGTCAAGATAATTTTTCCAGACTTCCTCGGCGTTATTCCCCAGAGGAGAAATAGACGAAAAGGCAGTAATAGAGATTTTTTGTAAATTCAAAATAAATAATTTAACCGCAAAGTTCGCAAAAGTTTAGGCAAAGTTTACAGGATTTTAAAATTAAATTAA
>JBDTNT010000293.1:0-2719 GCA_039933615.1 Flavobacterium sp. | reverse complement strand
GCAGTTTTTCCCTCTTCGATCGAATTATTCATGTGATTATTTTGTGATAACAAGTTGATTTTGATTTAAAATTCCATAAACAGAACCTTTAATTTCTGTTCCTAAGAAGGCAGAGTTTTTAGATTTAGAAAGGATATTTTCTTTTGTAAAAGTTGCTTTTCCTTCAGGTGTAAAAAAGGTGAAATTAGCTTTCGAACCTTCAGCAATTGTGTTGTTTTCGATTCCAAAAACACTTTTTCCTAAAGTTAGTTTTTCAATTATAGTTTCTAAAGGTAATATAGTCAATAAAGTTCCAAAAGCACTTTCGAGACCAATTGTGCCATTCTTAGCTGTATCGAATTCCATTTTCTTGAATTCAATATCAATCGGATTATGGTCTGAAGTAATCATATCGATAGTTCCGTCAAGAACAGCTTTTACAAGAGCGATTCTGTCGGTTTCAGTTCGTAATGGCGGTGTTACTTTATATCTGGTGTCAAAACCTTCCAGTTTTTCATCGTTTAAAACCAAATGATGAACAGCAGCGCTACAAGTTACGTTTAGACCTTTCGCTTTGGCGTCCTGAATCATAGCAGCTGATTTTGCTGTAGAAATCGTCGGAATATGAAGTTTTCCTCCGGTATATTCCAGTAAAAACAAGTTTCTGGAAATCTGTAATTCTTCGGCTAAATTTGGAATCCCTTTCAAACCTAATCCCGTAGAGACAATTCCTTCGTTTACAACACCATTTCCTTTTATATTGGCATCCTGCGAATAAGAAATAACTAAACCATCAAAATCCTGTACATATTGTAGAGCAATTTTTAGAAGATTAGCATTCTCAAGACTCTTGTTGTAATCTCCAAAAGCCACAGCACCGGATTTTTTCATGTCAAATAATTCTGCCATATCTTTTCCTTCGCTGGCTTTAGTCAAAGCTCCGATTGGGAAAAGTTCTGTTGCAAAACCATTTGCTTTACTTTTGACAAAATTAATCTGCGATTGATTGTCGATAACTGGGTAGGAGTTGGGCTGCAGCGCAATGCCGGTAAAACCACTTTTTGCAGCAACATTTAATCCGTTTGCAATAGTTTCCCTGTCTTCGTAACCTGGTTCTCCCAGTGAAACACTACTGTCAAACCAGCCTTGAGAAACATGCAGATTGTCGAATTTTACTTCTTTTGCATCTGCCGTTTCAGGAAGAGAAGTCCCTATTTTTTCTATAATACCATCTGCAATTAAAAGATCAACGGTTTGGTTATGAAACGAACTTTTTGAGTCGATAATTTTGGCGCTTCTGATGATTATTTTCATATGTAGATAAATTTATTTTGTACTGAAATCGTAAAATGATTTTTGTAAAAAGTAAAATGTTTAAAAAGAAAACCTAAGCTTTACTTCACAAATTTGATGATTGCCATTTCTAATGCTAAAAATAACAGTGCAAAGATAACAAACCATTTCCAAATTTGGCTGTCAGTCCGCTCAGTTTGTAAGGTGTTAAAAATAGTCGAAATGGTATCGGCGGTTTTAAAATCCGAAACCACACTTGTATTGGCACGGCTTAAATCACTTTCGCTTCGTTTGTAATTGAAACTCAGGTTTTCGACCCAGTTTTTTTTATCAAAAACACTATAATTTCCAGCTGTTTCCGGAAAGTCATTAAAGACTAATTTTACTTTATTATTTAATATCTGCTGAATTGGAATAAAAGAATCGTCATTTCCTTTTACTTCCAGAATCGCATCTTTCGTAAGTAAGACATCCACAAAATAAGGTTGGTTGTTACCGATGGTCAAGGCATTAACTCCGGTTTTTTGATTGTTCTGACCCATTTTGTAAAAAAGAGGAACAATTAAAGGAGATTGCTGAAAGTTTGAATTCACAGCGTTAATCGGTGCTGAAAAAACAGAAACCCCGGAAACCGGATTTTGAACCATTGTCAAAAATACACTTTGGTCTTCATAAGATAAAACGGCTGGATATGGACTCGAAATATCAAATGATTTAGCAGTTTTTGGATATTGAAAATTCGTAATCTTATTTTCAAAAACACCCGAAAACAAAGGATGGTCAAAGTTAATTTTGGTGATTAACTTACTGGTATTTTGAAGGTTTTTAAATTGAATTTTTCCAAAATTCCCCAGAAAAGTATTTAGGTTGCTAATTGAACTTTTTTCAGATGGAATGATCACTAAATTTCCGCCTTTTGAAACAAATGCTTTTAAAGTCGTCTGCAAAGCCTGCGGAACTTCTTCCAATTCATTTAAAATAATCGTATTTTGTTTTTCTAAACTATTATAGTCCAGACTGCTGAGAGAATAATTGTTATAGTTGAATTCTGCCGAAGTGTAAATCCTTGATAGGAAATTACTTTTTTCAGGGGCTCCAATGCTGATTACATTTGTTTTTTTAGTTTTTGAAATACTAAAATAAAGCTTGTTGTCATAACTCAGACCATTGTCTTCAATCGTTACATACCCATGAAAAGCTTCTTTTGGAATCGTAAAATTGATTTTCTTTTTCTTGTTGTCGAAATTGATGATAGTTTTGGCAATCAATTTGTTTTGATTGTAAAGTGCCATCGAAATAGGCTTGAAATCCTCACCGTAAGCCGATAAATTTACACTGATTTCATAAAAATTCTCCAAAGTCTGATTGATGAAAACACTGTCAATCGCTATGTTGTTTTTTTGTTCTGCTTCCGGAATTATAAAATAGGGTTTCTCTTCAGAATCAA
>JBDTNT010000292.1:0-3946 GCA_039933615.1 Flavobacterium sp. | reverse complement strand
TGATAATCTTTGTCTTCTAAATACATAAAAACTAATGCTTTTTCGATGTCATTAAGCTGATAAACGGCTTTATACATCAGTTTAATCTGTTCTTCCTCTTCATAGTTATAATCAACATCTTTTACAAAATGTGAATGACTTTCATAATCTACGGTAGATATGGTTCTTTTGGTTTTACGATATAAGGTAATGGCTGTATTTAAGGCGACGCGATACGTCCAGGTCGAAAATTTACTGTCGCCTCTGAATTTAGGATACGCTTTCCATAATTGAATGGTAATTTCCTGAAACAAGTCTTTGTGAGCGTCTTCGCCAGCAGTATATAATCTACAAATCTTGTGGATTATATTCTGATTTGCCTGCAATTGCGCAACAAATGACTGTTCTAGATTTTCACTCATAATGTGTTAGTAGTACCGAAAGCATTTTTGTTACACTTCGCAATTATAATTTTCGAGTTTTGTAGTAGTTCACCATCAGATCTACAAATTTACTATAGCTGTCCATACCATCTTTTTGCTGGTTTATTTTTAGGAAATTATCATAAAATATTTCAAAACCGGTTTCAATTGGTGTTTCATATCTTTTCCAGAAATCCTGGCTTTCCTGATAATTTTTTAAGATTCCAATATGAACGGTTTTCTTTAGCTGTTCAAAAATTTTCTCATTTTTAACTTTCCAAATTCCTAAACAATACCGTAAGGCAAAGCTGTAACCGGAATATTTATAATACAAATTCTCATTTTTTACGGCTGCCAAAACACCAATAAAATTACATTCGCTTTCGCTGGCATATCCCATTTGGTGGGCCATTTCATGACAGGTGGTAACGGGGAAATTATACATTGGTAACAAACTGTTTACCTGTGCCTCATTTGTAAACGGATTTAAATATCCTCCAAAACCCATATAGGTCAGCGGAAGACTGAAAATTGATTTTTTAACGCTGAGTATTTGGTATTTAAAATACGGGTATTCTTTCGCCAAATTTTCATAGCCATCTATATTCATTTGGAAAGCTTGTTTCTGTGAATAAGGGAAAACTATTTTTGAACTGTCTTTTTGGGTTATTTGAAATTGAATTTCATTTGTTTTTGCAATTATTTTTTTAGTAAAAACAAGTAATTCAGCATCTGTATATTCTTTTTTGATTTTCATTTTTTCAAAAAGAGGTTCCCTGTAATAATTTAATGCCCAAAGAATATGAAAGAAAAAGTAAAATATTGAAATTACGCTTAAGACTTTCAATACATTATCCTTCCAATGTGATTTCCAGGTTTTTCTGGTTTTCCAAATCCATCGAATTAGGAAAACAATCAGAATAAAATAAATACAATCACCAACCGAAAATGGAATTCTGCCTAAAAGGATTCTTGAAAAATGGGAGATTTTCAAATACAGTCCATTGCTGTAAAAGCGTTCTATGAATTCCGGAAAAAAAGGGAGAATCTTTAATATGACGATCTGTAAGAGAAGTAATAAAGGTAAAATGTATTTTCGTTTCACAATGTAAATTTTGGATAGGTAAATATAAATACAATTATTAATTTTTATAAGTAGTTTTTTAATATTTTGGGAGAGATTAGCTTAAGGGAATGAGCTAAAAGAGATATAACTAAACCACTCTGCACTGAAATTGCAGAGATTTGGTCTTAAATAGTTGTTTCAATGGTTATTTTTATAAAATCAGCATTGCATATAATTTATAGATAGAATTTAATATATTATTTTTTAAGAGGTAATACTTTCTTAACTTTGAAACTCTTAATTGTTAAACTTCAAACAAAAAATAATGAGTCAGGAAATAAGAAATCTGGAACCTAAAGCGCTATGGAATAAATTCGCTGATCTGAATGCAGTTCCGCGTCCGTCAAAGAAAGAAGAACGAGTAATCGAGTTCATGAAGAACTTTGGAAACAGCTTAGGTTTAGAAACTTTTGAAGACGAAATTCGAAATGTAATCATAAGAAAACCGGCAACTCCGGGAATGGAAAACCGTAAGGCACTTGTATTGCAGGGGCACCTTGATATGGTACACCAAAAAAATGCAGACACCGTTTTTGATTTCGATACGCAGGGAATCGATATGTATGTTGATGGAGACTGGGTTCGTGCAAAAGGAACTACGCTTGGTGCTGATAATGGGTTAGGAGTAGCGACAATCATGGCTATTTTAGAAAGTAAAGATATTCCTCATCCTGCTATTGAAGCTTTGTTTACAATTGATGAAGAAACCGGAATGACAGGGGCTTTAAACCTGAAAGGCGGAATTCTTCAGGGACAGATTTTATTGAATCTGGATACTGAGGAAGATGATGAAATTGATATTGGCTGCGCAGGAGGGATTGATGTAACGGCTACAAGGACGTATCATGAGGAGGAAGTTCCGGAAGGTTCTGTTGGACATATTATTACCGTAAAAGGGCTAAAAGGAGGTCATTCGGGAATGGATATTCATAAAGGCTTAGGGAATGCTAATAAAATTATGAACCGTTTGTTATTTGATGCTTTTGAAAACTTTGGTTTACAGGTGGTTGAAATAAACGGAGGAAGCTTAAGAAATGCAATTCCAAGGGAAAGTGTAGCGAAAGTAATCATTTCTGAAATGTTTGATGAAGCCTATATTTTTGATATGCAGGAAATTATCAATGATATCAAAGCAGAATATAAAACAACGGAACCAAATCTTTCCATTGAAATCGTGAAATGCGATTTACCTGAAAAAGTAATGGATTTAGGTGTTCAGGAAGGGATTATCAGAGCAATTTACGCAGCACAAAACGGTGTTTACAGAATGAGTGCCGATATGGAAGATCTAGTGGAAACTTCAAACAATATCGCGCGCGTAATCGTAAAAGAGGGCGAGATTTTAATAGGATGCCTGACCCGTTCTTCTGTAGAAACTTCAAAATTTGATCTGGCTAATTCATTGCGTTCCGCTTTTGAATTGGTTGGTTGTGAGGTGGAACTTTCAGGTTCTTATCCTGGATGGACTCCAAACGTGAATTCTGAAATATTAGAAGTTCTAAAGGGAATTTACGAAAAACAAAATAATGAAAAGCCTAAAGTTGTCGCTTGTCATGCAGGTTTGGAATGTGGGATTTTAGGAACAAACTATCCGGAGATGGATATGATTTCTTTTGGACCAACCATTCACGGTGCACACTCTCCTGATGAAAGAGCAAGTATTTCTTCAGCTCAAAAATATTGGAAATTTGTTTTGGAAATTCTTTCGAATATTCCGGTTAAATAGTAACAGTTTTCAGTCTCAGTTTACAGTCACAGAAATCAGTTATAAGCTGAAAACTGTGACTGCGACTGAAAACTTAAATCTAATCTCTTTTAGGAGAGTTTTTCTTTTCTCTTTTTTCTTCTTTCTTTTCTTTTGCAGTTTTAAGAGGTTCTTTCTTTACTGTCTTTTTTGCGTCCTGACTCTTTGCCATATCTTTTAAAATTAATTGTTTTTATTGTATAGAAGTAAATGTACACACAATATTTTAATTTGCTTCGAATATTATTTCAGAAAATCACCATCTATTATTAATAATTCAACTCCATTGGTAGTTAGGGAGCGGTGTGAGCTTACTTCATCTGAAACAATATAAGTCATTCCTTTAGTAAGTTTAAATTGTTGGCCATTCTCTAATTCGCTAACAAATTCTCCTTCAAGACAATGTACAATATGTCCTTTTTGGCACCAATGATCGGCACTATAATTTTCAGAATAACTAACTTTTCTGACACGCAGGCCCTTATATTGTATGGTTTGCCAAAATGCTGTTCCGGTGTCGCCTGTATGTTCTGTTTTTGTGATTTGATCCCAGTCAATTGTTTCAAAAGGTATTATAGGCATAATTTTATAATTTTTGTTAATACTGGCGTAGAATATTTTTTAAAATAAAAATCCCCAATTATATAATTGAGGATTGATTTATAATTGAATAAA
>JBDTNT010000291.1:0-6655 GCA_039933615.1 Flavobacterium sp. | reverse complement strand
TCTTCCTGTGCCCAAACATAATCGTCAGCATTTGGGTATTGTGCAATAATTTCTTTTAACTGTTCTACCGGTAATGGGAATAATTGCTCGATACGAACAACTGCAACGTCATTTCTTCCGTTGTTTTCTCTTTCGGCAACAATGTCATAATAGAATTTACCAGTTACGAAAACTAATGTTTTTACAGCTTTTTTGTCTACTGTAGTATCATCGATAGTTTCCTGGAAACTTCCTTTTGCTAAATCTTCTACTGTAGACACACATCTTGGGTCACGCAATAAACTTTTTGGAGAGAACACTACCAAAGGTTTGCGGAAATTTGTTTTCATCTGTCTTCTTAACAGGTGGAAGAAGTTTGCCGGAGTTGTACAATCTGCAACGTACATGTTTTGTCTTGCACAAAGCTGTAAGTAACGCTCCATTCTGGCAGAAGAGTGTTCAGCTCCCTGACCTTCGTATCCGTGAGGCAATAATAAAACAATACCGTTTTGGTTGTTCCATTTATCTTCACCACACGAAATGTACTGGTCAATCATAATTTGCGCTCCATTAGAGAAATCTCCAAATTGCGCTTCCCAGATTGTCAATGCTTTTGGATTGGTCAATGCGTATCCATAATCAAAACCAAGAACTCCATACTCCGATAAAAGGGAATTGAATACTCCGAATTTTCCTTTTTTGTTTTCAATAGCATCCAACAAGATTACTTCTTCTTCAGAATCTTCTACCTTAACTACTGCATGACGGTGAGAGAATGTACCACGCTCAACGTCCTGACCTGAAATACGAATATCGAATCCTTCAGTCAAAAGAGAACCATAAGCTAATGATTCAGCAGTTCCCCAGTCAATAGTGTTATTGTCGTATCCTGCTTTTCTGTCGGTTACGATCTTAGTTATTTTATTGATGAATTTCTTATCTGACGGTAAAGTCGAGATTGTATTTATGATAGAATCTAAACCTTTCTGATCGAAAGTGGTATCTACTTTTTGAAGCATTTGCGTGTCAGTTACCTGAACAAATCCTTCCCATTCGTTTTTCATGAATGGTGTTATGATAGTCAAATCTTTTTTACGGGAAGCTTCTAAATTCTCCTCCATATTCGATTTGTATTCTTTTTCTAAAGCATTTACATAAGTAGCGTCGATCACACCATCAGACAATAATTTCTCTGCGTAGATGTCTCTTGGGTTTTTATGTTTTGCGATGATTTTATATAAAACCGGTTGTGTAAAACGAGGCTCATCACCTTCGTTGTGACCGTATTTTCTGTATCCTAATAAGTCAATAAATACGTCACGGCCAAATTCCATTCTGTAATCCAATGCAAATGAAACGGCATGAACAACAGCTTCAGCATCATCAGCATTTACGTGTAATACTGGTGAAAGCGTAACTTTGGCAACGTCCGTACAATATGTAGACGAACGGGCATCTAAATAATTTGTAGTAAATCCAACCTGATTATTGATTACGATGTGAATCGTTCCTCCGGTTTTGTAACCGTCAAGTTGTGCCATTTGAATGATTTCATACAAAATACCCTGACCTGCAATTGCAGCATCACCGTGAACGGCAATAGGTAAAACTTTTGAGAAATCGTCAGCGTAATATTTATCCTGTTTTGCTCTGGTAATACCTTCAATAACAGCTCCAACAGTTTCTAAGTGAGAAGGGTTTGGTGCTAAATTGATATTGATATTTTTTCCGGTTCTTGTTTTTTTGTCAGCAGTAAGCCCTAAGTGGTATTTTACGTCACCATCAAAATATTCCTGATCGTAATCTTTACCGTCAAACTCTCCGAAGATGTCCTGAGTAGATTTGCCAAAAATATTGGCTAAAACGTTCAGACGGCCACGGTGTGCCATTCCCATTACAAATTGCTCAACACCTTTTTCGGCAGCTTTTTCAATCAAAGCATCAAGAGCCGGGATGATCGTTTCTCCACCTTCCAATGAAAATCTTTTTTGTCCTACATATTTGGTATGTAAAAAGTTCTCGAAAGAAACGGCCTGGTTTAATTTATCTAATATGATTTTCTTTTCGTCACCTGAAAAATGAGGCTGATTAACATTTACAGCTAATTTATCCTGAATCCATTTTACAACACCAGGATTTCTGATGTACATATATTCAATACCAATATGTTGGCAGTAAATAGATTGTAAACGAATAATAATGTCTTGTAAAGAACATGGAGGAACTCCAATAACTTTTGCTGCATCAAAAATAGTTGATAAATCAGCTTGAGATAAACCGAAATTCTCAATGTCTAAATTTGGTGATGAAATTCTACGATCACGAACAGGATTTGTTTTTGTAAACAAATGTCCGCGACTACGGTAACCATCAATAAGTTTTAGTACATTGAATTCTTTCTGTAATTTTTCAGAAACCTGACTGTAGTCAGTATTGTTGTTGTTAGCGGTAAATTCAACAATTTGCTGAACCGCAGTAGGATTTTCGTCATTATAAGTTGTCATTCCAAAGTCGAAACCTTGAAAAAAGCTTCTCCAGCTTGGCTCAACGCTATCCGGATTTACTAAATATTGATCGTATAATTGTGCGAAAAATTCTGTATGCGCTGCATTTAAAAATGAAAACCTATCCATAATATTAGTGAATATACTTTTTGTTAAATAGAATGGCAAAAGTACAACAATCGCATTTATTTAAATCCTTTTTTTACGTACTTTTACGTAAAAATTTGTTAAAAATAGAGACAACCATGAAGAGAAATCATTTTTCAATCGTTTTCAAATCAAATTTTGTGATTTTGATGTTGTTGTTTTCGAATCTTGCTCTAAGTCAGACACAACAAAACTACAGTATAGATAACAATACTAATTTTTGGGATAAAGTTCAGTTTGGTGGTGGTCTTGGTTTGGGGATTGGTTCCGGTTATACAGATATTTCTGTCATGCCAAGTGCTATTTATAATATTAATGAAATTGTAGCTGTGGGCGTTGGTCTTCAGTTTGGTTATTTGTCTTCAAAAAACTACTATAGTTCTTTTGTTTACGGCGGAAGCATTGTTGGATTAGTTAATCCGATTCCGGAGATTCAATTATCTGCAGAATTAGAACAAGTGAGAGTGAATACAGATTATAAATCTAATAGCTTCAGGCCCTCCTATTCTGATAATTATTGGAATACTGCCTTATATCTTGGAGCAGGTTACAGAACCGGAAGTGTTACTATTGGGGCACGTTATGATGTTTTGTATAATGCCGAAACAAGTTTGTACGGATCTGGATTTATGCCTTTTGTGAGAGTTTATTTTTAATTATATTATTATAAACAAAAAGAGCGACTCAATTGAGTCGCTCTTTTTGTTTGAAGTAAGCCGTATCTAAACAGGACAAAACATAGAATACATACTACGTGGATCTGTCTGGTCCAAAGGAGTAGTAGTTGTATTATTACCACCTACAATTAATCGTGCTTCTTCTGAGCTTAATTCTATAATATTAGTTTTTTTTAATACTAATTTTTTTAAGTTAATTTTTTTCATAATCTTTGGGTTTTAAATTGGTTTTGAATTGGTTGTGAAATTATAATGTGAATTTATCCCAAAAAAGCCACCGAAAAAAGTCGTAAATCCCCAGATTTATAAAAATAGCCTATTGTTATGCGTTCTTAATTAACTGATTGTCAATATTTTATTTTAAAAAAAAATCAATATGAATGCATTAAGTAAGATGTACGGCTTGATTTTATTGTTTACGATAAATTTTACTTTTTCTCAAAATAAAATTGAAACTTATAAGGATTCAGTTAAGGTCTTATTATACAATAATCCGAGCAAAGCAAAATATTACTGTCATAAATTATTAAAATACGCTAAGGCCAATGATTTAGTGGTCGAAGAAGCAAAATCATATTGTTTCCTGGCAGACTTAAGTGGGGCTTTAGCTCAAAAAGACAGCGCTTTTTATTATTTTGATAAGGCAATTCATAAAGCAGATGCAATTGATAATGAAAAACTTGAAATGGTTTTTAAAATCAATAAAGCCAACTACTTATTTAACGAATTTGACTTTCAGGAAGCTCTGACTCTTTATGAAGAATGCGTTGTTTTATCTAAGAAACTCAATGATATTGATGCTTACAATTACATTTCGATAAAAAAAGGCAGCATTGCTTATGAATTAGAAAGATATCAGGAAGCATTAAAAATCTACAAAGAAAATCTATCAAAGAAGGGTTTTGATAATGTTAGCAAACTGGATATAAAACTTGGTTTAGTAAAAACATATATTAATTTAAATAAACAGGATTCAGCCTATGTTTTTATAAAAAGTGGTATTCGTGAGTCGCAACAAAATAACCTAAAAGAGCATGAAGTTCACTTTTTAGCACAATTAGGCCTAATTTATATTGATAAAAAAGACTTTACAAACGCCAAATTAACCTTCGATAAAGCTTTACATATTGCACAAAAAATTGAGAGTAACAATTTGATTACAGAAATCAATATCAGGATCTCTAAATTATATTCAATCCAGAAAGATTATAATAAAGCAATAACCCTTTTAAAGGATATTATTAAAAACGAGACACAATCGAATATACCTGTAGAAAACCTATCTGAAATATATTATCTGCTGGCGGAAAATTATAAGTCAATCGAAAATTATTCTGAATCAAACTATTATTATGGTCAATTCATTGAAAAATCTAAGAAAATTGGAGAAAAAAGGATTGAAGCTATAGATCATTTGCATAAAATTGACATTAATGAAAGTAAAGAAAGAGAGAAAGAACAGGAGAATCAAAAATGGATACTGCTTGGATCAACAAGTTTTTTAATTCTTTTGTTTATTGGGTTTTTTATGCGAAGAAGAAAAGAGGGCATACAAAATCAGGTTAAATTCGAGGAATTACTACTCAAAATCCAAAATTTTGAGAGTCAGAACCTCAAAAATTCTAATGAAAGTCAGCAAAATGATGTTTTAGAAAATAATACTGAGGTCCGTGTAACGAATATATTAGAAGATGAATTTGAAACAGAGCTTATTCAGAACAGTATTGTAACGATTAACAGCCCTTCTAATGATGAAGTAATTACAGAAAATAGTGATGATGAAATTGAAGAGCCTACAAACAGTAATTTTATTATAAAAGATGAAACGAGAACAGAAATCCTGGAAAAGCTGATTAAACTGGAAGAGAAAAAACTGTTCTTAAAGCAAGATTTTACACTTCATAATGTTGCTAAAAGATTAAAAACAAATACGGCATATCTATCTAAAATTGTCAATAGTGAATTAGATAAAAATTTTAGTTCCTATGTAAATGAACTACGGATTAATTATATCATTATAGAATTAAAGAATAATTCGAAACTAAGATCATATTCAATCAATGCAATTGCCGAAGAAATCGGGTATAAAAGTCCTGAATCTTTTACCAAATATTTTAAGGTTGCAACAGGAATCAGTCCATCAATTTATATAAAAAAGATAAATCAGATGAAGGAAAGTGAAAACAAATAATTAGTAGTTAAGTATTTAATAATGAGTATTTTAAATTAAAAAACAAACCCCCTTATTTTATAAATATGGGGGTTTTCTATTTTTTTTACAGGAAAAAAAGATTTTACTTTGTCTCAGAATTAATCAGAATATCAGATTAGTTTCTACTTTGGTTTTGAAGGGTGGCGAAAATGTAAATGAGTAGCCACTTCAAAAACAAAAAAATAAAACAGAGTGTGGAGACTCTGTTTTATAAGGTGTTTTAACAAAAACGTAATACCTAACAAGTTGCCAGAAATTACTTCTACAAAAGTAAAAAAAAATGTCTTTAATAAAAGTTTTTTTTACTATTTCTAAATGTACTTCTACAAAGCACACTTGTTAGCTTAAAAAAAAAATTATGACTAACAGTAATCAGCCAAGCCAAAAAAGGCTCAGTAAAAATTCAATTTTTAAAATTGAAGACCATGATGGTGCAAAACAATCAAAATCTTTGTTTTACAGAATAAAAAAACAAATTACAAAACTTTTTAAATAGATCCGAAATTTTTCGGGAACCAATTTAAGATACCCGTTTTGATAAAGTATCTAAAATTTAGATTGCATTTACCTATTTGAAATTTATTGTTATTGATTAAATCAGATGAAAAGTTTTTTTTGACCAGTTCAAACGGATACTTAATCTGAATTATTCAAAATACGCAAATATTTACAAAGACTATTAATAATTAAATCTAAACAAAATGAAAAAACAAGACCAAAACAAACTGGCTTTCAATAAAGCTGTTGTTACAGAATTAAACGCACAACAATTAAAAAATGTCAACGGAGGAACAAAAGGCGTTGATAGTGATACAAACCCGAACTCCGGTTGTGTCTGTGATCCTTTTTTTACAAAAATAACGGTTATTAAACAAAATCAGTTTTAATGAAAACTGTAAGTCTAATTAACAAACTGTATTTTAAAAAAGCAGATGTTACAGAATTAAACGGTGAACAATTAAGAAATGTTAACGGTGGAGTAAAAGACGGATTTGATATTGATACCAACCCAAACTCCGGTTGTATCTGTGATCCTTTATTGACAAAATTAACGATCATTAAACAGAATCAATTTTAATGAAAAGTGTAAGTTTAAATAACAAACTGTATTTTAAAAAAGCAGATGTTACAGAATT
>JBDTNT010000290.1:0-22145 GCA_039933615.1 Flavobacterium sp. | reverse complement strand
GAGTTTCAAACAGACATTAGTGAAAAGTTTAATTATGGAGTTCTTACAAATAAATTAAAAGTTTTACCTGAAATTAAGTTAGCGGACTACAGAGGTTCAAAAATTAACTTTTTATGGATAATTCCTATTTCGCTTAGAGAAAGAAACGAAATGATAGAATATGGAGCAGAGAGCGTTCTTGCCAAACTTGAGAATATTGGAGAGGAGATATTTAATTTAGGGCGAGAAGAAGTTGTTTAAGTTAGACTGTAATATATGCTAAAGAAGTAAGTTGACAGTTCCTCAAACTTAATTTAAACAAAAAACTCATAAGTTATTTAAGCTTATGAGTTTTTTTATTTCTGCTATCTTTTTTAATCTTCTTTCTCAGATAATTTACGCTCTAATTCTATTTGAAACTCTTCAATAACGGGTTTCATGGTGCTTTCAGGAATATCGGCGATTCTGATGTACATTAAGCCGTCTATCGCGTTATTAAACAAAGGATCAACGTTAAAAGCGACAACGCGTGCATTCTGTTTAATGTACTTTTTAATTAAAACCGGCAAACGTAGGTTTCCAGGCTCTAATTCGTCAATGATTTTGTCAAATTTATTTAAGTCAGATTCCGCTTCATCAAAAATAAAGTCCTTGTCTGCGTCTTTCAGTTTTACTTTATATGCTTTTTTCGGATGTATGTATTGAGCGATATAGGGATCGTAATAATTGGATTTCATAAACTCAATCATCAACGATTTAGAGAAATCAGAAAATTGATTACTGATACTTACGCCGCCTAATAAATATTTGTGTTCAGGATAACGCAGGGTAGTGTGAATAATTCCTTTCCATAACAAAAACAAAGGCATTGGTTTCTGCTGATAATCCTTGATGATAAAAGCACGTCCCATTTCGATTGATTTGTGCATCATATCATGCAATTCGGGCTCAAACCTGAAAAGATCATTCAGATAGAAACCTTCAATTCCAAATTTCGGATAAATCTCAGATCCCAATCCCATACGGTAGGCACCTGCGATCTTTTTGGTTTCATCGTCCCATAAAAACATATGGTGATAATATTGATCGAATTTGTCTAAATCTATAGATTCGTTAGTTCCTTCACCAACTTCACGGAAAGTGATTTCACGTAAACGGCCAATTTCATGCAGGATATTCGGAACAGCTTTTGCTCTGGCAAAAAACACTTCGTAGTTTTTACTTTGTAATAAACGGCAATCGCTGTTTCTTAAAGTATTTACTTCGTCAATCATTGCAGATTCACTTGCCGGAGTAACAATTTTTTTAGGGGCTTTCGGGATTTTTAAACTTGCCGTGTCAAGTAGTTTGCTGTCCTTTTCAAAAGGATTGGCCAGCATATAGGTTTTCTTTCTTAAGAATTCTGAGTACTCTTCAAACGATTCAATTTCGTTTTGTTCGTTTACAGAAATTGGTTTACCAATACGGACTTTTATCACACGGTCTTTTTGCGTTAGCAGTTCAGAAGGTAATTTTGCAGTACGTAAAGTATCATCAATTTTAGAAAGCCAATAAAATAATCTGCTGTTTTTAGCGTGAAAATATATCGGGACAACGGGGACTTTAGCTTTTCTGATCAATTTCAGGGCACCTTCTTCCCAAGGTTTGTCTACGACTAATTTTCCATCTTTATAAGTAGAGACTTCACCTGCAGGGAAAATGCCCAAAGGCTTCCCATCGCTTAAGTGACGTAAGGTTTCTTTAATTCCAACCACGCTTGATTTTGCATCCTTATGATTTTCAAAAGGATTCACAGGCATGATGTATTTTTTAAGCGGAACAATTCGGTGCAGTAAAAAGTTGGCGATAATCTTGAAATTAGGTTCTCTTTCCAGCATTAATTTCAATAATAAAACACCATCAATCCCTCCCAGCGGATGATTTGAAATAGTAATGTAGGCACCATCTTTTGGTAAACGCTTTAAATCTTCTTCAGGAATTTCAAATTTAATTTGCAATTCATCCAGAATTCCGTTTAAAAACGGAACATCCTCTAAATGTTTATTATGGTCATAAATCTTATTGAGGGTAGAGATCTTTAGAACCTTCATAAGCATCCAGCCCGAAAAAGTACCTAAGACTCCGTACTTGTCAACATTTATTGCCTTTGCAACTTCTTTCGCGGTAACTAAACCCATGTACTATTTTTAATTTATTAGAGCAGCGAACAAAGATAACAAAAAACTCTACTTTTTGCTGTTTCAAACACAAACTTTCCACTTTTTTATTACATTTGAAATCCTAAAAAAAAACTGGAATGAAAATTATTTCTTATAATGTAAACGGAATCAGAGCCGCAATTTCAAAAGGATTTATCGATTGGCTGCAACAAGCCAATCCGGATGTTATTTGTCTTCAGGAAATAAAAGCAACACAGGAGCAGGTTCCTGTAGATGCTATTACTGCAGCCGGCTATCCGTATCAGTACTATTATCCGGCAACAAAAAAAGGATATAGCGGTGTGGCAATTTTATCTAAAATCAAACCCAATAATATCGTTTACGGAACCGGAATCCAGCATATGGATTTTGAAGGCCGTAACCTTCGTGCCGATTTTGACGACTGTTCGGTGATGAGTCTCTATCTTCCATCGGGAACAAATATTGAGAGATTGGATCATAAATTTATGTTTATGGACGATTTTCAGACTTACATAAATGAACTAAAACTTACAATTCCAAATTTGGTAATTTGTGGGGATTACAACATTTGCCATGAAGCCATCGATATTCACGATCCGGTTCGTAACAAAACTGTTTCCGGATTTTTACCGGCTGAGCGTGCCTGGTTAGATGGTTTTATGAAATCCGGATTTATTGACAGTTTCCGTCATTTCAATAAAGAGGCACATCATTATTCCTGGTGGAGTTACCGCGCCGGTGCCCGTGGGAACAACAAAGGATGGCGCATCGATTACAACTTGGTTAGCGATTCTTTGCAGCACAGACTCAAACGTGCCGTAATTTTACCGGATGCCATACATTCAGACCATTGTCCGGTTTTAGTTGAAATCGAGTAATTTTGGTATTGTTATTGTTAAGGGAATAAAGGTTTTAGATGATAATCCTGGGCATGGTCGAAGGAAGGAGCTGTTTCCTGCTGTCCGCTTTATCTTTTGTGGTGAACCCCACCACAAAAGGATGTCGCTTCCATCAGGGCTAGACATTTCGGGAAACAAAAAAATATAAATTATTAAACGCCTCAAATAAAAAGTAAATAAAATGATTAAAAAAGCCTCAATCGGATTGTTAGTTCTAGCTTTATCCACTACTTCTTGTGTTTCTAAGAAAATTTACAACGATCTTGAATCAAAATATTCAGATCTGAAAAAAGAAAACCGCTCTATCGCTGACGAAAATTCCGATTTAAAGAAATCGAAAAACCAGTTGGAATTAGATCGTGATAAATTGACCAAAGACCTGGCCAGCACAAAATCAGATCTTGAAAAACAAAAAGCCGATTTAGCCGCTGAACAAAAAAAGTACAAAGTACTTCAGGATTCGTACAATGCTCTTGAGAAAAACAGCAACGACGCACTGGAAAGCAACATGAATAAAAACCGTGAATTGCTGGCACAATTGGAAGCAAAATCTAAAAAACTGGCCGACGAGCAAGCACGTTTAGATAAAACAGCAAGCCGCCTAAATGAACTGGAAGCTATGATTGCTGCGAAAGAAGCAGCAATGAAAAAACTGAAAGAAACGTTGTCAAAAGCTTTAAATGGTTTTGAAGGTAAAGGGCTTACCGTAGAGCAAAAGAACGGAAAAGTATACGTTTCTATGGAGAACAAATTACTTTTCAATTCAGGAAGCTGGGCTGTTGGAGTAGAAGGCAGAAAAGCCGTTGTGGAATTAGGAAAAGTATTAGGTGACAATCCTGATCTTTCTGTCCTTATCGAAGGACACACCGATGATGATCCGTATGCAGGTTCAGGACCAATTGCAAACAACTGGGATTTATCGACTAAAAGAGCCACTGCAATTGTAAATATTCTAAGTGAAAACAATAAAATCAACAAGCAAAAACTAACGGCAGCAGGACGTAGTGAGTTTTCACCACTTGCCAGCAACGCAACTCCGGAAGGAAAAGCAAAAAACCGCCGAATAGAGATTATCTTAACCCCAAGATTAGATGAGATTGCGGAGATGTTAAATAGTATTAACTAAGTTGCTAAGATGCTAAGTTTAAAAGGTTCAAAGTTTTACTTTGAACCTTTTTTCTTTTTAGTTTAAAGAATAAAAACATAGTTACTCAGAATCTTAGTGCCTTAAAACCTTAAAAAAAATGTAATTTTTTTAACTTTTGTAATATTTCTGTTTGGTTATTCCCTTTGTACCTTTGAACCTTATAATCATAACAGTCAAACTTAGAGCCTTAGAATCTTAGCAACTCAGTACCTCAGAAAAAAAATGAAATACACAACTTTACCCAATACAGATATAAAAGTCAGTAAAATAAACCTTGGAACCATGACTTTTGGTCAGCAAAATACAGAAGCCGAGGGACATGCTCAAATGGACTACGCGCTCGAAAGAGGAATTAATTTTTTTGATACAGCCGAAATGTATTCCGTTCCCGCACGTGAGGAAACTTATGGGAGTACGGAGAAAATTATAGGAACCTGGTTTAAAAAATCAGGAAATCGGGATAAGGTGGTTCTGGCATCCAAGATTGCGGGGCCAAACCCAAATTTCACTTACATGCGTGAAAATTGCGATTTCTCACCGGCAAGTATAAAATATGCGTTAGAGAATAGCTTAAAACGTCTTCAGACCGATTATATCGATTTGTACCAGATGCACTGGCCGGAACGTAAGACCAATTATTTCGGGCAACGTTCTTTTAACGGTTATGATGATGTCTGGGAAGATAACTTAAGAGGCGTCCTGGAAACTTTCGATGGATTAATCAAAGAAGGTAAAATAAAACATATAGGTGTCTCTAATGAGAACGCGTGGGGAATGATGCGTTTTTTGGAAGAAAGTAAATACCAGAACCTGCCCAGAATTAAGACCGTTCAAAATCCGTATTCTTTGCTAAACCGTCTTTTTGAAGTTGGTTCAGCCGAAGTTTCTAAATATGAAAATGTTGGTTTATTAGCGTACTCGCCTTTGGCTTTTGGGGTACTTACAGGTAAATTTTTAACAGGTGAAAGCCATCCAAATGCGAGAATTAATCTTTTTCCGCAATATACCCGTTACAGCAGCGAGCAATGCACGCAGGCAACACGTTTGTATCAGCAAATAGCGCACAAACACGGATTGACCCTGACTCAATTGGCCATGGGATTTGTGTTGCAGCAGCCATTTTTGACAAGTGCTATTATTGGCGCAACAACAATGGAACAATTAAAGGAAAATATCGACACGATTGATGTTGTACTTTCTAAAGAAATCATTGCCGAAATTGAGGCCGTTCAGGCTATTATTCCCAATCCGGCACCGTAAAGGTAAATTTATAAAAAACAAAACCCGAGAATATTAATGTTCTCGGGTTTTGTTTTTTATATCAGTTTACAAATTTCCTATTATCTGATCTTTAGGATATCTGACTTTGTAACTAATCCTGATTTTTCTGGTTTCATTGGCTTTCATCTGTAACTGCCAGCTTAGAATTCCTGCTTCCGTGTTTACTTTTGCATTGTCACTTTGTAATAATTCAACCTCTATTTCTTTATTTGTACTCAGTGGATACTGGTCTTTTAATAATAAATAAATGGCTTCTTTTTTATTATTCCGGATTGTGATGTCATATGTAAAAGTCTGCTCTTTTTTTGAAGATAAAAACTTAGTTCCGGATTTGTCAGCCACTTTCTCTCTTTTTATAGATACCTTTTTATCGCGTCCCATACTTAAGTTAAGAGTGTCACTCGTTTGACTTGGTTCGATATACGTTTTTCCCACATACATCCCTTCAAAGATAATATTGGCTTCACCGCTTAATAAATTATACTGACTGTAATTGGCAATTTCTGCAAGAAGGAAAGCTTCTTTTTCTAATCTCGGGGCCGCATAATATTTATACGATGCCGGTAATTTTATTTCCTTCAAAGAAACACTGTGAACTTTTCCATTAGATAAAATATCATACGGAATATCAATGTCAAAAGAAATATTCAGCTGATTTTCGGCTACAGTTGTATAATTTGAAACAGATGATTGTGCAATTATTGGCACAGACATTTCCATATCAGCCATTTTATCCACCGCAAGTCCGGCAACCCTGCCCTGCAACTGTAATGGGGCTTTTTGTTTTTTTGTCCCATAACCGGAAGCAACAACTGTATTGTCTTCATTTCTTAGAAACCACGGACTCAATAGGGGTGCCTGATTGTTCTGATTTGGAAAACCGCTTGATAAAGTAAGTTTTACTTTTTTCCAGTCAATTCCTGTATTTTGTACCACCTGTGCTTTGTACATCATGTTTATTGGCGCCGAAACACTTTCGGAGCGCAAATCATAAAACGGTGTCCAGGTAGCATTATTCGTCAGATAGGAAATCTCAAAAGGGACAACTCCGGCAGTAGTATTCATGACCTGAACGATTAATTTTCCCGATGAAGTTTTTTCTTCCTTACTGGTATCAACCTCAAGTTTATTATTGAGTTTCTGAAGTGTCTCATTCAGTTTTTGCTTTTTTTCCGAAAGCATGTTGATGGTATTGGCAATCTCAGTTTGTTTGATTTTATAATAATCAACCATTTTCATTAATTCTGTAACATTCAATCCTGAATTAACGCCGGAAACCTGCTGGTTTTTATCTAATAATGCAATGGTTTTTGTTTCTGAATTTATAGCATTATTGACTTTCAAAAGTTCTTTCTGAACCAGAACGATACTGTCTTTTACTTTTTTTAAGACCGGGGATTTTGTGTCCGCTTCATATTCAGAAATATAATTATTGGTAAACTGAACAGACAGTACCGTTACCGATGTCGGTGCGCCAATCTGAATGGAACTTTCATTTAAATCGACGGCCACGTTTTTTATCACAATTTCACTCGTTCCCAAAGGCAGACTAGCTGAAGCAGTCTGTGAAATTTCAGCAGCATTAAAATATACAGTTGCTGCTTTTACTTTGGCAGTAGTGAATACAGGCTTTTGTGCAAACGAAAAGGCACCGATAAATAATAAAACGGCTGTTATTATTCTTTTTATCATGGGTTTAAAATTTAAATTATTGTGACAGGAAATAAAATGTAAGTAAAGAAAATTTAATGATTCAATAGTAGATTACCAGAATGATTTTCTTTTTTGACGTGTCAATTATTTTTTCGATTACGCCAAAAAACTTTTTATTCACCATCGGACAGCCGTAACTGTTGCAAATAGCGCTATTTTGTTCTTCAAAAGGGACATCCCAATATTGGTGTAAAACTACATTTCTGTCCAAAGCATTATTGTTGGTTTTGTCCAGACCAATTAATTTATAGGCTTTTCCAAATGTACCCTGATATGAACTTCCAATCGAGTATTTTCCCAACGAAGTGCAATGTGAATCCTTCAAATTACTGAATTTTAGTTTTCCCGGAATTCCGGTTTCCGAACCCGTCCCGTGTCCAACTAAACCCTTGTCAATAAGTTTGCTGTTTTTTAAATCATATATAAAAAAGCGGTTTTTACCGGATTCAATTTTCATATCTGCAAAAAATACAATCTCGGTATTGTATTTTCGGGTCTTGTTTAAAAAGCTTTTGACTTCCTTTATCTGACTCTCCATTTTTTCTTTTGAAGAAGAAACCAGCTTTGGGATTTTAGAAGGTTTAATGGGTTCATCTTTATGAACACATTTAAAACTCACACAGAAAAGGGACATGAAAATCAAAAAAAGAATACTGTTTCTGCTGTTTTTAAAGAATTTATTTCTCATCGTAACGCTTATTTTTCAATCGTATAGCCTTTTGCTTTTGCAAAAGAAACAATTGATGTATTTATGGCATTTCCTAAATCATCCTGCGTTTTTGTTTTTTTGGTTTCGGTGTCAATATATTGCTGGCGTTTTTTGGCCAGCTCGCCAATTTCTTTCTGAATGGTTTCTCTTTCTTTCGCTTTTGTAGCAACAATTGTTTTGAGTTCTTCGGTAGTTTTATTCTGAAGTTCCTTTGGTAATTCTTCTTTTCTAATTTTAGAAATAGCGGTTTTATCATCTTTAACCTTATCAACCAGATCCCAGCTGTCATTTTTATAAACATCCTTTGATTTGCTTACTGCGCGCTCAGCATAATTGGCTTTAGAAACTTTCTGGGCATTTTGGTCCTGAACTTCCTGGTTCATTTTCTTTGCATAGCCCTGAGTTCCGTAACTAATGTAAGTTGTATTTATTTTTACATTACATTTTGTAATTTCATCATCATACGGAGTCGCGATATATCTTACAGATTCATTCGA
The DNA here is from genome assembly GCA_039933615.1 of Flavobacterium sp. GTDB lineage: Bacteria > Bacteroidota > Bacteroidia > Flavobacteriales > Flavobacteriaceae > Flavobacterium. The sequence continues at coordinate 13,740 of JBDTNT010000290.1, read as the reverse complement.
ATCAATATTAAAATATTTTCCTTTTCCATGATCGGCGCCGTCTTTCCATAATATGTTGATGCCTTCGGTTTTATCTCCGCAAAAAATGGTGTTTACATAAATATCATTTTTCAGGGCATTGCTAATCGCTTCTTTATAATTGATGCCGCCCTGATTAAAATCTTCATTGCCGGCAATATAAATCAGTTTCATATTGCTGCTTTCTTTTGCCCATTTTAACTGTTTTGTAGCATCCTGGATTACGGCACCGCAATATTCGTTTCCGCCATTGGTTTTAAGGGCAAATAGTTTCTCTGATATCAAATCTAAATCTGTAGAAAGCGGAGCTATTTGTCTGATGTAATTGGATTGTCTGGATAATCCGTCATTTCCATATTCGTATAATGCGATTTCGATATCTGGGGCCTGACCGGAATATTTTAAGGTGGTAAGTGTATTTACGATGTTCCAAAGTCTTGATTTTGCCTGGTCTATCAGACCGTCCATACTGCTTGAAGTGTCTAGTAAAAGCGCAACCTGGATTTTGGTTTTTTCTTCCGGTTTTGAAATTTCAATAGTAGTTTCTTTTTTTGGATTTGCATGGATATCATTGCAGCCTGCAAAGGAAAAAGTAGTTGCCAAAAGTGCTGAAATAAAAAGAATTGGTTTCATGATTTCTAGTTTTTAATTGATTACAGACCAAACTTAAAAACTTAGAAACCTTCTTTTTTGCAGAAATGGTGAAACCAGCTTCTGACTTGGTGAAACAGGTTGTAAAAGGGGTTTAAAATACTTTACTTTACAGTATTAATTTTTGGACAAAATTCAGGTTGGTTTTGACCACTTCAAAAAAAGCTATAATGCGTTTATTTCCAGTGTTTACTGTTTCTTTTTTACTACTGTTGCTGTTTCCTTTCAGGATAATGGCACAGGATTCTACTTATGAAAAGAAATCTGCTCCGGTATCTAAAATCAAGGTTGTAACCAAAGATTTGAAAAAAGCATTAGAGGTAAATGATGATGCATTGATTGGTCAGAATTATGAAAGACTGGCCAATGAATTTCTCAATAAAGGAGATAATGCAAAAGCAGAAGAATATTATAAAAAAGCATTGGAAAGCTATACAAAGCTCAATCGCACAGAAGATAAAACCAGAGTAACAAGAAGTTTGGCGAAAACGCAGGAAAATCAAAAGAAATATAAGTCAGCGATTAAGAATTATGAAGTGGCAGGATCCATATCCAAAGACAAATCGGTCGAAGAAATCAATTCAAATGATGCCAATAGGCTGCGAACTCAGGCAAGTCCGAAATCGCAGGCCGTTTATGTTGATTCTAATATTGAATTGCTGAAAAAAGACAATAAAAAAGAAGAGGTTGCAGCCGCTTATGTGCAGAAAGCGGAAAATTCACTACAGCAAAAAAATAAAGAAGTAGCTATTGAGAGTTATAATAAAGCCTTAAAATATGCAAAAAATAAACCTGAGGAAGTCATTAAAATCAAAAATGAAATTGCCAAAGTTTACGCTTCGGATAATCAGATTGATAAAGCAATCGTTATAAATGAAAAGCTTTTGGCTGAAGCCGAAACCAAACAGGATTACAGCACTCAGATTAAACAACTACAATCGCTTGCCACTTTTTATTTTAAAAAGGAAGAATCCGAAAAAGCAATTTCGTCCTTGAAAAAAGCCTACAATATGGCCTATCAAAAAGGAAATTCAGCCGAAGCCAAAATAAGCCTTTCGCAATTAATCAATTATTATAAAAAGAAAGGGAATGACAAGGAAAGTATTGCTTTATATGAACAGTTTTTTCAGAACTTTGATAAATTAATCCAATCCGACACAAGTTTAATTGACGCTAAAACGTTTCAGATAACTGAAGAGAAAATCCGTCAGCTGGAAAAAGAAAAAACATTAAAAGACGAATTGATTTCGAAAAAAAATATTTTCAATTATTTTCTTCTGGGATCTGTTTTGCTGCTTTTGTTGTTATTTCTGTTTATAATGAAAGCTTTATATTCCATAAAAATCAAAAATAAAGAAATCGCTTTACAATCGTTAAGACGGGAAATGAACCCGCATTTTATTTTCAACAGCCTAAACAGCGTAAATCAGTTTATTTCTGAAAATAAAGAACTGGAAGCCAATAAATACCTGACATCGTATTCTAATCTGATGCGGAATATGATGGAAAATTCGAATAAAGATTTTATAACACTGGATAAGGAAATCGAACAACTGAAAAAGTACCTGGATTTGGAACATTTGCGTTTTCAGGATAAATTTGATTTTAAAATTACAGTCAGTAAAGAGCTGGATCCAGAAAGTGTCCTTGTGCCGAATATGCTTATCCAGCCCCATTTGGAAAATTCGATCTGGCACGGTTTACGCTATCTGGACGGAAAAGGTTTCCTGAATCTTAAAGTAGAACTTCAGGAAAAGAAAGTGATTGTAAGCATTGATGATAACGGAATTGGTCTGACCAAAAGCGCGGCACTTAAAACCTACAATCAAAAAGCCCATGAATCACGCGGAGTGAGCAATACCAAAGAGCGCATAAGTCTGCTGAATGAGTTGTATAAAAAGAATATTTCTTTTGTAATTAATGAAAAAGAAATGCCCGAAACAGGAACGATTGTCAAGATTGTTTTTCCTTTAATTGATAAATTATGATGTCTTTACAAAAAATTAAAAGTGTAATTGTAGAAGATGAACTGGCCGCGCGTGAAGTACTCAAAAATTATCTGGGTAAATATTGTCCGCAGGTTGAGGTTGTTGGTGAAGCGCAGAATATCAAAGAAGCCGTTCCGTTATTACATGAAATACAGCCACAATTGGTTTTCCTGGATGTGGAAATGCCTTTTGGAAACGCTTTTGATGTTTTGGAAGCCTGTAAAGACCTCCAGTTTGAGACGATATTTGTAACTGCTTTTTCTGAATATTCCCTGAAAGCACTAAACCAAAGTGCCGCTTATTATTTATTGAAACCAATTAGTATCGAAGAGTTGATTGTGGCGGTTAACAAAGTGCATCATCAGATTTTGAATCATGAAATCTTCAACAGAAATAAAATCATTGTAGAAAATTTTCAGGAACCCAAACCCGAAAAGCAACAGGTTATTTTACCTACACTCGAAGGATTTGAAGTAGTGAAGATGGAAGAAATTGTGCGTCTTCGCGGAAATGGTAATTTTACGGATTTGTATCTCCGGAATGGCGATAAAAAAATGGTCTGCCGTTTTTTGAAACATTTTTCAGAAATTCTGCCTTTGCCGTTCATTCGGGTTCATAAGTCACATATTATCAATATGAATGGTGTGAAATCATATAACAAGGGCGGAATTATTACGCTAAACGATGGAACCGAAATTGAAGTTTCGCCTACTTATAAAGAAGAATTCCTGAAAAATTTCAAATAATATTAAAGATCAAATTCTCCGTCGACTGCTAAAGAATCAACCTGAACTGCTGTAGAATCCGGTGCTTTAATTCGCAATAAAGAACGCGCATTTCCGGAAATATAAACCGGAAGCTGACCAAGCGTATCTTCAGGAATTAAAAGACCTCGTCTAAACATTAAGTTCCGCAGGAATTTCTGATTTTTAACAGCATAATCTCTTAGATTACCTTCGTCATTAAACTGATACATGAATTTTCTTGGCTTCGGAATAATGGTTGCCAAAAACAAACATTCATCTACATTTAGAGCCGATGGGCTTTTCTGGAAATAAAAATGACTTGCTTCACCAATTCCATATACGTTTGGTCCCCATTCAATAATATTGAAATAAACCTCCAGCATTCTTTCCTTGCTCACAATTCGGTTATTTTCTAAAATGTAAACCAGTAAAATTTCTTCCAGTTTACGCGAAACTGTTTTTTCACGGGTCAGGAAAACATTCTTAATCAACTGCATGCTGATGGTACTTGCACCGCGCGAGAATTTTTTGGTTCTGATGTTTTTCAGGATGGATTGCTTAAACGCTTCATTGATAAAACCACGGTGCGAAAAGAAGGAAGGATCTTCCGTTGTCAGCACAGATTTCCTCAGATAAGGCGAAATCTGATCTAAAGGAGTATAATTTGGATTTGAATTTCCAACCAGAATTGGGCGTTGCAATACATTTTGTATGATGGCACGATAGACAAACTCTCCATTAAGTTTGTTCAGATCCGCTTCTCCGTATTTGGTGATTCTTAAATCTTCTTTGTTTAATTTACTGTCAAAAACAAGTGTGTTAGGTTTGTTCTTATTGAATTTGAAATCCAATTTATAATCGAAATTTCCGGTCGCTTCCATTCCCTGAAAATGAGTGAACAGCCCATCAGGCAGGGAAACGATAAAATCCTGTGCCTTCATTTTCGGAATGTCAACTTTTAAAGTGTAAACTGTATCTTTCTCGGTATTATAAGAAACATAAGGGCGTACTTTTATTTTATTCAGCTGCATTGATGAAGTACTGTCGATCGAGATGAAATCGTCGCCTAATAAAAAGCGATAATCAAAACGTGCATTTTTAATTACGACATCTTTGCTGGCAATTTTGGGATGGTTTATTTTCAGGTTCGAAATGGATGTGTAGCCGTCAATATGGAGTTCGCTTCCGTCTTTTTCGATGTTTTCCACATTTAACCGAATGGAATCAAAGCTGGCTTTTAAGTTATAACGCTCGTCCAGATACGGAACTTTTATGGCGCCGGTATCCAAATTGAAAAAACGGATATCTGCTTTTTTGTTTCTCGGGTCTGCAAAACCTTTTATGTTCCAGCGCTGGTCAAAATTCTTGCTTTGGACATGAAGGCTGGTTTCAAGCTGTTTGTTGTTTAAGACAAGCTTATTTACAGCGATAGACGTTTTTTTACCGTTATCATCTATTTTGAAATTCAGATTCTCCAAATTCATATCCGTCGGAACCAAATTCAGCAGTTTTGAGATAATACGATAGGCAAAAGTGGCATATTTTCGCTTTTCATTTTTATCGGTGTCTGTCTCATCTCTTTTTAGAAAAGCATCAAAATTGCGGATTTTTCCTTTTTTGACCAATTGAATGTATCCGTTATTTACTTTTAATGTTCCAATCTGAACATCTCCAATTAACAAACTCGACAGACTGATACGGGTTTCAATTTTTTGGATATTAAAAAGAGTATCTGCGTTTTTAGGAACCAAAACCACATTGGTAAGCCGGATACCGGATAATCCGTCAAACGTAGCCGATTTTACAGAAAAAGTACTGTTGTATTCAACGTTCATTTTGTGGGTTACTTTTGCAATTGCCTGTTTTAGCAGTGAATCACGAAAAAAGTAAAACCCAAAAAAAAGCACTGCTAATACCAGGGCAAGTATCAGAAGTGCTTTTATTATTTTTTGTTTTGGAAATTTCATAAAGTAGGTTTTATAAAAAATTAACCGAAAAGAATACTGGCTACGTCTTCGATTTTAGCCACGAGTTCAATTTTGATTCCTGCGTTTTTTAAAGCAATTTTATTGTATTTGGAAACAAAGATAGTGTTGAATCCTAATTTTTCAGCTTCCTGAATTCTTTGGTCTACTCGGTTTACAGGACGAATTTCTCCCGATAAACCAACTTCACCGGCAAAACAGAATCCTTTTGTTACCGGAATATCTTCGTTTGAAGATAAGATGGCGGCAACAACCGCTAAGTCTATCGCCGGATCATCAACCGAAATTCCGCCTGTCACATTAAGGAAAACATCTTTTGCTCCCAGACGAAATCCGGCTCTTTTTTCTAAAACAGCCAGAATCATGTTCAGTCTTTTAGCGTTGTAACCGGTAGTGCTTCGTTGTGGAGTTCCGTAAACCGCAGTGCTAACAAGCGATTGTATTTCAATCATCAGCGGGCGCATGCCTTCGAGTGTTGTCGCAATCGCGGTTCCTGATAATTCTTCGTCTTTGTGTGAAATTAATATTTCTGATGGATTGCTTACTTCCCGCAAACCACTTCCCAGCATTTCATAGATTCCCAGCTCAGCTGTTGACCCGAAACGGTTTTTTAGCGAACGTAAAATTCGGTAAACATGATTCCGGTCACCTTCAAACTGTAAAACGGTATCCACCATGTGTTCCAGAATTTTAGGGCCGGCTATGTTCCCGTCTTTTGTAATATGACCGATTAATATAACCGGAATATTGCTTTCTTTGGCAAACTTGATTAATTCGGCCGTGGTCTCTCTAATTTGTGAAATACTTCCGGCTGTAGATTCAATATAATCGGTATGTAAAGTCTGAATAGAGTCAATAATGACAATCTCAGGCTGAATAGCTTCAATTTGTTTGAATATATTCTGCGTTTTTGTTTCGGTCAGGATATAACAATTGTCGCTGTTTGGTGTAATTCTTTCCGCACGCATTTTTATCTGCTTCTGACTTTCCTCGCCGGAAACATAAAGTGTTTTATAAGGTAACTTTAAGGAAATCTGCAATAAAAGTGTGCTTTTTCCAATTCCGGGTTCTCCACCCAATAGCGTTAAGGATCCCGGTACAATTCCGCCGCCAAGAACACGGTTTAATTCTCCATCGGTTGTATCCATCCGGATTTCCTGTGTCGAATCGATTTCGTTGATCTTTAACGGACGTGGAGCTTTACTGGTTGGGGCAGATTCACTTTTCCAGGCCACTTTTTCCTGCTTCTGAATGATTTCTTCAGCAATAGTATTCCACTCTTTGCAGGCATTGCATTGCCCTTGCCATTTGGCATACTGAGTTCCGCAATTCTGACAAAAAAAAGTAGTTTTAACTTTTGACATTATTTACTGGTTTTTGCAAGCGTATTCATCTCGTCGATTTTCTCGTACATTACATCTTTATTCAAATCTCCAATTGGCTCCATTTGGGAAGCATTCTGGTATTTTTTGGAGGCTCTTTTCGGATCACCCATTTTTTCATACATCAATCCCAGTTCATATTCGCCTAACATGGCTTTCGGATAATTTACATTTCCAATTTCAGCCATCTTCCCTAATTCGTCGTAAGCATTCTTTTTCAGGATCAGGGTTTCTATAATTTTGAAATCGCTTATTCTTACCGGAATCTGCACTCCAAGGATTTTAGACATAACATTGTATTTGTTTTCCAGATAATCGGCGTAACCAGTTTCAAGAATAGCAATTTTACTATTGTATTCGGCAGAATCTATAGGTCTGTAGACTTCAAATATTTGGTATAAAGCACTTGGAATTGCGTGTAAAACCTCAGTATAATGAGTTGTGCCCTTAAACACATCGTACTTATAATTCACTAACGGATTGTTGGCAATCTTTATGTTGCTGTCTAACTTTTCGATAGGTTCTTTGATTTTTTTATTGTCACCGTCTGCTACAGACAAGTAGTAAAATAAAGGTTCCGTTACTTTGGCGAATTTTTCCGGGATTCGGACTTCCATTTTATTGGCAAGTTCCGGGCTGAAAGAAATGTAAGCGTTAAAAAGAGGTTGTTCCTTGTACAAATAGAAATTGATGAAACTTGCGGTTACATCATGCCCGGCAATAATTCGGAAAGGCGAAGTACGGTATTTCTTTTCGACATACGGAACCAATTCGGAACCAATAAATTCAAAAAAATCTGCTCCTTTTTCAAAAGGTAGTCCGGTGTTCTGGTCAATTGTGGTGTCGTCTTCGCGTTCGTCGTTTTTATTTTGATGAACACCAATGATGATCACTTCAGGTAAATCTCCCCAATAAGAGCCATAACTTAAAGCTCCGGAGAAAGGATCGAATAAATAATCGCCGTCTAATAAATATAAAACAGGATATTTTTTTTCAGGATTGGCTTCGTAAGAGGCAGGAAGTCCAATAGTTATTCTTCTTTCCTCTCCAAGTTTTTCGGATTTAATGTTGTCAAATTTTTTCTGTGAAAAAGCAGAAATTGATATTAAAGTAAGCAGTAAGTAAACCTTTTTCATGATTTGGGGTATTTCAGTGAATTAAAAAGTATTGAAATAGTGTAGCAATATAACACTTTATTTGCTTTTTTATTATTTTGGGATTTTAAAAATAGCAATATTGTATTTCGCTTAAAATTCACTTTGATCAAGGCAATAAAAGTCTTGTTTGGCAAAAATAAATTTGTCAAATATGGAAGAAATAAAGTGTAAAAGTAAAACTTAGGTTAGCGAATTATCGTTTTCATTTGGGAAAATGATCCATGGTTTGAAGGTTTTGGCTTCTTCAAATTCCAGGGTAGCATAGGATATAATGATGATAATATCGTCTTTTTGAACTTTTCTTGCTGCAGGTCCATTCAGGGTAATTTCGCCTGAATTTTTTTCTCCTTTAATAGCGTAAGTTTCAAAACGTTCGCCATTGTTGATATTTACAATAGCAACCTTTTCACCTTCAATAATATTTGAAGCTTCCAGTAGAGTTTCATCTATAGTAATACTGCCAATATAATTTAAATCGGCTCCTGTTACTTTTACACGATGAATTTTTGATTTTATAACTTGAATTTGCATGGTGCAAAGGTAAATTAATTTAATGAAATGGTGTCAATCAGTCTTATAGAATTAACAAATACGGCTATAAATGCACGGTACTTTTTGTCTTTAGTTTTGTGATCAACAGGTAATAATGTGGATTCATCAGCAATGACAAAATATTCCAATTCAAATTTTTGGTTTTTTTTGAAGGAATTTTCAACAAATTGAATTGTTTCTTCCGGAGTATTTGTCTGGAATATTTCTTTTGCCTCTGTTAAAGTTTTATAAATAATGGCGGCTTCTTTCCTTTCGTCAGGAGTTAATCGTTCATTACGGGAGCTCATGGCCAGTTGATTTTCTTCTCTGAAAATTGGACAGCCTACCACATTGACTGGCATATTATTTTTTTCTGTCATTTTTTTGACAATTTGCAGCTGTTGGAAATCTTTCTCTCCAAAATAAGCATTTGTGGGAGTTACAATTTCAAATAAACGTTTTACAATTGTTCCGACACCATTAAAATGCCCGGGTCTGAATTTTCCTTCCATTTGATTTTCCAGTCCGTCAAAATCAAAATTCTGGGAAACGGTATTTCCTTCGTATATATCCTCTACAGACGGAGCATATAAAATTATTTTGTCGCTCAGCGTGGTCATTTTCTTTACATCTTCCTCGAGTGTCCTCGGGTATTTTGCCAGATCTTCCGGGTTGTTGAACTGAGTAGGATTTACGAAAATACTAACTACAGTATCATCGTTTTCTTTAAGGGATCTTTGCATTAAAGCAAGATGCCCTTGGTGTAAAGCGCCCATTGTTGGTACAAACCCGATGGTCGAATTTGTGGTTTTGATAGTTTTCAAATAGGCTATCAAAGCTGCTTTACCGTAGAAAATATGCATGGCGGTATTATTAAAATTTAGTGCAAACATAATATATTAGTTAATAACTGCATAAAATTTTGTAATTTTGCAACGTTTTTATTACCAAAAATTAAGTAAAATACTATTATGAAAGATAAGAGGATATTATATGTATCATCTGAAGTCGTGCCTTATTTGGCTGAAAATGAGGTTTCTTTAATGTCTTATGACGTTCCGAAAATGATTAATGATCAGGGAGGACAGATAAGAATTTTCATGCCAAGATATGGGAATATCAACGAAAGAAGACATCAGCTACACGAAGTAATTAGACTTTCAGGAATGAATTTGGTAGTGAATGATTTAGATATGCCATTGATTATTAAGGTAGCTTCAATTCCGAAAGAAAGAATTCAGGTATATTTTATCGATAATGATGAATATTTTAAACGTAAAGCAACTTTTGCCGACGAAGAAGGAGTTTTGTATCCCGACAATGACGAGAGAGCTATCTTTTTTGCAAAAGGAGTTGTTGAAACAGTAAAAAAACTCAATTGGGTTCCTGATATTATTCATGTTCATGGTTGGTTAGCAGCTATGCTTCCGATTTACATGAAACATTATTACAAAAATGAAGCTTTGTTTTCTGAAACAAAAATTGTGACTTCTGTTTATGGTCAGTCTTTTGATGAAAACTTAGATTTAGAAATGATTAATAAGGTAAAGTTTGATGGTGTTCCGCACGAATCTATTGCAGATTTGGAAATACCAAATTACGAAAACGTCCTAAAGGCGAGCATATTGCATTCTGATGCCGTAATTATTGCATCACCGAATGTATCTTCAAGTTTAACAAAATTTATAGAATCTTCAGGAAAACCTTTTTTACCTTTCGCCACGAAAGATGCATTCGCAGAAGCGTATACAAATTTCTACAAAAGTATGGGTCTTTAAATTTTAACATTATTATAAAACATGTATAATACTTCTTTTCTTAAGAAAATTCTATTAATAGCAACTGTTGTTCTTCTATATTCCTGCGATAAAGATTTTAATGCCATTGGTGATGATCTGATCGGAGATGACCATTTTGGATTAGAACCTGATAAATATGATGTTTTGGCTTACGATCAGGAAATTACTCCCATCCAGTCAAACGGATTGGTAAATAATGCTTTAGGTATTTACGATGATAAGGTTTTTGGAGTCAGAACGGCAAGTTTTGCTACTCAGGTTGCACTTGACAGCTACGCTCCTACTATTGGTGCGGAACCGGTTATGGTAAGTGCAACGCTTACTATACCTTACTTTAGCCATGGAGTGAGTGTTGATGATAAAGGAGTAACCACTTATGTTTTAGATTCTATTTATGGTAAACCGGAAGAGAAGGCTATTAAATTAAGTTTATATGAATCCGGAGTTCAGATGCGTTCTTCTTATTTTGATAACGGAGCTCAGTTTCCACAGTTTTATTATACCAATCAAAATAGCGATTTTGATACATTTAAAAAAGGAACATCAGATGGGAAGCCTTTGAATACCGGTATCCCGGAACAAAATGAGACTTTCTTTTTCAACCCAAGTGAGTTGAGTGATGAAACAACAGATGCTACGACCGGAGTAAAGACTACTACTAAAGTTGCTCCGCAAATGCGTTTAACGTTAGATGCTAAATTTTTTCAGGATAAAATCCTGAATGCTTCAGCTTCAGTACTTTCTTCAGCTGATGTTTTTCAGCAATATTTTAAAGGACTGTATTTTAAAGTAGAAAAATCGGGCACGAGTGCAGGTAATATGGCTTTGATGGATTTTTCTAAAGGTAAGATTACTATAAAATACAGAGCAAAAACTGATATTACTACAGATGCCGAGACAGTAAAAGAGGACAGGACTATAGTGCTTAATCTGACAGGTACGACGGCTAGTTTACTTGACGACGTTAAGACTCCGGCATATCAAGCTGCATTAGCGGATCAAAATGTAACAGTAGGCGACGAATCTCTTTATTTGAAAGGTGGTCAGGGTTCGCTTGCAGTTATTGATCTTAATACTTTTGGTTCAAAATTGACAGAGATAAGAAATAATAAATGGCTGGTTAATGAAGCTAATTTAGTTTTTCATATCGACACAGATAAAATGGCAGGTGTTTATGAATCGAAAAGAGTTTATTTGTATGACTTAACAAATAATGTCCCTATTTTAGATTATTTGACCGATGGAACTGGTAGTGGAGCCGTACTTGGTAAAGTTGTTTATAGTGGTTTAATTAATATTGACCCTACAAGCAAAAGAGGTACTACTTATAAAATCAGATTAACGAATCATATTCGAAATATAATAAAGACCACTACTGCCGTTAATGTTAAATTAGGTTTAGTTGTTTCAGGAGATATAAACACGGCAGGTACAAATAAATTAAAATTAAAAAACAGCGTTATTACAGATGCACCAAAAGCATCGGTTTTAAGTCCGTTAGGGACAATATTATTCGGGAATAATATTCCTTCAAGCAGTCCGAATTACGCGAAAAGATTACAGCTTGAGGTTTACTACACGAAACCAAATTAATAAATATATATGTGTGGAATTGTTGGATATATAGGATACAGAGAGGCTTACCCGATTATTATAAAGGGATTAAAGCGTCTTGAATACAGAGGATATGATAGTGCAGGTGTCATGTTATATGATGCGGAGACAGGTGTAAAACTTTGTAAGACAAAAGGAAAAGTTTCAGATCTTGAAGCTAAGGCAAAAGATGATTTAAGTATAAATGGAACTATAGGAATTGGTCATACACGTTGGGCAACTCATGGGGTTCCAAATGATGTGAATTCTCATCCTCATCTTTCAAATTCGGGAGAATTGGTAATTATTCATAATGGAATTATTGAAAATTATGCTCCTCTTAAAGAAGAATTGATTAAAAGAGGATATACTTTTAAATCCGATACAGATACAGAAGTATTAATAAATTTAATTGAAGAAGTTCAGAAAAAAGAAGGTTTAAAACTAGGTAAAGCTGTTCAGATTGCCTTAAATCAGGTGGTAGGAGCTTATGCAATTGCGGTATTCGATAAGAAAAACCCAAATGAAATTGTTGCTGCAAGATTAGGAAGTCCTTTGGCTATCGGTGTTGGAGAAGGAGAGTTTTTCATCGCTTCTGATGCTTCGCCTTTTATTGAGTATACTTCGAATGCAATTTATCTGGAAGATGGTGAAATGGCAAACATTAGATTGCACAAACCTCTTAAAGTTAGAAAAATAAAAGATGACTCTTTGGTTGATCCTTATATTCAGGAACTTCAAATGAATTTGGAGCAGATTGAAAAAGGAGGATATGACCATTTCATGCTAAAAGAAATATACGAGCAGCCAAGTGTAATTAAGGATACTTACAGAGGAAGACTTAATGCTAATAAAGGTATTGTTCAGATGGCAGGTGTTGAGGATAATATTGAGAAATTCTTAAACGCGAAGCGAATTCTAATCGTTGCTTGTGGAACTTCCTGGCATGCCGGTTTAGTTGCGGAGTATATCTTTGAAGAATTTACCCGTATTCCGGTTGAAGTAGAATATGCTTCTGAATTCAGATACCGTAATCCGATTATCAATAAGGATGATGTAGTTATTGCTATTTCCCAATCTGGAGAAACTGCTGATACGATGGCAGCTATTAAGTTAGCAAAAGAAAATGGTGCTTTTGTGTTTGGAGTTTGTAATGTTGTTGGGTCATCAATTTCCAGAGAAAGTCATGCAGGTGCTTATACACACGCGGGTCCGGAAATTGGAGTAGCATCAACTAAAGCTTTTACAACTCAGATTACCGTTTTAACCATGATTGCTTTGCGTTTAGGTAAGGCTAAGGGTACTTTGTCAAATTCTGATTTCCATACGTACTTACAGGAATTAGAAATTATTCCTGAAAAAGTTGCTGAAGCATTAGAAACAAATGAGCGTGCAAAAGAAATAGCGGCAGCTTTTAAAGATGCTCCAAACTGTTTGTACTTAGGACGCGGATATAATTTTCCGGTTGCTCTTGAGGGTGCTTTGAAGCTTAAAGAGATTTCCTATATTCATGCAGAAGGTTATCCTGCTGCAGAAATGAAGCACGGTCCAATTGCGCTGATTGATGAGCATATGCCAGTTATTGTAATTGCACCTAAACAAGGTCATTATGATAAAATTGTAAGTAATATTCAGGAAATTAAATCACGTAGTGGTAAAATTATTGCTGTTGTTACCAAGGGAGACACACAAGTTCGTGAATTAGCGGATTATGTAATCGAAATTCCGGAAACTTCAGATGCATTGTCGCCACTTATTACTACAATACCTTTGCAATTACTTTCATATCATATTGCAGTGATGAGAGGTTGTAATGTAGACCAACCGCGTAACCTGGCGAAGTCTGTTACTGTAGAATAACGTATTTAAAATATAATAGTTTAGAAAAAG
>JBDTNT010000289.1:0-10670 GCA_039933615.1 Flavobacterium sp. | reverse complement strand
ATTTCTGCTGATAAAATGAATGTTGTTTATAGAGGTGTTGTTAACCCAATCTCTGTATCATTCGCTGGTGTAGATGCTAACAAAATTGTTGCAAGTGCTCCAGGATTAGCTTCAGCTGGTAAACCAGGTAAATATAATATGAGCCCGGGTCAGGGAACAGAAGCTACAATTTCTGTAACCGGAACATTGCCAAACGGAGACAAAGTTACAGATAAGAAAACGTTCAGAATTAAAGGTATTCCTGGACCAACAGGAACAATCAGAGGTGAGATGGGTGTCGTTAAAGGACCAAAATCTAACTTAGAGATTGCTACAATTGGTGCTAAATTACTTGATTTTGATTTCGAAGTTGGTTTAGATGTTGTTGGATTTAACCTGAAAGTTACTGGACAACCTACAGTTGTTGTAACTGGAAACAGATTAAATGCACAATGTAAACAAATACTTTCAAGAGCAGGTAAGGGAGATCAGGTTACTATTTCTGAAATTAAAACTAAACTTGTTGGAGCTGGTAGTTATTTATTGCCAAGAACTGCTCCGGTAATTTACGAAATACAATAATAAAGTAGGTAAAACTACGTTCAATATCTTATAATGATATCATGATGAAAGTAAGAAATTTTTTAATAGCTATTGTTTCTATCGCTGGAGGTTTTGCTTCTAATGCGCAATCGAATTTGCTTAATGCAAAAACACCAGAACAGATAGGACTTAAAACTCCTGCACAGCTTATCTCAGATAATGATAAACCTTTGGCTTATGGTTATGTGGATGATAGAGATGTATTGATGGGAAAAACTACTTGGGAGATCATTGATTTGAATGAAAAGATCAATTTTCCATTGTACTTTCCAGTAGACACAGCTAATATTGGTTCTGACAGACGTTCTCTTTATGATGTTTTGACGAAAGCTATGAAAAATGGCAAAATAACTGAAGTTTATTCTGATAGTTATTTCAATACTAAAAAATCTTTGAAAGACATCCAGGGATCATTATCACGTATCGATACAACAGATGCAGGTAGAGAATTAATTAACCAATATCCAGATGACTACAAAACACATGTTGTTAAGAAAAAAGTAGTTACCGGAACTGGTAAAAAGAAAGTTGTAACTTATGTTGATGAAACTGTTGGTGCAACAAGAACTGTTCCTGCTGAATATATTTTGAAGCAAGATCTTACTTCTGCAGATGTTACTCAGTATAAAATTAAAGGATACTGGTATTTTGACAAACGTCAGAGTGAATTGAAATATCGTTTACTTGGAATTTGTCCGGTAACTCCTGATGTTTATACAATGAACAGTGATGAAAAGGATTATATTGAGTTATTTTGGATTTTCTATCCAAATTCAAGAGAGGCATTACATGAAGCAAAAGCTTTTAATGACAGCAACTCAGCACTTCCAATTTCATTCGATCAAATTTTGAACTCAAGACGTTTTAACGCTGTTGTGTATAAAGAAGAAAATCTGTACGGAGATCGTGAGATCAAAGATTACATGAAAGACAATGCACAGAATCAATTGTTAGAGTCTGAAAGAGTAAAAGAAAAGATTCGTAACTTCGAGCAAGACATGTGGAACTACTAAGTTTCTAAAATTACATTATAACAAAAACTCTTACTACATTTGTAGTAAGAGTTTTTTTATTTTACCTATTACTTAAATATGATTGATTATCTCATTGTCGGATCCGGATTGGCCGGAATTTCATTTGCTGAATTAGCACTTAAAAACAATAAAACGATTTTAGTTGTTGATAATAAGTCGCAAAATTCTTCCAGAATAGCAGGAGGGCTTTATAATCCGGTTATTTTAAAACGCTTCAGTGAAGTTTGGAAAGCAGAAGAACAACTCCTTTTGATGGATCAGTTTTACAAGGAGATTGAAGATAAGCTTCAGGAAAAGTTTAATTTTAAACTTCCGATTTTAAGAAAATTTTTCTCAATTGAAGAACAGAATAATTGGTTTGCAGCTTCTGATAAAAAGAATCTGGCCCCTTTTTTATCTACAAAATTAATTTCCAAAAAGTACAATAGTATTGATTCCCCATTTGATTATGGAGAAGTTTTGCACACGGGCTATGTCGATACGGCTTTATTATTAGATAGTTATAAAGAGTATTTAATAGAGAATAATTTATTGTTAGAGGAGTTTTTTGATAGCTGTTATATTGAATTTTTTGATTACGGTATTCAATACAAAAATATTCAGGCACGTCACATCATCTTTGCCGAAGGTTTCGGATTACATAGAAATCCATTTTTCAATTATTTACCTCTGGATGGTACAAAGGGAGAATTGTTTATAATAAAAGCACCAGATTTAAATTTGGATGTTATTGTAAATACAAGTGTCTTTATATTACCGCTGGGTAGTAATTTGTTTAAAGTTGGAGCAACTTACAATTGGCAGGATAAAACAGATTCTCCTACTGAAGAAGGAAAACAGGAACTTCTGGAGCGCATTAAAGAGATTATAATGTGCGATTTTGAAATTGTAAAACATTTTGCAGGCGTTCGCCCAACAGTTAAAGACAGAAGGCCTCTGATAGGAACACACCAGGAACGTAAATCAATTCATATTCTTAACGGATTAGGAACTCGTGGCGTAATGTTGGGGCCTGCTATGGCAAAAGCATTATTTGATGCTATTGAAAATGAAATCCCTCTGGATGCTGAAATTGATATTAAACGATTTCATAAAAGATATTTAAAGACCCTTATTTCTGACCGGCCTTAGGATCGTATGAAACAAACATATTGATGTATAAGTTTCTTGAAAGTCTCAAAACAAATGGGAATGATATAATCAGAGCTATAATTATAGATAAAAATGACTGCTCTATAGTAGTTTTAAAGAAAACGAACGAAACAATAAAAGCTGCAATTCCGACAGCAACATTTAATCCGTAACTCACATACATTGCCCCATAAAAAAAAGAAGGTTCGATTTGATATTTTAATCCACAGTGACTGCAATTTTCGTTCATTTTGAGAACTTTAGTCAGATGAAACGGATTTTTGTCTGAATACATGCTTTCATTTTGACATTTTGGACAACTTCCTGTTAAAATACTATTTAGTTTCGATCCTTTTTTTAACATTTGCAAAAAATTAAATTACCCATTGATTTGGGAGTGTAAATTTACACAATCAATTAGTTATAAAATAACATTACATGCTTAATATACATAATTTATCAGTTTCTTTTGGAGGTTCATATTTATTCGAAGAAGTTACTTTTCGTTTAGGTGCGGGAGACCGTGTTGGACTTGTCGGGAAAAATGGTGCCGGAAAATCTACCATGCTAAAAATCCTTGCAGGTGACTTTAAACCCGACTCTGGACAAATTGCCACCGAAAAAGAAGTCAGAATGGGATTCTTGCGTCAGGATATTGATTTTGAACAAGGAAGAACTGTTTTGGAGGAAGCCTATGAAGCTTTTACTGATATTAAAGTTGTTGAGAAAAAATTAGAGCAGATCAATCACCAATTGGTTACCAGAACTGATTATGAAAGTGAAGAATACAGTCAGATCATCGAGGATTTATCGGATTACACACATCGTTTTGAGCTTTTAGGAGGTTATAATTATGTAGGTGATACAGAGAAAATCCTATTGGGTTTAGGTTTCAAAAGGGAAGTCTTCAATAATCAGACGGAAACATTTTCGGGTGGATGGAGAATGCGTATTGAACTGGCTAAACTATTATTACAGGCAAACGACATATTGCTTCTGGATGAGCCTACCAATCACCTTGATATCGAGAGTATTATCTGGTTGGAGAGTTTCCTTCGTAATTATCCTGGTGTTGTGGTAATTGTATCGCACGATAAAATGTTCTTAGATAACGTAACCAATCGTACGATCGAAATTTCATTAGGAAAAGCGTACGATTTTAATAAACCTTATTCTCAATATTTAGAACTGCGTCATGAGATTCGTGAAAAGCAATTAGCTACTCAAAAAAATCAGGCGAAAAAGATTGAGGAAACAGAGAAATTAATCGAAAAATTCCGTGCGAAAGCTTCTAAAGCATCGATGGCCCAATCGTTAATTAAAAAATTAGATAAAGTAGAACGAATTGAAGTTGATGAGGACGACAATTCGGTAATGAATATATCTTTCCCAGTTTCAAAAGAGCCGGGAAGAGTAGTAGTGGAAGCAGATCACGTTACAAAAGCCTATGAAGATAAAGTGATTCTGAAAGATATCAATTTATTGGTAGAACGCGGAAGTAAAATTGCTTTTGTAGGTCAGAATGGTCAGGGAAAATCGACTTTTATCAAAGCCATTGTAAACGAATTCGAATATCAGGGAAGTATTAAATTAGGACATAATGTTCAGTTGGGTTATTTTGCCCAAAATCAGGCAGAATACCTGGATGGCGAAATTACTTTGCTTCAGACTATGGAAGATGCGGCAATGGACACCAATCGTTCTAAAGTTCGAGATATGTTGGGTTCCTTTTTATTCCGTGGTGATGATGTCGAGAAAAAAGTAAAAGTACTTTCCGGAGGTGAGCGTAACCGTCTGGCACTTTGTAAATTATTGTTACAGCCTATCAATGTTTTACTGATGGATGAGCCTACGAACCACTTAGATATTAAGTCTAAAAACGTTTTAAAAGCGGCACTTCAAAAATTTGGCGGTACCTTATTGCTGGTTTCCCACGACAGGGATTTCCTTCAGGGAATGTCAAATATCGTTTATGAATTCAAAGATCAGAAAATCAAAGAATATTTAGGCGATATCAATTATTTCCTTGAACAGCGCAATCTTGAGAATATGCGTGAAGTTGAGAAAAAAGATATTATAAAAGCTGCTGCTCCAAAAGAAAATAACAAAACTTCATACGAAGATCAGAAAAAAGGGAAAGCACTACAGAACAAATTAAGTAAAGTTGAAAGTCAGATCAAGCAATTAGAAAGAGACATTCAGCATGATGATAAAATGCTGGCTTCTAATTATGATAAACATATCGAAGACGCTTCATTCTTTACTGCTTACAATAAGAAAAAAGCAGACCTTGAACAATTATTATTAGATTGGGAAATCGTTCAGGAAGAAATAGATAATTTCAGCGTTTAGTTTTAAAGTTTACATCCGCAGGTTTCAGTCTCAGTCTGGAATCTGCGTTTTGTTTTATTTCAGGTTTTAAAAATAAAAAATCTGTCAAATTCACTTGAAGCATACTGTTTCTTCTCACATTTCGCAAAAAAATAGCTTACAAAAATATCACTTAATAATTCCGATAGATTTTGAGTGCATAATGGCCTGGCTGCTGTCTTTAAAATAACAAACAGAGATATTCAGGTCTTCTAAGTTTTTCAAAATAGTTTTGGTGGCTTTCTTTTGATTTTTACCGGTTTGCCTGATATAAACAGCTTTTACGGTAACAGGGAATATTTTGCAGATACTTTCATATAAAATAGGATCATGCTGTGAATCATCTCCCAGCAAAACATATTTAAGGTTTGGGTAAAATTCCAAAACATGTTTTATCTTATCAAATTTATGATTGTGATTGCCTCTTCCGCTGATAAAAAAATCAGTAATCCCTCTTTTTATATCTTTTAATAAAATAACAGCTCTTGGCAGTTGATGAATTTTGGTGAATTTTACAATAAAATTGTACAGGTTCCATTCGCTGCTTGAAATATAGAAAAAAGCATTTTCTTCTTCTTTATTGTTTCTCCCTGCCGAACTTAAAGCCTGATAATGCGGAACAACATCCTTAAAAACCTTCCGGTCATTCACATTTTTAAATAAAAGGATGTATATTTTTTTGAAGATATTTCGGGTATGCGAAATCAAAAAAGTATCATCAATATCTGATATGATTCCGAGATTTCCTTCGTGTGGCCTTATAAAACTTCCTTTTGCCGTTATAACTTCAGATTCATATTTGATGCTTACTTCGTATTCCATCCATCCAAAATCGGTTTCTTTTTCAATCGGAATACAAAATTTAAAATAACCGTCGTCTAAAGTTTTAGAGTGGATTTCCTGATTGCCACATTTCAGGTAAACATCAAAATTGCTGATTGTTTTTATTCTGAATAGATTGACAACAGAAGTTGCATTTTTAAAGTTTTTCTTCTGAAAATCATAATCATACAATGTTTTAAAGACATGCCCCATCACGATTAATTCCTGTTCATTGGCATAACCGCGATATAATTGTAGAATTGGTTTCATTAATTGTGTACTTTTATGTTGTAAATTAATTATTTTAATCGGTTTTAAAAATTAAATTTTGAAAAAGAATATCATTTTTGTTGTAAATCCTATTTCCGGAGACTTAGATAAATCAGATTTAATAGATGCAGTTAATGAGTTTTCGATGACTCATGGCTCCAATTTGATTGTTTATGAAACAACCGGTGAGCAGGATATTAAAGCGATACATTCGCTTTATAAAGAGTATGAGCCCGAAAGAATTATTGTGGCAGGTGGGGATGGAACTATAAAAATGGTAGCCGAAGCGATGGAGCAGAATGATGTTATTATTGGTATTCTGCCTGCTGGTTCTGCCAATGGCCTGTCTGTCGATTTAAATTTGCCAAATACCATAGAAGAAAACCTGAAAATTGCATTTTTAAATTCTTATATAGAGATGGACATGATTTGCATCAATGGCAAAAAAAGTATTCATTTAAGTGATATTGGGATCAATGCAGATCTTGTTAAAAATTATGAAGAAAGCAACCTGAGAGGATTTTGGGGTTATGCATTACAGGCCTATTCGACGCTGGTGGATTCCAATGAACCTTTTGAGGCGACAATCACGGCAAATAAAGAAACCATAAAGCATACCGCAAGAATGATTGTAATCGCCAATTCCCAAAAATACGGAACAGGAGTTACAATCAATCCGAATGGGGTTGTGAATGATGGAAAATTTGAATTGGTAATCTTAAAAAGCCTGGATTTATTCTTACTCGGGAAAATTATTACCGGAAATATGCCAATTGATTCAGATGATATTATAATTATTTCAACCGATAAGGCTGATATAAAAACAGATTATCCGGTTAATTTTCAGATTGATGGGGAATATTGTGGTGCACAGAGTTCTTTGGAAATTCATATTCTGCACAAACAGATGAAAATAGCGGTTCCTTAAATCACTTAAAAGGATTTCTTTCTTTCCATTCCGTTTTTGGCTCTAAATAATCAAATAATCTGCCGATATTTTTATTGATTAAAGCATTGCTGTGGGTTAGCAGGCCGTACATTTTTACCGGTTTTGCGCCCACGGAACTTTTTATTTCGAGCGCAGTCCGTGCGAATACAACTTCAGAAAATCCCTGATTGATAGAGTAGGCGATCATATCGTACAGCATGTTCAGATATAACATTTTATCGCGCTGTATGCTTTCATCATACCCTAAAAAATAAGTATCCATCACAGTTCCGTTTTTAATAAGGGTGTTGAATCCGATTAGTTTTCCATTCAGAAAATAGCCGTAAAACAGGAAATTTTCTTTCATGATTTCCTTGAAAGTACGGAAGTGGTTTTTAGCCAGAAAGAAAGTATTGAACGGAGCATTTTTTGCAACATGAAAATATAAATCATAAATAATATCTTCGTTTTTTATAATTTCATCCAGCGACATCTTTTGTTTCTCGATTCCTTCTGCCTTTTTGCGGGCACGTTTGTACTGATCGCGGTATTTTTTAGAAAGTGCATCAATATAGTCCTGTTCTGTTTTCCAGTCAGGATTGATTTCAAAAATCATATTGGGCTGGGTAGAAAACGTAAAATTGTTTTTGAATTCGACTTTTAAAGGCTCAATTTCACTTTCTGTAAAATCTTTTATACTGGTAATGTGAACTTTTTTTCCTTTCGATTTAAAATCCTTTTTCAGTTCATTGATTGCCTTATGGAGTGTTTTAATTGCTTTTGCCTGATTTGCCTCCTTTAAAATGGAAAAAGCATTTTGCCCGGTAAGCATGTTATTGCCGACAAATAAAACGTGTGAAGCAAAATTCTTAAAAGCAAAATTACGAACCGAAGTTTTAAGACACTGATCCCGGTCGCCAAATGATTCCAGTTTTTCTGCAAAAATAAATTGTGTCAAAGCAATTCCGATTAGCTTTTCGCTCTTGAAAATTCCGATAAAATGACAAATCATATTTGCCGGAGAAGATTTTTCGAGAACTTCAAGGTATTCGCGGGTCAGGAAAATATTTTCAGCGGTAAGCGAGTCCCATTCTGATGGCAGTACTGACGTGCTATGATATATTTGGAAAGAATAAGTTGTACTCAAAAGTGAAAGCTAGTTTCTTCAAAATTAGATAATATTTGTAATAACTGATCGTGTTTAAGTTATTATTAAGAAAAACCCGTTTGGGTTTTAGTATCAAACGGGTTTTATATTTTGTAATATCAGACAAATGCACAAAGAATTCCACCCATCAGGGTCAGCGTGATTATCCAGTATCCGGACTGAACTAATATGTATTTCCAGGACTTTCTTTCAAATAATCCTCCTATTCCAATTATTGGAAAAGCAAAGAACAAACCGCTGATAAACCCGTGGAGGGTACCATGTTTAAAGGTGCGATAGGCAGTTCCGTAATCTGCCATAAAAGCAGCAAACGATGGTTTTGCATTAGCGATCATTGGTGGACCGCCAACCATGCTTACAGCACCCGTTTGATGAATCGTTAGTGACATTAGGGCCATAGTGATCATCAATGAGAAGATGTAAGTCAGCCCAAATATTTTGAGCATATTTCCTTTTTGAAGTTGCTCCTGGGTTAGGTTACATTCTCTCATCCAGATAGTTCCAAAAACTTTGGGATGATACCAGACAAAACCAACTATCAGTGTTACAATAGCTGCTGCAAGTAATGCAATAAAGTTAAATTCCATAATATGAGGTTTTTAGGATTAGTTGTTCAAATTTAATCAAAAAAATAAAACTTCAGAAATTAAATACAAGTAGTATAAATAAGGTTAAAAATTAACTTATTAACACTTTATCTACATTTCGTGCATTATAGCTGTAAAATGTATAATTTTGGACTGAAAACAAATCCCCAAATCTGTTATGAAAAGTTATATAACTCTTTTTTTAGCAATTGTTTTTTCTCATACTATTTTTGCAGATACTGTTTCTGATAAAGAAAAAGATGCGCTTATTAAATTGTACCATGCTACAAATGGATTACAATGGAAAGTTAATTGGAATTTATCATTGTCAGTATCAACATGGTATGGAGTTACAGCTGAAAACGGAAAAGTAGTCGGGCTTAATTTAGCCAGCAATAACCTGCAGGGAGAATTGCCCTCTGAGTTTTACGATTTAGTGCATTTAGTCGCTGTCGATTTACATCAGAATAATTTGAAAGGACAGCTTTCTGCTGCCATTCATAATCTGAAAGAACTTGAAGTTTTTGATGTTTCCGTTAATGAGCTTTCAGGAAAATTACCGGTTTCTATTTGTGAATTAAAAAAACTTAAAAACATAGCCCTTTTTGAGAATAAAATTTCAGGTGAATTACCGCCTGATATAGGAAAATTAGACCACTTAGAAATACTGTCATTATTTGATAATGAGATAGAAGGACAATTGCCGGGTTCATTATATAAGATCCATACCTTGAAAGTCTTGCTTTTAAACAATAATAAAATGTCAGGAAATCTAAGCAGTGAAGTATTGAATTTTTCTGCTCTCGAAAATCTAAGTTTGTTTGATAACGGCTTTGAAGGTGAAATTCCGGTTGGACTTGACAAACTTCACAACTTATCTGAAATGAATCTTTCGTATAATAAATTCAAGGGATCCGTTTCTAAAAATCTGGCATTGTTGGATGCACTGAACATGACTATGTTTGATGATAATGGAAATCCGGTTTTATTAAAAATTAATGCTGAAAAAGAAACTACAATTGTTACCCAAAATTAATCGTGCTTATGAATGAATTTTACTCTCGTTAACAAAGTTGATTAAATATATTTAGTTAATTATTGAAACCGTAATCCGTTACGGTTTTTTTTATGCTTGTTTTTGGATACCATTAATTTTTGACAAAAAATCTCGATTCAAATTCAGTTTTTAAAATAATTTTTGAAGTAACTTTGCACTGAATTGATAATTTAATACCAGTTTGAATAGTGATTTAATTTTTTTTCATAACTTTATTATTCAATTCAGCAGAGGAGTGTCCAGATAATTAATTTTAACTTTTTAATCCTAAAATTATGGTAGTACAATATAAAGGAGAACAATACGGAAAGTCTACAACATTTACGATAAGAATTATTGGAAATAATCTTTCTAAAAGTAGTTCTAATTACCAGATAGATTTATTAGTAGGTGATAAGCAATTGCCGACTTTTACAACATCAATTCATCAGAGTTTATCCAATTGCCTCAAAGAAATTTATCTCTTTACAAAATATAACGGAATCAAATTTGAGGCTTCTTCAGAGAAAATAGCTCCTAAAGTAGTGCCTTACGATCAGGTTTTATATAACTACAATAAATATGCTTTGTTTATGGCCTAATACTGCTGTCTCATAAGAAATATTAATTTCTCAGATTCGTTATTTTTATAAAATAGCATTCTAAAAATCTGAAAACAATACAAATTTTTAAATAACACAAGCTCTGTATCTAATACGGGGCTTTTTTTGTTTGTATTTAT
>JBDTNT010000288.1:0-2270 GCA_039933615.1 Flavobacterium sp. | reverse complement strand
ACGGCATGTTCGGGATGGGCGGTTATAAAAATGCAAACCGGAATTTCTAATGCCTTTTTTCTAAACTCTATTCCGTTTAGGCCCGGCATATCGATATCCAGAAATAAGATGTCGACTTTTTGCTCTTCGATAAACGGAAGTGCTTCATCAGCCGATTCAAAAACACCTAAAATATCCAGAATCGGAAATTTTTTGGCAAAAGATAACACCGTAAGTCTGTCTATTTCGTCATCGTCAATAATGATACAAGTGTATTTTTTGGTCATTTAATTCGATTTTATGTCGTCTGTCTATTTAAAATGTTGTTTGTCTATTAGTGGTTTTTCGGCCTGTTTTATTCACGCAAATTTGTCTCGTAATAAAGCACAAGATAAGAAGAAACGTTCTTTTAATCTTATTTGGCTTTTACAAAAATAACGCTATTGAATTAAATACGAATCATTTAATAAATTTTAAAACCAAAATTATTATGAAAATTTCAAAAACCATTTTTACGCTTTTTTTAGTTGCTATTTCCTCCATATCCTGCAGCAGCGATGACGGAACTGACGGAAAAGACGGAATCGATGGACAAACAGGAGCAACCGGAACGGCAAATGTGATTTACAGTGCATGGCTAACAGCTCCGACAGCAGTTGCAGAAACTATTGATGGGACTTCAGGAATGTCTACCAGCATTGTTGCGCCCCAATTATCAGAAGATATCCTTGCAAAAGGAACCGTATTGGTTTATATGTCTTTTGGAGCAGGAACCTATCCATTACCTTATACCTCAACAGCAGGAGGATTTATTAACACGATTACAGCTATCTCTACGGCAAAGAAAATCAAATTGTTCCGATTTAGACATGATGCAGGAGGAACTGTCAATCTTCCAACAACACTTAGCTGGCGTTATATTCTGATTCCCGGAGGTGTTGCCGCTGCAACAGCCAAAACTGCAAAACCGGATTATTCTAAAATGAGTTACCAGGAAGTTTGTGCCCGTTTTAATATTCAGCCTTAATTTTTAGAAAAAAGAAATATTTAGAATTTAAAAGACCAGATAAATAACCAGTTAAAATAATTATTATGAAAACTTTAAAAACAATTTTG
Source organism: Flavobacterium sp. (assembly GCA_039933615.1). GTDB lineage: Bacteria > Bacteroidota > Bacteroidia > Flavobacteriales > Flavobacteriaceae > Flavobacterium. The sequence goes on along the minus strand of JBDTNT010000288.1, from coordinate 1,175 downwards.
TCCATTTTTTCGCTTGCTGTGTTTGCTATTTCCTGCAGCAGTGATAACGATAACGGACCAGAACCGATTAAATATGCAGAAGAAAATCCTCTAGATGCTTATATGGCAGGTTCAGGATTCAGCCAAAAAGCGGTTGATGTAAAAAATTCAGGAATCTACGAATATGGTTTTAGCTTTAAACCAACAGTAACGGGAAAAATAAACGCTTTAGTGGTAAAAATTCCGGATGTAAATCCAACTTTAAGAATTACAGTATGGGATGCAGCAACCAAAACAGTTATAAAATCTGAAGTTATAAATGTAGCAACAGCCAATGTTACCGTCGAAAAAGCGATCACTCCGATTGCATTGACGAAAGATAAAGAATATTTCTTCACGGTAAACAGCGACGACTGGATCAACAGAACCAAAACAGACGGATCAGCAGCGACTTATCCGATTGTAGCCGGAAATATAACCATTACAGGATATGCGTATATCTCAAGTACAGCTGCAGAAACACTGTTCCCGACAAATGCGCGTAATACTTATTATGCAGGAGATATGAGTTTTAAATTTCAACGAACTGAATAGTTTTTATTTTGGATGATTTGAATTAGTTAAAAAGGTTTGGCGTCAGTCAGGCCTTTTTTTATTTTTAAATGATTTAATCTTTTAATACATTTGAAAGATGAAGATCGAATCGGAAATAGAGAAAGTTTCAAGTTTTCAGCATCTCGAAATGCTGGCCAATCAGGTGGTGGAAGGATTTATATCCGGAATGCATAAGAGTCCTTTCCATGGATTCTCGGCTGAGTTTGCAGAACATAAAGTGTACAATGCCGGCGAAAGCACCAAACACATCGATTGGAAACTGTTTGCCAAAACAGACCGTTTGTACACCAAACGTTTTGAGGAAGAAACCAATTTACGCTGTCATATAATTGTCGACAATTCGTCGTCAATGCATTATCCGGAACTAAAATCAAACCAGCCTTTTTATGAAAAGAAGATTGGTTTTTCGGTTTTGGCTTCGGCAGTTTTAATGAATATTTTGAAGAAACAGCGCGATGCCGTTGGTTTGAGTGTTTTCTCAGACCGCTACGAATATTATGCCCCCGAAAAAGGAAGTGACCGTCACCACAGAATGCTGCTCAATAAATTAGAACAGTTATTAGAACAGCCAAAAGTCAAAA
>JBDTNT010000287.1:0-3396 GCA_039933615.1 Flavobacterium sp. | reverse complement strand
GCTGTATTTAAGACCAAAAGTCAAACCTAAACCACTAATTCCAACGTAAGAACTAATATCATCAGTAGGTCTGGTATTATCAAAACCAGCTGCATTAGTTAATTTGCTATTTGAACTTGTAGTAATTTTATCAACATACTTTGTATGACTTGCAGAATAAGATGCATCTGGGCGGAAACTAGTAGCTGTATTTAATTTATCTACACCATTTTCAGTATAAACTTCAGTTTCTTTACTTTTCCCATGTACTGTAAAGTTACGGTACTCCAATTCTGCGAAAACAGAAATATGTGTCCCTAATTTGTAAGATGTTCCTAAAGCTGCAGTAAATCCAACTGTTGGATTTGGCTTAATAACATCTTTAGAATATGTATCTACAACTCCTGCAGGGTTAGTATATCTTCTTGTCGTTTCAATATCTAATGTTCCATGAATAGGAACAATAACTCCAACTTTAGTATAAGGTTCAAATCCGTGAGTTTCACCTAAAAACAAAACAATTGCAGGTGCAATATCATAAGCTTCTAGTTTTCCTACAGCTTTACCAGTTGCAAAAGTTGGTCCGGCTGCTACTAATCTATTTGTAGTTTCAACCATAGTTTTATTTGCGCTGTTAAAATAATTAAATCCTACTTCAACCCCTAAACGTGGAGTAAAACGATATCCTGCAGTTAAGCCTGTACGGAATCCTTGTCCAAAAGAGCCATGATTTGTTTCTCTGGAAATCAAAGTCGTACCATCTGCAGCATAAACATCACTGTTAGGCAATGAACCAGATACAGTTGGAAACTCGGCTGCAGCAGTTTGAATGAAGTACGATCCTCCTAATTTGAAATACCAGCTTTCTGGTTTATCTGCTTGTTCAGTTTGCGCTACTGCAACCATAGAGCAAAACATTAATCCTAATACTAATAGGTTCTTTTTCATAATTCTGATTTAATTAATTTATACAAACTTAGAATATTTTAACACAATCTTGCAGTTTGTTTAGTTAGACATGGAACGAAATCGTTGTAATTTTGAGCAATATTACTAAAAAACTATTATGCACGCATAATTTTAACTTAAAAAAAATGCATTATATTAAATTTTAACTGTTAAAATTTAGTTCAGCTTAAAATTAACCTGCATTTTTTCTAGTTCCTGCAATAATTCGGTCGAAATTTTGACTTTTAAACGACGGCTTGGCATCGTTAATTTGGTTACTACTTTAATTTCCTCCACTTCATTTACTTCCTGAATTTTAGTTTCTTCAATTGGTGCATCATCACCATCGTTTTCTTCTTGAAAAACAGCATCTTCAGTTTCCTCAAAATCTGTTGGCGTTTCTACTTCTACCAGTCGTTTTATTTTTTCTAATTCCATGATTTCAAAAGTCACAGAATTATCTCCTTTGTTCTCATTAAACAAATGGCTCAGCTTATGAATAAACTCCGTTTGCAGATCTTTTATATTCAATAATAAAATCAATTTCTTGGCAAAAACCTCCAGAATATCCTGCAATTGTCTAATCTCAACAAACTGCATTCTCGGATCTGATTTTTTACCGGTATCGTGATTTACCCAACCGTCTTTTATTACAATCTTCAGGAAGGCAAAGTTATTCTGAATCAGAAAATGGCGAAATTTCAGGTATTCTTCACCGAAAATCTTAAACTCATAACTTTCATCATATCCTTCTAAATTAAATACTGCCCAGCCTTTTCCGTTTTTAGCGACACGGTGCTGTACGTTATTGATAATTCCGGCAAAATTTAGGTTTTTACCCACATACAATTCCATACTTTTTAGTGCTTCCAGTCGCGCATTACAGAAATATTTCATTTCAAATCTAAAATCATCCAATGGATGTCCGGAAATATAGATTCCAACTACTTCTTTTTCTTTTGCCAGTTTTTCCATCGTACTCCAGTCTTCACAAGGAGGTACAACTGGCTCTGCAATTTGTACTTCACTCGCTTCTCCGAACAAACTCACCTGTGATGAATTTTCATTTTCCTGAAACTTTGATCCGTAACGTATCGCCTTTTCGTAGAAGGTAATTCCATCACCGTCATCATGAAAATATTGTGCTCTTGTGGTTCCTTCAAAGGAATCAAAACCTCCGGCAAGTGCCAGATTTTCAATCGCTTTTTTATTCGCTGCACGCAAATCTATTCGTTTTGCCAAATCAAAAATCGATTTATATCTTCCGTCTTTTCTGCATTCAACAATAGTCGCTACAGCTCCGGAACCAACGCCTTTAATCGCTCCCATTCCGAAACGAACAGCGTAATCGTCGTTTACCGTAAATTTGTAAAACGATTCATTTACGTCAGGACCTAAAACTGCTAATCCCATACGTTTACATTCTTCCATAAAAAATGACACTTGTTTGATATCATTCATATTATTCGAAAGAACCGCCGCCATATATTCCGCAGGATAATGTGCTTTTAAATACGCCGTCTGGTATGCAATCCAGGCATAACAAGTCGAGTGAGATTTGTTGAAGGCGTAACTCGCAAAAGCTTCCCAGTCTTTCCAAATCTTCTCTAAAATTTTTGCGTCATGGCCTTTTTTTGCAGCTTGTTCTACAAATTTCGGTTTCATTTTATCCAGAACGTCTTTTTGTTTCTTACCCATCGCTTTACGCAAAACATCGGCCTCCCCTTTTGTAAAATCAGCCAGCGATTGCGACAAAAGCATTACCTGCTCCTGGTAAACTGTAATCCCGTAGGTTTCTCCTAAATATTCTTCACAGGCATCTAAATCGTATTTAATTTCCTCTTCACCATTTTTTCTTCGAACGAAAGATGGAATATATTCCAAAGGTCCCGGACGATATAAAGCGTTCATTGCAATTAAATCCCCAAAAACCGTTGGCTTCAGATCTTTCATGTACTTCTGCATTCCGGGTGACTCATATTGGAAGATTCCAACAGTTTCTCCTCTCTGGAAAAGCTCATAAGTCGGAGCATCATCAATCGGAAACACATCCGGATCCAAATCAATTCCAGTTCTGTATTTTACCAGTTTAACGGTATCTTTTATAAGTGTAAGGGTCTTCAGACCCAGGAAGTCCATTTTAAGTAATCCCGCACTTTCTGCAACCGAGTTATCAAACTGGGTCACATATAAATCAGAATCTTTTGCGGTTGTAACGGGAACGAAATTCGTAATATCCGATGGCGTAATAATTACTCCACAGGCGTGAATTCCTGTATTTCGCATCGATCCTTCGAGGATTTTTGCCTGTTGAATTGTTTCTCCCGCCAGATCGTCTTCATTGGCAATGGCGATTAATTCTTTTACATTCTCAAATTCATCGGAACGAAGTGCCTTTTTAACCTCATCTTCACTTTCAGAAATAAAACGCGCCAAATTCCATTTTGACGGCATCATTCCCGGAATCAG
>JBDTNT010000286.1:0-8809 GCA_039933615.1 Flavobacterium sp. | reverse complement strand
ATGATGAAGGCTGGCCTCATTATAAGGTGAAAGAAGAATTGCCTTCACTAAAAGCAGGTGAACAATCGGTTTTGATGAAGGAAGCAATTGTAAATTATTTTTTAGAAAGAGAAGTTATCGAATAAAATTTAGATTTAAGAGTGCAGGTTTTAGATTTTGGATTGAAAATATAACAGAAGTTTGGAAATACTTCACATATCTCACACCTAACGTCTCACTTTTTTCCTTAAATTTGTTCCCTCAATTATAGAATGGAAATGATAGATAAGATAAAAGACTATATTGGCGAAGCAGAAGCTTTTTCAACAGAAAATGCTGCAGAGCTAGAAGTATTCCGTATTAAATTCTTAGGTAAAAAAGGAGTTTTAAACGACTTTTTTGCTGAATTTAAAAACGTACCAAACGATCAGAAAAAAGAATTCGGACAAGTTATAAATGCATTAAAAACAACAGCTGAAGATAAAGTAAAAGCAATTGTTGAAGCATTGGAAAGCAAAGAAGAGGCTAAAGGCATTTTTGGAGATTTAACACGTGCGGCTGAACCGGTAATTATTGGTTCACGTCATCCTATTTCGATAGTTAAAAATCAGATTATAGATATTTTCGCGAACATCGGATTCAATGTTTCCGAAGGACCGGAAATAGAAGACGACTGGCATAACTTTACAGCATTAAACTTACCGGAATACCATCCTGCACGTGATATGCAGGATACCTTTTTCATTCAGACGAATCCTGATGTGTTGTTGCGTACGCATACATCATCTGTTCAGGTGCGTTATATGGAAAATAACAAACCGCCTATCCGTACAATTTCTCCGGGGCGTGTTTTTCGTAACGAAGCTATTTCGTCACGTTCGCACTGTATTTTTCATCAGGTAGAAGGATTGTACATTGACAAAGACGTTTCGTTTGCAGATCTAAAGCAGACTTTGCTTTATTTTACTAAAGAAATGTTCGGAAAGTCAAAAATCCGTTTACGTCCTTCGTATTTCCCTTTTACAGAACCAAGTGCTGAAATTGATATTTACTGGGGTTTAAAAACCGAAACAGACTATCGTATCACTAAAGGAACAGGGTGGCTGGAAATTGGAGGCTGCGGAATGGTAGATCCAAACGTTCTTAAAAATTGTGACATCAACCCTGATGAATACAATGGTTTTGCTTTCGGAATGGGAGTAGAGCGTATTGCGATGTTATTGTACCAAATTGGTGATATTCGTATGTTTTACGAAAATGACGTTCGTTTCTTAGAGCAATTTAAATCAAACATTTAATATAAGTCTAAAGTCAAAGGTCAAAGGTCTCAAAGTTTGGGACTTTTGACTTTTGATTTTTTAACTTTTTACTCATATGAAAAAAGATATTACAATTCCGGAGGTAGAAAACGTATTTCTTGCTGCTGTTCAGGAATGGAGCGACGATTTTATGGAAAAAGTCTGGTATGCTTATCTAATCAACGACAGCGACTTTAATTTAGACAGTGTAATGATCGTTTCTAAAGCATTTGGAACCATAGAAGGCGAAATGAAAAAAACGTCTGTTTTGCGTCATGCTTTTGTTGAAGTTCCTGCTGTTTCTGTAGTGAAAATCGAAATGGTTGAAAAAAGCCTTCTGGTTTTAAATAACGAATTTATGGTAACTTTCTTTATCGGAAATACTTTATATGACAAGAAATTTATCTTCAAATCGAATCTGATCAACGAAAACAATACGGAAGAAGTGCCGATTTTATTTGTTGATGGGATTATGGTGAAATAGAATTAAGGAAAAAGAGTCAAGAGAAAAGAATCAAGACCTTAGTGTTGGAAATAAAAAAGAGTCAAGAATCAAGACTGACTGTTGGAAATAAAGAAGAGTCAAGACAGTTTTAATTGTTCTTGACTCTTTTTGTATAATTTATTCTCTTGCTTCTTTATTCTTGTTTCTTTCTTCTTTCTTCTTTCTTCTCTCTTCAAAAAAAATTAATCCAAAGATTCTGTTAGTTTCTTGAAAACCGATTTGGCATCCTTACCTTCATATAAAATGCTGTAAACGGCGTCTATAATTGGCGTTTTGGCACCATAACCCTGATTTAGTTTATAAGCACTTTTGGTAGCGTAATATCCTTCGGCAACCATGCTCATCTCCATCATGGCACTTTTTACGGTGTAGCCTTTTCCAATCATGTTTCCGAACATTCTGTTTCTTGAAAAGACAGAATAGCCGGTAACCAATAAATCGCCCAAATAAGCCGAGTCATTAATGTTACGTTTCATTTTATGTACTTTACGGATGAATTTCTTCATCTCACGAATTCCGTTACTCATCATAACCGATTGGAAGTTATCTCCATATCCTAAACCATGGGCAATTCCGGCTGCAATTGCGTAAATATTTTTAAGCATTGCTGCATATTCAGTACCGATAATATCATCTGAAATCTTGGCTTTGATATAATTTCCGGAAAGAGATTTCGCAACAATACTGGCTTTATCAGGATCACCGCAGGCAATTGTCAGGTAAGAAAGCCTTTCTAATGCTACTTCTTCAGCGTGACAGGGACCTGTAATTACACCAATGTTATAATATGGAATGTCGTATTGAATGTGGAAATGCTCTCCAACAATTAAACTTGTTTCAGGAACGATCCCTTTTATAGCTGAGAAAATAATTTTATCCGCTAAGGAAACAGTCAGGTTTTTAAGTTCAGCGTCCAGGAAAGCAGAAGGAATAGCGAAGATTACATAATCGGCATATGCAACGGCCTCATTTATATTGTTGGTTAATTTAAGTTTCTTGGTGTCAAATTCCACAGAACTTAAATAATTTGGATTGTGTTTGTATTTTTCAATGTGCTCTATGGCAGCATCATTGCGCATGTACCATGAAATTTCGGAAAGATTTACGCAAAGCATTTTTGCAATTGCCGTAGCCCAGCTTCCTCCTCCAATTACTGCAAATTTTAAATTTTCGCTCATTATTTTAATAATTTAAAACAAAAGTACTTAATAATGTAGTAATAATACAAAAACTGATTTAAGAAATTTGAAACACCTTTTAATTTCAATGGTTTTCAGGGAGTTTGAAATAATTAAAAAAATTATTTTAACAGCGTACAATAAAATTTGAATCCGTACGTTGTAACTGTTTATAAATTAGAATTTTAATGAGTTTAGCAAAAATTGAGTTAGTTAGTTTTGTTTTAGTATTTTGAAAAGGCGTTCCTAAAATTATATTTAAGAACGCCTTTCTGTTTTAATTTATGATTCGGGTTTTAATAACTCATTTCTACAATAGATTTCACTTTTTCTAAAGTTATCAATTGTTTTTCTCCCAGGCCTTTCCAGCCTCTTTCGTCAAAACGGTTTACAATAAAATCAGCCGTTTTATCGTAATCATTCGTGTATTGCGATAATTTGGTGTCCATTCCCATGATGTGGAAGAATTCAACGGTTTTATTAATAGCTTCTTTAGCCACTTCATCATCAGAACCGCTCAGGCCGAAAATACGTTTTCCGTATTGTGCCAGTTTTTCTTTTTTCGTGTCAAACATCACATGGTATAAACTTGGGCCGATAATCGCTAAAGTTCTGGCGTGATCGATACCATATAAAGCAGTCAATTCGTGTCCAATCATATGTGTTGCCCAGTCAGAAGGAACTCCTTTTTGGATCAAACCATTTAAAGCCATAGTGCAGCTCCACATAAAGTTGGAAGCCAAAGCATAATCCGTTGGATTTTCAACCACTTTCGGACCAACTTCAATTAAAGTCTGCAAAATCCCTTCGGCAATTCGGTCTTGTAAATAACCTTCGTGCGGATAAGTTAAATATTGTTCCATCACGTGCGTGTAGGCATCTACAACACCATTTTGTAATTGTCTTTTTGGTAAAGAAGCAATAACGGTCGGATCACAAATTGAAAATTTAGGGAACAAAGCACTTCCGCCTGAAGCTAATTTTTCCTGAGTTGCTTCGATCGTTACAACATAACCGGAATTCATTTCACTTCCGGTTGCCGGTAGTGTTAAGACTGTTCCAAACGGTACTGCATTTTCTTTTATAAGAATACGTTTTTGTAAAATATCAATTGGATTTCCGTCAAAATTAACGGCAGCCGAAATAAATTTTACTCCGTCAATAACAGATCCTCCGCCAACGGCAAGAATGAAATTTATTTTTTCAGCTTTAATAACTTCAACCGCTTTCATTAACGTTTCAAAATGTGGATTTGGTTCTATTCCTCCAAATTCTACAATATCAAAACCTTTTAAATTATCGATTACCTGTTCGTGAATTCCGTTTTTGAAAATACTTCCTCCTCCATAAGCCAAAAGAATTTTTGCGTCTTTTGGAACTAATGTCGAAAGTTTTTCTATTTGACCTTTTCCGAAGATTAAATTCGTCGGATTGTATAATTCAAAGTTTAACATGTTTTTTTTAAAGTTTATAAGATTCGGAGGTACTAAGGTTCTGAGTTGCTATTCTTAGTACCTCAGTCTCTTTATTTATTTAATTGTTCTAATAATTTTCCGGCCACTAATTTAGACGAAGCCGGATTTTGACCTGTAATCAAAAATCCATCTTCTACAGCGTAAGGCTGCCAATTTGCTATTTTAGAGAATTTTGCCCCGTTTTGAGTCAAGGCATCTTCCAGTAAAAAAGGAACTACTTTGGTCAGACCAACTGCTTCTTCCTCTTCATTTGTAAAACCGGTTACTTTTTTACCTTTTACTAAATAGTCACCATTTACTTTTACATTTTTCAAAACAGCCGGAGCGTGGCATACAAATGCAACTGGTTTTTTATGTGTATAAAAAGATTCGATCAGTGCAATTGAACTTTTATCTTCTACCAAATCCCATAACGGTCCATGTCCTCCGGGATAAAATACTGCATCATAATCGGCCTGGTTTATTGTCGAAAGTTTGTGGGTGTTTTTTAGTTTTTCCTGTAATGTTGTATCGGCATCAAATCTTTTGGTGTCTTCAGTTGCTGAAGCCGGATCGGCACTTTTAGGGTCAATTGGCGGCTGACCTCCAAGTGGAGATGCAATTGTGATTTCGATTCCTTTATCCAGCAATTCATAATAAGGTGCAGCAAATTCTTCTGACCAAAATCCTGTTTTTTCTCCTGTGTTGCCCAGTTTATCATTACTGGTGACAACGAATAATACTTTCTTCATACTTTTTTTATTTGATTTTTGAGCTGTCGCTGAAAAGCTAACGGCTGTGAATGCTATAATCGCGAGTAGGGTTATTTTTTTCATAGTCCTGATTTTTGTACAAATTTACTGCATTAGTGATATTAGTAAAAATAAAATAAACTATGTTTGTTATAAATATATTTATATCATGGTGAATCTCGAATGGTACAGAACGTTTAAATCAGTTTATAAAAACGGCAATTTTTCGGTTGCTGCCAAAGAATTGTTTATGAGCCAGCCAGCTGTGAGCCAACAGATTTCTATGCTGGAAGCCCATGTAGGGAATAAATTATTCAATAGAAAATCTAAAGGAGTAGAAGCGACGGAATATGCTAAGCTACTCAATAATTTAATCATCGATGCGCTGGACCGGCTTGAAAATGTCGAAAATGGTTTCAGGGCTAAAGCACAGGATTCCAAACGGTTGATTTCTGTTGGGATTTCAAAAAATCTATTTAGCAGTTTAGGAAGCGTTTTGATTCCTAAGTTTGATTTGATCGATTTTACTTTTGCTGATAATGAGGCGCTCTTCGGACTTGTAGATGATAAAAAACTTGATTTTGCGATTGTGACCAGTCGTTATGATACTTTCGATACTGTTCAGGAAATGGTCGGTCAGATAAAATTGGTAATGGTAACTTCCGTAAAAGAAGAAATCCAGGAATTTAATGAAAAAGTTCAATCTCAGAATTTTACCGAAATCGAACAATGGCTGAATGAGCAGAAATGGTACAGTCATGAAGCCCGGATTCCACATATCAAGATATTCTGGCTTCATGCTTTTAATAAAAAAAGACCATCAATGGTTCCCAATTATATTATTCCGTCAGAATATCAAATGTTGGAAACGCTTTCCAGAAATTCAGGTGTTGCCATAACGTGGAGCTGTAACGCAAAACAGTTTATTCAGGATAAGAAATTACAATTGTTATGGGAAAGTGATCAGTTACCTGAAGTTGAAGTGTTTTTATTAACGGCTAAAAACAATAATTTAAATTCTTTATTTGATGTAATCTCCGCTGAATTGAAGGAGGTTTTGAAATAATAATGAACTTCCTGAAATAAATTGTTTTTATATTTGTGTAAATAATACGCATTATGGCAGAAAATCAAAGTATCAGAGTTGCAGTAGATGCAATTGTTTTTGGCTATCAGAACAATCAATTGTACGTGCTTTTAATTCAGCAGAAATTTGGAACCAACGAGTCTTATTGGGCTTTTCCTGGTGGTTTGGTACAAAATGACGAATCTTTACAAAACGCAGTAAAAAGAGAATTGAAAGAAGAAACCAATGTCTCGGTTAATTATTTTGAACAGTTGTTCACGTTTGGCGACGACGTGTTTCGTGATCCGAGGAACCGCGTAATTTCCGTTGCTTATTTTGCATTGGTCGATCCTTCAAAACTAAAAATAAAAGCCGATTCTGATGCCGAGAAGGTGCAGTGGTGCAAAGTGGAGGAAATACCGGCACTGGCTTTTGATCATAACTTGATTTTCATAAAAGCAATCGAGAGATTAAAAGCAAAACTTACTTATGAGCCAATCGGTTTTGACTTACTGGCAAAAGAATTCCTGTTTTCTGAACTGGAGAATTTATATTGTACTATTTTAGAGAAGGAAATTGACAGAAGGAATTTCAGAAAAAAGATCCTTAGCTACGGATTTATAGAAGAAACTGATAGTTTTTCGGCACTAAAAACAGGAAGACCTGCAAAATTATTTCGGTTTAATAACAAGAAATACAATGCTTTACTGGATAAAGGTTTTCATTTCGAAATAAAGTTTGCGTAATTTTTACACAAAATAATTGTTCAATAAAATATTAAATGTATATTTGCGTATAATTAACGCAAACTGGAAAAATTATGATACTTAACTTAGACCCAAACTTCAAACCATTTAATGGTCAAAAAGAAATAGAATTTAAAAGTTTTACCTTTTCAGGAGGAGAACCACACATCAAAATTGATCCTGATTTTGATGTTAACCAGCCAATCACAATTACACATCGTTTAAATTCATTCAATGATTTAGGATTATTGTGTCTGACAGTTGATGCTTTAAGACGAATGGATGTGAAAATCATCAGTCTTTTCATTCCGTATTTTCCGGCAGCACGTCAGGACAGGGTGATGATAAAAGGCGAACCTTTATCTGTAAAAGTCTACGCAGATATCATCAACGCTTTGCAGTTGGAGAAAGTTTTTGTTTTTGATGCGCATTCTGAAGTTACACCGGCATTGGTTAACAACTGTGAAGTTATTCCAAATCATACTTTTATTCAAACGGTAATTAAAACAATTGGCAACGATGTAAAATTAATTTCTCCGGACGGTGGTGCTTTGAAAAAAATCTACAAAGTTTCTGAATTCTTAGGTGGCGTTGATGTGGTAGAATGCAGCAAAAGCCGTGATGTAAAAACAGGAAGATTGTCTGGTTTTAAAGTTTACGAAGATGATTTACAAGGAATGGATTGCCTGATTGTAGATGATATTTGTGACGGTGGAGGAACTTTTGTTGGCTTGGCCGAGGAATTAAAAAATAAAAATGCCGGAAAATTATACCTGGCGGTAAGTCACGGGATTTTCAACAAAGGTTTTGAAGTTTTAGACTGCTTCGAAAAAATATTCACAACCAATTCTTTTAAAGATTTTGATAATGAAAATGTTGTTGTAGTAGATTTAAGTCAGTTGGTATGAAAGTGATTTACCCAATAAATGAAATTGAAATGCAAGGGATAAAAATATTTCTGGCAGGTACAATTGATATGGGGAATTCGATAGATTGGCAGCAAAAAATAACCGATGATTTTCAGGATTATTATAAAGAACGCGAAATAGTAATTTTAAATCCGAGACGAAAAAATTGGGATTCAAGCTGGATCCAAACGATAGAAAACAAGCAGTTTAGCGATCAGGTAAATTGGGAATTAGATGCTTTAGAAAAATCAGATTTCATTATTATGTTTTTTGATAAAAATTCAAAATCGCCAGTTTCAATGTTAGAACTCGGATTGTTTGCTGATTCCAAAAAAATACTGGTTTGCTGTGAAGAAGGTTTTTGGAGAAAAGGAAATATTGATATTGTTTGTAAACGAAAATCAATTCCAACTTTTGAAACATTAGAAGAATTAATTACAGCATTAAAAATTAAAATCAACTAAGATGAACTATAGCATAGAAAAATTGATTTCTCACAAAGAGAACAATAAATACCTTTTTTTCTGGGGACATCAGCCTAATAAAGACAGAAGTATTTCTAAAACCTGTTTCAGCCAATGGTGGTTAAGTTCTTTTGAAGTGGATCATATAACTTATAAAACGTCAGAACACTGGATGATGGCAAAGAAAGCGGAACTGTTTAATGATACTATAATTTTCGAAAAAATAATTCTCGCCAATTCTCCGGCTGAAGCTAAAAAACTAGGCAGGGAAGTTAAAAATTATGTAGATACGGTTTGGTTGGAAAACAGATATGAAATTGTTCGACAGGGGAATCTGCATAAATTCAGCCAGAACAAAGACTTAAAACAGTTTTTGATTAATACCAAAGAAAGAATTTTGGTCGAAGCCAGTCCGGTTGATCCTATTTGGGGAATTGGTATGGCGACAGATCATAAAGA
>JBDTNT010000285.1:0-7492 GCA_039933615.1 Flavobacterium sp. | reverse complement strand
CCAAAAAATCAAATCAACTGTTAACACATAAGTAACTTTAGCTTTTGAATTGCCTAATTTATTTAATTCTTTTAACGGAAAACAAAGACTAACTACGGTTATAGAGTTAATAATTTAGTAATACGTTCGAAATATCATAAAAAACATATTTCTTTATCTTCGTTTCAAAAAGCGTTAAACTATGAGCATTGAATATTCTGCGAACAAAACTATTTTAGTAGCTCCATTAAACTGGGGTTTAGGACATGCGACAAGGTGTATCCCTATTATAAAAGCGCTTCAGGACAACAAGTATATCCCAATAATAGCTTCTGATGGAGTTGCATTGTCTTTATTACGTAAAGAATTTCCTTATATAGAGACATTAGAATTACCTTCCTATCATATTGAATATGCTAAAAACGGTAAAAACTTCAAATGGAAACTAATTAAGAACTTACCTAAAATGATTACTGCCATTTTGGATGAGAAGAAAATGGTGAAGTCCCTGATTAAAAAACACGGAATCGACGGCATAATCTCAGATAACAGGTTGGGGGTCTTCAGCCGAAAAATCCCATCTGTATTTATGACGCATCAACTGAATGTGATGACTGGAAATACAACCTGGTTTACCAGTAAATGCCATCAGCATATTATAAAAAAGTATTCGGAATGCTGGATTCCTGACACCAATGATACTGTAAATCTAACCGGTGAACTGGGGCATCTTAAAACGAGTAAACTGAACTTAAAATATATCGGACCATTAAGCAGGATGCGTAAAAAAGAAACGCCTAAAGTTTATGATCTTATGGTCATTCTTTCGGGACCGGAACCTCAGCGTACTTATTTAGATGAAAAACTACAGGAAGAAGTTAAACGTTATGAAGGCAAAGTAGTTTTTGTAAAAGGCGTGGTAGAGAAAGTACAGGAAAAACATGAGGTTGGGAATGTGACTTATTACAATTTCATGAATTCAAAACAACTGGAACAAACTTTTAATGAAAGTGAATTGGTTTTATGCCGATCCGGATATACTACTGTTATGGATCTGGCAAAGCTTGGTAAAAAAGCTTTTTTCATTCCAACGCCTGGTCAATATGAACAGGAATACCTGGCCATAAAACTTCAGAATGAGAATCTGGTACCTTATGCAACGCAAAACGACTTTACTATTGAAGATCTTTCAAAGGTAAAATCGTTTCAGGGTTTATCTCAATTTAAAAACAACATCGACTGGGATTCCTTATTTTCTATATTTGAAGACAAGGTTTAAAAGTTAAATTGTGCCTGTAATCGCAGTACATTTCCTTGTTGTCTGTTAATAGGAAGAGCACTGTCTACAAAGCTTCTGTCTGCAATAACATATTCTGCTGTGAGTTCAAAAGCTTTTAGTGGCTGCCATTCTATTCCCAATTCGTAATCTCTTACGACATAACTTCTGGCGTCTTTTTCATATTTTTTCCCACCGTCATAATATTGGAATTTCGCAAAAGGATACAACCGTTGTTTTTTCAAATCTAATTTGTAATTGAATAAAACATAGCCTCCGTTTAAATCTGTTTCGTCTACTGTATTGGTTACGGTATTATAACGTGGTCCGGTTCCTATATTATATTCTGTTTGAATTCCAAATGGTTTAGGGTACAAAACAAAGGTCGCCCCTACTCTCTGATCTTTTATATATTGCGGATCATTAACAATTACACCAGATGAAATTTCTCCTGTGAATGCCCATTTTCCGGTATAGGCCTGAATCCCCGGTTCAATAATCTGATTACCAATTACAAATGGATATGTTACTCTTGCCACAACATTTAGGTCTCTGTTTCCGTCTATTTTATTTGCAATCTGTCCATTATAAACACCTAAGGCAAATACACCAAAATCGCCCGAACCTTTGTACCCGTCTTTAACCAGCATTTCAAAACGTTGTCTGATTTCGGCTGGTGCCCAGTAAAAGAACACTCCTAAATCACGTTCATTTGCTATTGAACTGTTTATACCATCGGCCCGGTCTAAAGCCAAACGCTGCGAACTGGACTGCATGTTTTCGAATCCGTAAGGAATTTTACTTTGCCCTACACGAAGGCGATATTCTTTTTTCTTATCAAAAGAAAGGTCAAAATACAAATCCCTGATCTGAACAAAATTCTGAATTCCGGTGCTTGGTGAACTGGCAAAATCGGGCTGAAAATAGAAAAACACATTCGGATGAACTTGTCCTGAGAATACCAAACGCGCACGTCTGATAAAAAGACCATTATTTGCTTTTGCATCCGGATCTGTAGACGTTGTTCCCCATGATTTATCACATTGATCACACGAAACTTTATCATTTGTAGAAAACAAACCATTGTATCTTATTTGGGCATAACCTCGAAGTGAGATTCTGTCATACCAGTGTTCGTCATTGCTAACTCCGGATTTGGTGTCAGGAAGTTTTGCCTGATTGATAGAATCAAGAAGACGAATTACTTCTTTTTTTATATCTTCCTTCTTTAGATCCTGCGCATTTGCGACACAAGTGACCAGCAATAAAACTGCAATTAATTTTCTTTTTATCATCTTTTTCTAATGCACTAAAATTCAAGGTGCAAAGATGTATCACGAATGTTAAGAAATCATTAACAACATGTTACCATAATAAGAAGATTTGTTTCCAAATAGTTATGTAATTATAATCAAAGTTTCTCAAGTCAGGCAAGATAGCACTTCGGAGCAATACGGATTACAATAATTTAACTTCCGTTTTTTGTATTTTATGTGCTTTTTCGAGTGTAAATGAGAATTCAGAACCAATTCCAAACTCACTTTCTACATATACTTTCTCTTTATGTGCTTCAATAATATGTTTTACAATTGCCAATCCAAGTCCGGAACCACCTTCAGAACGTGTCCCACTTTTATCAACCCTGTAAAAACGTTCAAAAAGTCTTGCTATATTTTGTTTTTCAACACCTTCTCCATTATCGCTAATACGAATTAAGACTTTTTTCTTTGTTAAGTTTACAACTCCAACCTCTGTTAAACCACCGTCTTTACCGTATTTGATAGAGTTTACAATCAGGTTCTCCAGAACTTGTTGAATTCTGTCCTGATCGCCACGAACAATAAGCGACTTAATATTTTTGCTTTCAAAAGCCAATTTTATTTTCTTTTTATCCGCTTTCATTTCTAATAGCTCGAAAACATTTTCAATCAATTCTACTATGTCAAAATCGGTAATCAACAAATCCAGATCTCCCGATTCTAGTTTAGTAATCATATCCAGATCTTCAACAATATAGATAAGGCGCTCTACTCCTTTTTCGGCACGTTTCAGATATTTTTTTCGAATATTTTTATCATCCATGGCGCCATCAAGCAAAGTGGAAACATACCCCTGAACGGTAAACAAGGGTGTTTTAAGTTCATGGGAAACATTTCCAAGGAACTCTCTTCGGTATTGTTCCCTAATTTCGAGCATTTCGATTTCGAGTTTTTTATCGGTGGCAAACTTTTTCACTTCACGTGAAAGCGTTTCCATGTCTGTCGTTATGGGCTGATTGATAAGCGTAGTTGATTCTAATAAAGAAACCTCATCGTATATTTTTTTTACTCTTCTGTATATAAAGCGTTCCACACGATATTGCAAAACCAAAAAAGAGAAAATGTAAACAGAGATAATAAAAATTAATCCAAATGCAATTTGATGTTTTAGTTGATTCTTATAGAACAAGGACATCAGCATCAATACAAATCCTGTTGTAAAAAGACTTATGTATAATGCCGACTTTACAGCAAATTTGTAGGTTTTTTTAAAATTAATTTTCATTGAAATGAAGCAGTTGTTTTATAGTTTATTTTAAGTATTAAACCATTAAAAGACCAAGAAATTAAGTCTGACCTTAATAATCTTAATCTTTTAATGGTTTATAGAAACCTTTTCAGGTTATTTTGTTGTTGCTTTTAAACTTCAAATTTATAGCCAACACCTTTTATTGTTTTAAAAAGATCTTCTCCAATCTTTTCGCGTAATTTTCTGATGTGAACGTCGATTGTTCTTCCTCCTACAACAACTTCGTTACCCCAGACTTTATCAAGAATTTCATCTCTTTTAAAAACTTTTCCAGGTTTTGAAGCCAATAAATAAAACAATTCGAATTCTTTTCTTGGTAAAGCAATCTCGACATTCCCTTTGATGATCTTATATTCTTCTCTGTTGATCTCGATTCCGCCTACATTTAAGGTATCGCTGACAACTTCTTGTTCTTTTAACCTTCTTAACAAAGCCTTTACTTTGCTGACCAATAATTTTGGTTTTATTGGTTTTGTTATGTAATCGTCTGCACCAGCATCAAAACCAGCAACTTGAGAATAGTCTTCACTTCTTGCCGTTAAAAATGTTATGATTACATTATTTAATTCTGGTATTTTTCTGATGTGTTCGCAAGCTTCCATTCCATCCATTTCAGCCATCATCACATCCATAATAATTAAATCCGGTAATTCTTTCTGAGCTTTTGCGATCGCATCTTTTCCGTTTGAAGCAGTTACAATTTGATAGCCTTCCTGAGCAAGGTTATAGCCAACAATTTCCAGGATATCCGGTTCATCATCAACTAATAAGATCTTGGTTTGTGTTTTTTTCATAAAGTAGCAAAAATTGAGTTTTTCATCAAATTTGAATATTAAAAAATCTGATGGTTTTTAATTGCGATGGTAAATATAATAATAAATCAACCGTTAAAATTCCCTGTTAACGGTAATTTAATCTGGTAACAATTTGATAATCTACAGAACACAAAAACATAACAAGTGCGTAACATGAACTTTACAGGGCGGTTCTTTCTTTGCAAAAAAATAAATTAAACACAACTCAAATGAAATTCAATCTTAAATTTCTATTAATCACATTATTTATCTGCACGATTTCGATCGCTCAAAACAAAGGTACGATTTCTGGTGTATTAACCGACAAAGAATCGAATAATCAATCATTACCATTTGCCAATGTTTTACTTAAAGGAACAAACATTAGTGCCAACACAGACATTGACGGAAAATATTCGTTAAGTGTGAATCCGGGAAACTATACTGTCATTTTTAGCTTTGTTGGTTACGAATCAGTAGAAAAACCAGTAACAGTAGCTGCAGGTGAAACTGTAACTGTAAACCAGATCCTTTCATCAGGAGGTTATACGCTAAAAGATGTGGTGGTAAAATCAACAGCTAACAGAGAAAAAGAAACAGCGTTATTACTAGATCAGAAAAATGCTGTTGTTATTAAACAAAGTATTGGTGCACAGGAAATGTCAAGAAAAGGCGTTAATGATGTTGAAGAGGGTTTAACAAAAATTACCGGAATCACAAAAGTAGGAAACAGAGGTTTATTTGTTCGTGGTCTTGAAGATCGTTATAACAACTTATTAATTAATGATCTTGCGGCTCCATCAAACAATCCGTTTTCTAAAATTGTTCCTCTTGATTTGTTCCCAACAAACATTGTAGGTGTTATTGATGTTTATAAAACATTCAACCCAAATGTTTATGGCGATTTTGCTGGTGGAACATTTAACATTCAAACTTCAAAACCAACAAAAAGTATTACTAAAATAAGTGTTGGTGCAGGTTATACAACCGGAAACAGCTTTAAAGATTTTTTATTATCAACTGATGCCGATACAGCAGCTGGTTTTTTCGGATTTAATGGCAAAGACAGAGAATTACCAGGTTTTCTTGGAAATCAAGCCACGAAACAAACTTTCACAACAGATCAGGCATTAAATTCAATAAGTGGCAATAAAGGCTTTAATGTTAGTCAAACAAAAGCCCCTTTAAATTCAAGTTTAAACCTATTACATGCTGAAAAATTTAATTTAAGCAACGATAGAAGTTTTTCTTACTTCTTATCTATTAACTACGATAACAATTATGCTATCAGAGAAGGAGTTGAAAGAACTATGACTATAAATACACCCTCAGAGTACGCTAATGATTTTAAGACTACAGAGTACCGTTTTAAAACTACCACGTCCTCATTATTAGGATTAAACTATAATGCAAACAGATTTAAATTAAACTTTAATACGTTATATATTAAAACTACTTTAAACTCTATAAAAGATCAATTTGGACAATCTGAAAGCACTCCTGCTATTCAAAACACGCTTATCCGTACCAATCAATTAGAGAATAGCGATTATTTAAATTTACAATTACTAGGAGAATATGCTTTAACAGAAGACAAAAATCAAAACATAAAGGCTGGTGTTTCTTATGCGAATACAAAGTATGAGCAACCGGATAGAAAAGTTCTTTTTGGTACTTTACAAAGTGATGGTGTAATTAACACTGCCTACAACAATATCCTGCGCCAGTACTTAACTGTAGATGGAAATTCATTTATTTCTGCCATGGCAGAATACAGCCTGAAATTTGGAAAAGGTAGTGACAAACAAAATAAATTAACTGTTGGTTATAATGGCTATACATCGAAAATGGAATCATCTTACCGTTTCGTTTCTCTGCATGGTTCCAGTTTCGCATATAGTCTAAATAATATTAATGATAAAATTGAAAGTGATCTTTTAACTGACTCTTCTGTTTATTTTGCAGAAAACTCAAATTCAACTTACAAGGTAAAACTTGACGAAAGTGCCAATGCAGGTTACGCTAATTTACTTTTGAAATTTGCCGACAAATACGAAGTGAATGCAGGTGTTCGAGTTGAAAGTACTTTAAAAGAAACTCACTATAAAGGATTAGGAAGTTTTGATGATCCTTTTAAAACACTTAAATACGATAACTTGTATGTTTTACCATCTTTAAATGTAAAATATCTTATGAACGAAAAATCAAACCTTCGTTTTGCAACAAGTAAAACATACACAAAACCGGTAATAATGGAGTCGTTCCCTATAACGTACCAAAATGCTGATGGAACTTCAATACAAGGAAATTCTATATTAAAAAACAGTGATAACTACAATGTTGATTTAAAATACGAATTATTTCCTAGTGCAAAAGAAATGTTTGCCGTAGGTGTATTTGGAAAATACATTGACAACCCAATCGAAAGAACGTTTGTTACTAACGCTACATCCGGAACTATTACAACATTCTTAAATTCTGACAGCGCTAATTTATATGGAGCAGAATTTGAATTTCTTTTAGGATTAGAGAGAATCAGCGAAAGTTTATCTTCATTTTCATTTGGTCTGAACACAACTTTGATGTCTACAAAAGTAAATGTAAGCCCTACATATGACTCAGTTGATGAGGACGGAAATCCTTCTACAGGATTGGTAACACTTGAAACACACAAAGGAACGAGAGCATTGCAAGGAGCATCAAACTGGCTGGTAAATTCTGATTTGAAATATGAATTCAATTTAGCAAAAGAATGGAGCAATACTGTTTCATTAGTTTACGGTGTATTCGGAAAAAGAATTTTCGCAGTAGGAACAAACGGTCAGGATCATACTTATGAATTGCCTGTGTCGCAATTAGACCTTGTTTGGGGCAG
>JBDTNT010000284.1:0-7964 GCA_039933615.1 Flavobacterium sp. | reverse complement strand
AAAAAAGCAAAAGTATTATTGTTGGACGAGCCTACGAGCGGCCTGGACCCAAAAGCTTCCAATGAATTCTCCCAAATTCTAAAAGAACTTTCAGCAGACGGAACAGCAATCCTGATGGCAACCCATGATATTTTCAGGGCCCGCGAAGTTGCCACACATATCGGAATCATGAAACAGGGAAATCTGGTTACGATTATCGAAGCAGATAAAATTTCGGCCAATGAACTGGAAAACTTGTATTTACAAACCGTATAAAGGAAATAAAACTTTCCATCATCCAAAAAAATGAAACATTTATTGACTTTGTTATTTTTAATAATTGGTTTACATCAGGTACATTCCCAAACCATCAACGGGAAAATCATAGACAGCAATACAAAAGAAGCTGTCGCCGGAGCCAGCATAAAACTCCTTAATTCAGGCAAAGAAACCACTACAAACCAAGACGGAAATTTTAGTCTGGAAGGCAACGGGGTTCTTCAAATCACTTTTCCGGGTTACAAAACGCAGCAAATTAATGCGACGACTGAATTTATAACTGTTGAACTGGAAACTAATCTGAACGAATTGCAAACTGTAGAAATTGTCGGTCGTTCCGTAAAAAAATACAACAGTGATTATTCTTTTGCAGCGACAAAAACAGCCTCATTAAACAAAGACATTCCACAATCTATTTCAACGGTGACCAAAGAGTTAATAGCCGATAAAGGCGCTTTTTATCTTGCTGATGCTGTAAAAATGGCCAGTGGAGTAATTCCGGCCAGTTATTACAATCAATACACCATCCGGGGCATCAGCCAGAATGAGGAAGGACAGATTATAAACGGTATGAGGACCCGTCAGTATTATTTTCTGCAGCCAATGACGAGCAATATCGAACGTGTCGAAGTTATAAAAGGACCGTCCAGTGCCACTTTTTCCTCTGTAGATCCCGGCGGAAGTATCAATTTGGTTACTAAAAAACCTTTGGCTATAGACAGAAAAGAAGTGAGTCTAAGCGTGGGTAGTTTCAGTACTTTACGGGGAACCTTAGATTTTACAGGACCTCTAAACGAATCCAAAACACTTTTATACCGTGTCAACGGAGCGTATCAGGAAGCCAGATCATTTCGTGATCTGGTGGGAAACAAATCCTTTTTGATCTCTCCTTCTTTCACTTATATTCCGAATGAAAAAACGGCCATCAATACCGAATTGATATGGAGTAATATGACCGGAGTCCTGGATCGTGGTCAGCCTATTTTTGGAGCTGTTGCGGGTGTAACAAATTTACATCAGACCCCGATTAGTTTGAATTTGGGTGCTTCCGGTGATTATTTCAAATCTAAGGAAATGATCCTGACGACAAATTTTGCCCATAAATTTACTTCCAAAATTGGTTTTAACGCCACCTATATGAAGCAGACCTGGACAGAAGATTTGCAGGAACACAGAACGACAAATGGTTTTGCGGTGGATATCAACAATCAGCCGGTGACCAGTTTAGCCATGATGCAGTTTGTACAGCGTCAGCAATATTGGGATGTAGATAATTTGAGTGCGTATTTCAACTTTGATTTTAAGACCGGGAAAATCAATCATAAATTACTGACTGGATACGACTTAAGCAGCTGGAATAAAAACAAGGGCGGTGGACAAAATGCTGCAAGAGGTTATTTATTGAAAGACGGAACGGTTGCCAGTTCGTTTGTTTTGGCAAATGCAGCCAATTATCAAACCACCACTATCAACGGTGTCGTTCTGCCAAAACCCAACGTGAGCTTTTTTGACCTGAATAATCCGTCGTATGCGATGAAAAGTCCGGAGGATTATATATTGAATGTCCGAACTGCCCTGCCCTCTGCCCTCACCTCTACAAATGCAGTTTATATTCAGGATCAGATGCAGTGGGAGAAATTTACCATTTTATTGGGCTTGCGAAACGAATGGTTCGAAGACATTACCAATTACGATACAAACAACGAACTGACCGTAAAAAAATCGGCTTTGCTGCCTCGTGTTGGTGTGACGTATGCAGTCAGCAATGCCGTTAATGTTTATTCTACTTATCTCGAAGGCTATCAGCCACAATCCAATACGGTAACTTTAATGCCCCAAACCGGATCTTTACCAGCCGGAAGTCAGTTTGATCCTTTAGAAAGTAATCTAAAAGAATTTGGATTGAAAGCCACTTTTCTAAACAATACCATGAGTTTTAATGCTGCTGTTTATGAGATCAATCAGCGTAACATTTTAATGAATGCCAATGACCCGGTAAACCCTGATTTATTAGTGACAAGAGGTGCCGAGCGCAGTCGTGGTTTCGAATGCGATTTGGCGGGATATATTACGCCGGACTGGCAGATCAATGCGTCTTACAGTTACATTGATGCCAAAATCACCAATGACCGTGATCTTTCCTTGATTGGCGCCAGAAAACAGAATACTCCGAAGAACAGTGCCAACTTATGGACACGCTACAACTTTGCTTCTGATGCTGCTTTGAAGGATTTGGGAATTGGATTTGGAATGCAATACCAAAGCAATAAAATCCCGTGGTTTACCCGAGATTTTACACTTCCTGATTTCACCATTTTTGATGCCGCTTTATATTACAAACCCAACATCAGCAATATGCAAATTGCTTTGAATGCGGGCAATTTACTGAACAAAACCTATTGGTTAGGCGCTCAGAATTATTTGAGGTTATTTCCGGGCGCACCCAGAAATTTCAGCCTTACCGTAACGTATAAATTTTAATCTGTATGAGGTCATTTCACATAGAAACTTTAATAGCCGGACATTTAAAAAAATCCGTTTTTAAAAATAAAGCTGTATTTATCATTACCCTTTTTATTGGTTTTTTATTGTTGTACGCAGCATTTTCGGGTTGGATAAATTATACCAATCAAAATGAGACCAGCGAAAAATACCAACACGGATCCAGAAAAGACTGGCTGAACAATCCGGATAAAAATCCGCACAGGATGGCGCATTACGGTAATTTTGCTTTTCGAAAAAGCACTTCACTCAGTGTTTTTGAATTTGGAATGGAGCCGTTTTTCGGAAATGCAATATTCCTCGAAGCGCACAAACAAAACACCGCCAATTTCTCAGAAGCGGGGTTTTCAAATAGTATGCTGCGTTTTGGGGAAATAAGTGTCGCGATGGTTTTGCAGGTTTTACTGCCGTTGCTTATTTTTTTCCTGGGTTTTAATGCGGTCGCAGCCGAAAGGGAAAACGGAACCTTGAAGCTCCTTTTAAGTCAGGGAATCAGCTGGAAACAACTTCTGGCAGGTAAAATACTGGGAGTCGCTTCAGTCATGATGCTTCTTTTTGTTCCCGGCATACTCGTCTTGATTTTGATTTGGCTGATGCTTCAGAATTTTACTATTTCTGCTGATGAAACGCTGAAAATGCTCTTGTTTATTTTCTTCCATTTTGTCTATCTGATATTCTTCTGCGTCATCGCCGTTTTGGTTTCCGCATCAAGCAAAACATCCAAAAAAGCGTTGATTTCCCTTATCGGAATCTGGCTGGTATGTACCATCATTTTGCCGAGAACGACACAGGCCATGGGTGCTTATTTGTATGAAGCACCATCGAAAATACAATTCAACAGCGATATCGAAAAGGACATCCTCAAACAGGGAGACAGTCACAATCCGAATGACCTGCATTATAAAGCCATAAAAGATTCATTGCTGAGGGCTTATAAAGTCGATTCGGTACAGAAACTTCCGTTCAATTATTCCGGATTTATTATGACTGAAGGCGAAAAAATCAGTTCGCACATCTACAATAAACATCTCGAAGAACTTTTAAAAATGTATCAAAAACAGAATAGTTTTTCTAAGGCAGTTTCATTTTTCAATCCCTATATCGCCATGAAAAACCTGTCGATGGGTTTGTCGAACACCGATTATGATTCCTATATTGATTTTCAGAAACAGGCGGAAGTATATCGGTACAATATGGCTCAAAAAATGAACGGTCTGCAAATCAAATACATCAGTAATAAAAAGCCCGCCTCAACAGACAAACCACTTACAATCGATAAAGAACACTGGGGAGATATCGCAGAATTTCATTATGAACCAAAAGGAGTTCTGGATGTTTTAAAAAGCGAAATCAGCTCTGTTATCTCAATTATTCTCTGGATTAGCCTGCTTTTTGTTTTAATCCGAATTGCAGCTAAAAACCTAAAAGCCATCTAATATGTTAGTATTACTATTTAAAAATTTCATACGCTCGAAGGGAACAAAAATCGGTCTGATTTTCCTTTTGCTAATCGGATTCATAAGCCTTCTGATTGGAAAGCAGTTTCAGGAAAAACAACACAACAATATAACAGAAGCAACACTTTATCAAAAGGAACATATTGCCAGAAACGTGGCTTTTCATAAAGATGAGATTGGACTTCTGCTGTATTATATCAAGTTTTCCCTGGTCAATAAAACGTTTCCGGTTAACAGTCTGGCAATTGGTCAGCGCGATGTCAATCCTTCGATTCAGAGTGTTACCATTCGTGGTCTGGAAGCCCAGAAATATGATGCGGAACTCAATAACCCGAATAATTTACTGTCCGGAAATATCGATTTCAGTTTTGTACTGGTGTATCTTTTTCCACTTTTAATTATCGCTTTTACCTACAATATCATTTCAGAGGAAAAAGAAAGCGGCACCTGGAAAATTGTGGCAACTCAGACTTCCAGTACTTTTTTATATATTCTTAAATTATTCTATATCAGGATTCTAAGTTTACTGGCACTTCTGATAATAGTACTCTTTGTAGCGGTTTTGTTTTTGGATATTCCTATGGATGAATCCTTTTTAGCCTTCTTCGGACTGGGAATTCTGTACCTGCTTTTTTGGTTTGCAGTTTGTTTCTATATCGTTTCGCTGCAAAAGAATTCTAATTTTAATGCTGTGCTTTTATTAACCATCTGGCTGTTCCTGATTATCGTTTTGCCCGCCACAATCAACACTTATATTGTCAACAAATATCCGGTTCCTGAAGCTTTAGAATTAACACTGAAGCAAAGAAATGCTTATCACGAAAAATGGGACATGGATAAAAAAATAACGATGGATAAATTCTACAGTCATTATCCACAATTTAAAAATTATCCTTTACCGGAAGCCGAGTTCAGCTGGTTATGGTATTACGCGATGCAACAGGCAGGCGACGATGATTCGGCTGTACAATCAAAAGAATTACAGGTAAAACTGGAACAACGAAACAAAGCCAGTGCTTTTATAGCCTTATTCATTCCGACTTTGCATACGCAGATACAACTCAATGAAATTGCAAAATCTGATTTAGGAAACCAACTGCTGTTTTTAAACGAAACTAAACACTTTCACGAAAAACTACGCCTGCATTTTTACCCGAAAATATTTGATGACGCTCCTGTAAACCAGCAAAAATGGGGTCAGTTTAAAGTGGAAACTTTCGAAGACACATCAGATATAAAACCGCTGAAAGTCTTTTTACCGTTATTATTTTTCAATGTACTCTTAATACTATTAGGCTGGCTGAATTTCAGGAATAATAAATTACAGACATTCTAAAAAAAATTAAACCATATAAGTGATGTAAGTTCATTTAAGTCTTGCGGATAAAGCAAAACCGACAATAATTTATATGAACTTACATCACCTATATGGTTAAAAAAATCACCCAATCCAACCCGATTGGGCTTTTTTTACGCATATTCTGAATAAAATTTTTCAATTAATTCTTTATTTGAATTTTATTTAGAATTAGTATAAATAATATTTTATATTTGCCGCATTCCAGGCAAATCCAAATAAGTAGTCACGAGAAATTACTTATATTGCTCTCAAAGTAATCCTTCGATGAATAGTACTAACAGTTTAGAATCTGACATTTTTGAGTCTTTTAAAAAGGGAAATCAGACTGCGTTTACTTATTTCTATGATAAATACTTTCGCAGGATTCAGTCTTTTAGTGTCCAGTTTATTTACGACAAAGACGAAGCTGAGAATCTTGCACAGGAAGCTTTTTTACATTTATGGCAAAACAGGGAAAATGTAGATTCCATCAACGGCATACAATCATTCCTGTACACTTACGCCAAGTCAAAATGTCTGAATCTAATTCGGCACAATAAAGTCAAAGACAAATTCAAAAGTGATGTACTGAATGAAAAAGAAAGAGAACTGAATATCGAAGTCTTAAATTCGATTCAGTTTGATACTTTAGAATTAACCGAATTAGAACGTATCATCAACGAATCGATCAACGATCTTCCGCCAAAAACCCGTGAAGTTTTTATAAAAAAGCGATTTGAGAATAAAAAAAATGCAGAAATCGCCGAAGAAATGCAGGTTACCTTAAAAGCCGTAGAAGCCCATATGACAAAGGCTTTGAAGATTTTAAAAACCAAATTATCCGATTATCTGTTTCTTCTTTTTATTCTTATTTGTAATAATTAAAAATAAAAGGTAGGGTTTTTTATTTCTGAGGTGTACTTACTACAGCGGGAAGTTTAAAAACTCAAATATGACATCTGAAATAATTTATAAATATCTTTCAAATGAAGCCTCTGAAAAAGAAGTTCAGGCTCTTTTTGAATGGATTGCTGCTTCGGAAGAAAACAAAAAACATTTTATCAGCTTAAAAAAAGCATGGGCAATTACCGGAATGTCCGATGCGCTATGGAGCGATTCTGTTTCAGTAATTCGGATGAAGCCGAAAAATAAGGTACTTACCTATTTCAAATATGCCGCGGTTGTGGCAGTTCTTTTTGGTCTGGGGAAAATCGCTTTGACATTCACCGAAAACAAAAAATCCTCCAAAGAAATTGTCCTGGAATTACCCGACGGTAGTTCCGAATACATTTCTAAAAACAATCAGACCACTTTGGTCAATGACAAAGGCGAACTGATTGCCAAAAAATTCCCAAACGAAATTATCTACTTCGGAAAAGTTCAGGATAATCAAATAGCATACAATACTCTAAAAGTACCTTACGGGAAAAGATTTAAAATTACATTGTCTGATGGAACTGTAGTCCGCTTAAATTCAGGAACTACTTTGCGTTATCCGGAGCAATTTGGCAGCAACGGAAACAGAAACGTTTATCTGACCGGAGAAGCTTTTTTTGAAGTTGCGAAAGACAAACTACACCCCTTTATTGTAAACGCCAATCAGGTTGATATTGAAGTTCTTGGAACAAAATTCAACGTAAGTGCCTATCCGGAAAACCCAACCGTAAACAGTACACTCCTTGAAGGAAGTATTCAGCTCTATGAAGTTGAAAACAAATCGAATGCTGTTGTATTGAAACCCAATCAAATGGCGACCTGGCAGAACAATGCGAAGAAAATAACAACAAAAGAAGTCGATCCTGCCTTTTATGCAGCCTGGACAAAAGGGGAACTGGCGTTTAAGGACACTCCGTTTTCTACCATTGCCAAAATAATTCAGCGTACCTACGACATCGAAATTATCAATGAAAATTCTGATTTGGCCAGACAGAATTTTACCGGAACAATTAAAGTTAGCGAATCGAGCGTTGAAAATATTTTAGAACTTCTAAAACGGGATACACCATTTAATTATTCCATAAAACAAAATACGATTACCATTACCAATATCCCAAACTAAATAAAACATGACGTTAACGATACCCAAAAAATCAAGAAAGATTCTGTTTTTCTTAGCCCTTCTTATATTCGGTTTTAAAGGTTTTTCCCAGAATAAAACAATTACATTACACCTGAAAAACAAACCGATCAGCTTGATTATTAAATCAATTGAAGAACAAACTGATTTTAGGATACTTTACAACGCCAGAAAAATTGATGCAGATCAGTTGGCCGGTATTGATGTCGATAATGCTGCTTTAGAAACGGTATTAACGCAATTATTCAAAGGAAAAAACATCTCTTTTTACATTCAGAAAAAACAGGTTTTACTGACCCGTTCCAGTCCATCAGAAACTTCAAAATCAAAT
>JBDTNT010000283.1:0-7334 GCA_039933615.1 Flavobacterium sp. | reverse complement strand
GCCGGAGACTACCAATTTTTAAGAGAACTCATCTTAAAAAGTAAAAATGCTACAAATGCGACAGAGGCGGGTCTTCTTTCCCAGGAATTAGACCGCGCGGTTATTAGCAAAACAGAAATACTGGATAGTTCTGTTATCCGAATTAATTCACATATTACAATTGAAGATGTGAAAGCAAAAAAGCAAATGAAAATTCAGATTGTCTTACCTTCACTATCGAATGTAAAAGAAGGGAAGATTTCTATTCTGGCTCCTTTAAGTGTTGCCATAATTGGATTTAAGGAAAAAGATGAAGTCGAATGGGAATTACCTGCCGGAATAAAAACTTTAAGAATAATTGCTGTCAGCAACGAATAATACTTTAAACACCTCATCTCTATGAAGGTGTTTTTTTATACTTCATTATGAAATAAAAAAGCATCCCTATTAAGAATGCTTCTTTTGAAATCTTTACAATTGCGAATTAATATAATTCGTAATCGATGCCATCTCTGTAGCATCTAAATGTGCTTTCTTACCCATTCTCACTAAGATCGGAGTCCATTCTTCCTGTGTAAATTTTTTCGGCTCATACAATTTGTGACATTTTGCACAATTGTTCGAGTATAAATTCTGGCCTTCTGCAAGTTCAGGAGTCAGTGTTACCGTTTTAGCAGTTTCAGTTGCTGGTGGAGCAGTCGTCTCAGCTGCAACCGTAGCCGCCTTTTGAGTACCGCAGGAAACTACAAATAAGGCTACCGCTCCAAGGGTTAAAAATTTTGATTTCATCAGCTTTGTTTTTTTAGTAAATATAAAAAAAATCCCATTCGTCAGACGAATGGGATTCATTATTAAGACTATTTAAAATCAGTCTAATTTCTTATTTTACTTCCATTAATTCAACGTCAAAAATCAAAGTCGCGTTTGGTGGAATAACTCCTCCTGCACCAGCAGATCCGTAACCTAAATGAGAAGGAATCACAAAACGGGCTTTGTCACCAACCTGCAATAAAGCAATACCTTCGTCCCATCCTTCAATAACCTGCCCCTGACCTAATCTGAATTCGATTGGTTTTTTTCTTGGGTAAGAAGAATCAAAAACTTTTCCGGTTTCTAATGAACCTTCGTAATGAACCGCAACTGTTTTACCCGCTTCAGCTCTTTTACCGTCTCCTTTTTGAATCATTTTGTAACGTAAACCACTTTCAGTTTTATCAAAACCTGCAGCAAGTTCTTCCATTTTAGCTTCAGCAGCAGCTTTTACTTCCGCATCACGTTTTGCACGGGAACCTTCAAAAGTTCTGAAAGCTTCGATAGCATTCCATTTTTGAGCTTCTTCTCCTACTCTAACAATTTCTAAAGTATCAAGAGCATCACCTTGCGCAATTGCATCAACGATATCTTGTCCTTCTACTACGTGACCAAAAACAGTGTGTTTTCCATCTAACCAAGAAGTTGGAACGTGAGTGATATAAAATTGAGATCCGTTTGTTCCTACTCCAGAATTAGCCATTGCTAAAACTCCCGGACGGTCGTGTTTTAAACTTGGATGAAATTCATCATCAAATTTGTAACCGGGTCCACCTGTTCCAGTTCCCTGAGGGCAACCTCCCTGAACCATGAAATCAGGAATTACACGGTGAAATGATAATCCGTCGTAATATTTATTCCCTTGTGGTTTGATTTTATTTTCTAAGTTTCCTTCAGCCAGTCCTACGAAGTTACCAACTGTTCCTGGTGTTAAATCGTGTGCCAATTTTACTAAAATCGACCCTTTGCTAGTATTAAATTTAGCGTATATTCCGTTTTCCATTGTTGTTATTTTTAATTTGAATGCAAATTTACAAATTAATTTTAAATCAATTTGTGGTTTCTAATTATTAGATTTTGATTTATAAGTAAGTCCGTAGACTAATAATGAGAGTATGGCCAAAACAGCACATCCGATTGTTACGGCATGCCATCCGCCCAGCTTCCATAATAATAATCCATAGGCAGATCCGGCAGCAGTGCCTAAAAAACTAAACGACATAAATACGGTATTCAGTCTGTTTCTGGCTTCCGGTAAAAGGGAATATACTCTGGTTTGATTTGAAATATGAACACCCTGAATTCCAACATCAATAAAAACAATTCCAATTATAATACCTATTACATTTTCGATTGAAAAGTAAAAAACAACAAAACTGATCAGCATTAATAAACAGCCGTAACCAACTGCAACTCTTGGATTTCCTTTATCTCCCATTTTACCAACTAATGGCGCTGCCAAAGCTCCTGAGGCTCCTACAATTCCGAAAAGACCAATTGTAGCACTATTGAAACCAAAAGGTTCTCCTGAAAGCAGCAATACCATTGTCGTCCAGAACGCTCCGAACTGTGCAAAACAAAATACGTTGATCAAAGTCGCTTCACGTAAAACAGGCTGTGTTTTTATCAGTGTAAAAAGTGATTTTATCAGTTGTCCATATGAACCCTGAAATTGAGGTTTATTGACCGGGAATTTCTTTTGAATGGCAAAAAATATCAAAAGACAGATTCCGGCAGCAATCCAAAACATAGATCTCCATCCAAAAAGCTGACCGATAAATCCGCTTAAAGTCCTGGAAAGCAAAATACCAACAAGCAAACCACTCATGATAGTCCCTACTACTTTTCCACGCTGTTCGGGTGCAGTCAATGAAGCGGCCAAAGGCAAAATAAGCTGTGGTACTATTGAGGTGATTCCTAAAAGTAAAGAGGCAATTTGTAAAATAAAAAAACTTTTGGCCGTAGCTGCGATAATCAAGGCAATTACAGAAGCCAAAGTGGTCATTAGTATTTGTTTTTTACGTTCGATTTTGTCTCCAAGCGGAACCATAAAAAACAAACCGATCGCATAACCTGCCTGGGTAAGATATGTTATCGTTCCGGCGTTGGCTTCGGGAATTTTAAATTCGTTGGCGATTAAAACAATAAGGGGTTGGCAGTAATACAGATTTGCAACTATAAGTCCAGTGCAAGCTGCCATAAATAAGACATTCGTTTTGGATAAATTCATTTTGCAAAAATACTATCTATATTTAAGCTAAGCTTAAAAAAGTTTGTTTTTTAGTATTACATAAAATCTTCGCGGATCGGGCTGAAAACATCTGTTAACATACCACTTTCCAAACAAACCACACCGTGAATTGCATGTGGCGGAATATAAAAACTGTCTCCTTCTTTTAAAGTTTCTGTAACACCGCTGATCGTAACATCAAATTTACCGCTGGAAATAAGCGTTACCTGCGTATGATAATGTTCGTGTAAAACTCCGATAGCACCTTTTTCAAAATGAACATTTACCAGCATCGCTTTATCATCATAAGCTAAAATTTTTCTTTTGATACCTTCGCCCACAACTTCCCATTCTATTTCGTCTGCTTTTATAAATTCTTTACTTGTACCGAAATTTTGCATAATCTAATTCTTTAATCGTTAATTGTATTTTATAATGAAACAGCAAAATCTACTGCTGCCTCTGAATGAATCTTCGTGGTATCAAAAACCGGAACCGAAACATCTTCCTGGCTAATTAACATCGGAATTTCGGTACAGCCCAAAATAATTCCCTCTGCACCGTTCTCAATTAGTTTTTCAATAATTGAAAGATAAGCTCTTTTGGTTTGTTCTTTGATGATTCCGCGTCCTAATTCTTCTTTTAAAGTTTGTTGAATAAAATCACGTTCTTCCTGAAGAAAAGGAACAATCGCTTCTATATTGTTTTCTTCCAGTTTTTTGAAGTAAAAATCCATTTCCATTGTGAATTTCGTTCCCAATAAACCTACTTTTTTCAAGCCTTGTTTATTAATTGCGTTTGCTGTGGCTCTTGCCACATGAATAATGGGTAATTTAATTTCCTGCTCTAATCTATCGGAAACGGCATGAGCTGTATTGGCACATAAAACAATGGCATCGGCACCACTTTTCTCCAGACTTTTGCAGGCGTTTAAAAGCAATTCGAAAGTTGCATCCCAATCCCCATTGGTATTATTTCTTTGAAAATCATCAAAATTTAAAGAATAAATAATGCACTCAGCAAAATTTAGTCCACCCAATTTTTCGTTGATTCCTTCATTTATAAAGCGATAATAATCAATTGTCGATACCCAGCTGATTCCGCCAACAAGTCCTAGTTTTTTCATATTTATTTTTTTTTACTCAATGCTTTTAAGATCTTTTTTCATCAACTCTAATTCTTCTTTCAAATTATTGTCTTTAAAATACTTTTCTAAAGCAGTCAATCTTTTTTTGTTATCGTATTTTATACTTGAATTTAATTTCTTTTGACAGACAGAACATAATCTGCTGGTGTTTTTATCTGTTTCGGATAAACTGTTTGTTCCGTTCATTACACAATTAGCGTTTATACAATGATGCATGCCAAACATATGACCAATTTCGTGCGAACTTATGTTTATCAAACGTCTCAAACACAAATTAAAATTTTCTTCTGTTAATTTTTCATCCTGCAGTCTATAAATCGAACTTACTCCAATTTTCTGACTGTAAGATGCCAATCCGAAAACGTAATTCCATTCTGGTTTTGGAAATAAATCTACTTCTGTTAATCCCATTAAAGCAATTCTGTTTAAGGGTTTTTCTTTTTTCAAAACACTGTCCAGAATATAGCCCGCCAGAAATTGTTCTTGGTTTTCACCACCAATACGCCTTGCATATTTAGGAATAATATCGTTTGATGCAGTTTCTGAGATTTTAGTTTCCAATTGAAAAAATAGTGCTAAATATTCTCTAACCAACTCAATTTGCTTGGTTTGTAATGCAGTAAAATTACCAATTGGCTTTATATAAATAATATTAGCATCAGCTGTCGGAATAATGTGTTTAGAGTTCATGAATTGTTTAAAACTCTGTCCTTTTTCTTCATGTTCATACAACCATTCGCCAGGAGCAGGTGGGAAAAGTGCAACATCATTCTCTTTTATATTCTCGAAATACGGATTTTCTTTATTAAAATTACAGGAATAAAAAAGTACGATTACTAAAAGAAAAAGTTTCTTCATAAATGTTTCCGCTTAAATTAAGTTATTCAAAATAAAATCGCAGCTTGTTTTTATAGATGCAATAGCATTTACAGCAAAATTATTCTCCTGTT
The DNA here is from genome assembly GCA_039933615.1 of Flavobacterium sp. GTDB lineage: Bacteria > Bacteroidota > Bacteroidia > Flavobacteriales > Flavobacteriaceae > Flavobacterium. The sequence continues at coordinate 2,218 of JBDTNT010000283.1, read as the reverse complement.
CTACAAATAAATGCTGCACTCCTGAAAGTTTTGCTTCTTTAAAAATAGGTTTAAAATCAATTGATCCTGAACCAATTTCTGTATTTAAAGCAGAATTAATTTTATCCATGTCTTTTACATGCCACATTTTAAAACGCCCCGGATTTTCTTTAAACAATTGCAAAGGATCTTTCCCGGAACGAACAACCCAATATAAATCTATTTCAAAATATACCAGATTCTTGTCTGTTTCTTTTAACAGAATTTCGTAACCTGTAAGTCCGTTATGATTTTCAAATTCAAAATCATGATTGTGATAGGCTAATTTCAAACCTGCCTTTTGACACATTTTTCCGGCTTCGTTTAAGCGGCTGGCAATCTTTTTATAATCTTCGATATTTTTTCTGAAAGGCGGATCAACCCATGGAATGGTCAAATATTCACTTTTTAAAATTTTCACAGCATCAATCGCCGCTTTGAGTTCTGTTGTGTTCCCATCCGCTAAAAAACTGCCGATTCCGTAATGGCCGCTCACTGCTTTTAAGTTGTTTGTGTCCAGCAGCTTTTTAAATTCAACTGGCAGCAATCCAAAAAACTGGTCTTTAATTGAAAAACCATAGGTTTCAACTGTTGTAAATCCGGCTGAGGACACTTTCTCTAAAGTTCCTTTTATGTCTTTTGGAAGTTCATCTCGCAATGTGTACAATTGCAACCCAATTTCTTTTTTATCCATAGTAAAAGCTAAAGATGGCATAGCCAAAACCGCTGCAGTAGCGAGGCTGCTATTGATTATAAAAGTACGTCTGGAAGTCATTTGTTGTTTTATTTTCAGAAAGTAAAACTAGCGTTATTTATCAGATTTTGAATCATCGAAGTTATCAAAATAAGTAAAATCTTTAGTTATTTTTCCGTTTTCGATGGTGAAAATGGTACAAATAGGCAACTTAAATTTTGAATTGTCCGGAGCAGTTCCGGTTGAAACAAATTCAACAATAATATGTTTCTCGTCTGAAGGATAAATATTGATAATCTCATCATGGAGATCCGGAAAAATGACATTAAGAGATGTGTATTTATCTCTGGTTTGTTTTCTGGTCTGGGTTATCATTTCTTTTCCAAATGACGGATCTTTAAAATCTGATACCGGAGTATACATTTCTGAAAGTTCTTTCCATTGGTGTTTATTGAAATACTCAAAATACTGTTTTACTATTTTTTCTTTTTCTGACGGATTCAAATTTGGTGGTTTCACCTCATTATTACAGGAAGCAATTGTTATCGTTACAATTAATATTAAAAATATTCTCTTCATAATTTCAGGATTTAGATGAATTGAAACAGACTGATATCTTGTCCTAAATTAGATAAAAAAGAAATCATTTTAGAGAATATTTTTTTATTTAGCACTAATTGATTTTTTTGCCATTAATTGATTGCTGTCAATTTGCTGCGGTGGGAATTTTTGCTTTTCATTTCTCAGCGACACAACCTTGCCTTCATTATTTACATATACATACATATATTCCCAGTAGTTTGCCCCGGCAATTGTAGCTCCTTTATTATCATCTGACTTTTTATAGATCTGATCCGCATAAATAAGTATTTCCCCGTCAGTGTTATAAAGTGTCCGAACAGGCGGGCCAAGAGTCTTAATAAAAATTTGTTTTGTTTTTCCGACCCAGTTATCCATGGATTTTTTAGTACTGGTACAGGCTGCATTAATTAGCAAAATAATTGTAAATAAATATAGCTTTTTCATGATGGTTTTGGTTGGTTAGTGGTGTTTTTAATTTTTTAAATAAAAGTAATATTTTTTTCAAACAAAAACATAACACAATGTTTATCAATATGTTATTTTTTAATTAAAAAGACGATTCTCACAAAAAAATATTTTATGTGAAAACAAAAAATGATATTTAAGAGCATATTTCCTGAATTTTTAAAACTTTAAAATTCTCAAATATTTACTTTGTATCTTTGCCGCTTACAACAATTGAAGACAAAAAATGCGAATTGACATCATAACGATTTTGCCGGAATTATTGAGAAGCCCGTTTGAGGCTTCAATCATGAAACGTGCTATTGACAAAGGCTTAGTAGAAGTTCATTTTCATAATTTAAGAGATTACACCACAAACAAACAAAAAAGTGTCGACGATTATCCATTTGGTGGTGGTGCCGGAATGGTAATGACCGTACAGCCAATTGATGCTTGTATTACGCATTTAAAAAGCGAACG
>JBDTNT010000282.1:0-7400 GCA_039933615.1 Flavobacterium sp. | reverse complement strand
TGGTTATTAATTAAAATACCAAAATCACTTCCTTCAAATTTTGAAGGGAGTGATTTTATTATAATATTAAAATTTTAGAAATGCTTAGATTTTCATTTATACTATTATCATTTGCTTTTTTTAGCTGTGGGGCAAATCCGGAGGTACAAAAAGAAAATAATAAACCTTCCGTAGCGAAATTATCAGATGAGCAGCTTTTAGACATTGTTCAAAAACAAACCTTCAAGTATTTCTGGGATTATGCAGAACCCAATTCAGGATTAGCAAGAGAGCGTTTTCATCCGGATGGAATTTACCCTGATAATGATAAAAATATCGTTACAACAGGAGGTTCAGGTTTTGGGTTGATGGCAATTGTTTCCGGAATGTCAAGAGGTTATGTTACCAAAGAAGAAGGAGTAAAAAGATTAGACAAAATTGCCGATTTTCTGGCAAAAGCAGATCGTTTTCACGGAGCCTGGTCCCACTGGATTGATGGAAATACCGGAAAAGTAAAACCATTTGGAATCAAAGATAATGGAGGAGACTTAGTCGAAACATCATTTTTAATTTCAGGAATGATTACCGTTCGCGAATATTTAAAAACCGGTTCTGAAAATGAAAAAGCAGTAGCTCAAAAATACGACGCACTTTGGAAAGGTGTCGAATGGCAATGGTTTACCAACAATAAAAATGTACTGTACTGGCATTGGTCGCCAACTTACGACTGGCAGATGAATTTTCCGCTTGAGGGATACAACGAGTGTCTGATTACATATATCATGGCAGCCTCTTCGCCAACGCATTCAATTGATCCAAAAGTGTATCATGAAGGCTGGGCGAGAAGTGGCGGAATTGTTTCTGCAAAAACAAAATACAATATTCCCTTAATCCTGAAACATAACGGTGCAGAAGAATTTGGAGGTCCGCTTTTTTGGGCACATTATTCCTATGTCGGATTAGATCCAAATCAATTAAGCGATAAGTATGCTAATTACTGGGATCTGAATGTAAATCAGGTCAAGATCGATTACCAATATTGTGTAGAGAACCCTAAAAAATTCGGAAGCTATGGAGCCGATTACTGGGGATTGACAGCCTCTTATTCCAGAAATCCTGATGGGTCAGTCGGATATGATGCACATATGCCAAGCAATGACAGAGGGGTAATTTCACCAACTGCCGCAATCAGTTCAATTGTGTACACCCCAAAAGAAGCAATGGCCGTTATTCGAAATTTATACGAAAACCACAATATGGAAACCTGGGGAAGTGCAGGTTTTTATGATGCAGTCGATCTGCAAAATAATTGGGCAGCAAAACGGTATCTGGCAATAGATCAGGGACCGGAAGTTGTAATGATAGAAAATTATCGTTCCGGTTTATTATGGAAATTGTTTATGAATGCGCCCGAAGTAAAAGAAGGTCTTGTAAAACTTGGATTCAAATCAGGTAAATACGGATTCTAAATATTCAGTAAATGAAACATATCAGTATACTATTGACTTTGTTATTTTCTGCAATTGGTTTTACACAAACCGAGACCACAGGAAAATTTAAAACCGTTGTTGTCACCAATTACGAGTTAGGTTATGCATTGCACAAACCGGCGAATACAAAAGATAGAAAACCATTGATCGTTTTTATATCCGGTGATGGAGAAAAGGGGACAGACATTGAAAAAGTAAAAATCAACGGGCCTTTAAAATATTTAAAATCACATTCATTAGACGCCTACGTGTTAGCTCCACAATGTAAAGAGGATGAAAACTGGGATATTGGATCGATTTATCAATTGATTTTAAAAGTTCAAAAAGAGAACAATATAGATTCCGACCGAATTTATGTTACAGGTTTAAGTTCCGGAGGCTGGGCAGCATGGAATTTAGCGCTTTCCTATCCAGACATGTTTGCCGCCCTAGTGCCCATTTCAGGATTTGTCGATTTGATTCAGATGGAAGATGCTTGTAAAATTGCCGCTATCCCAACCAGGATTTATCACGGATTACTGGATGATGTCGTGAAAGTAGATTACGCTGTCACCATTTATAAAGAATTAAAAAAATGCAATGCCAAAGATGTTCAGCTGACCATTTTTGATGATGCGGGCCACGACAGCTGGACAAGGGTTTATGACAATCAGGTCATTTATGACTGGATGCTGAAACAGAAAAAAACGAATACGAACAAATAAATACAAGAGAATGAAATCGCTTAGATACCAAATTATAAACAAAAGGAAGAAAAGCGATTCCATGTTCCATTAAAAAACAAATATTTAATACAGATGAAAAACAAATTAGTCTTACTTTTTTTAGGATGTGCTGTTTTGGGTTACGCTCAGAAAAAGAACACTAAAAACACAGTGAAAATCAAACCAAAGTCTGAATTTGTAGCCGAGCTAATTTCAAAAATGACTTTAGATGAAAAATTAGGTCAGTTAAATTTACCAACCTCTGGAGATATTACAACAGGAGTAGCAAACAGCTCCAATGTAGCAAAAAATATTGCTGATGGTAAAGTAGGCGGTTTATTCAATATAAAAACAGTTCAAAAAATTAGAGAAGTACAAAAAATAGCTGTCGAACAAAGCCGTTTAAAAATTCCATTGCTTTTTGGTATGGACGTTATTCACGGTTACGAAACAACATTTCCAATTCCGTTGGGATTGTCTTGTACCTGGGACATGAATTTAATTGAAAGAAGTGCTCAGATTGCCGCTCAGGAAGCAAGTGCAGACGGAATCAACTGGACATTCTCACCAATGGTAGACGTTTCCCGTGATCCACGCTGGGGAAGAGTTTCTGAAGGTTCAGGTGAAGATCCGTACTTAGGAAGCCAGATTGCAAAAGCGATGGTAAACGGATACCAACAAAAAGATCTATCGAAAAACAATACCATTCTGGCTTGTGTAAAACACTTTGCATTATACGGGGCACCGGAAGCGGGACGTGATTACAATACAGTTGATATGAGCCACATCCGAATGTTCAACGATTATTTTCCTCCTTACAAAGCCGCTGTTGATGCGGGTGTAGGTTCTGTAATGGCTTCTTTTAATGAAGTTGACGGAATTCCTGCAACAGGAAGCAAATGGCTAATGACCGATGTTTTAAGAAAACAATGGGGTTTTAAAGGCTTCGTAGTAACTGATTTTACCGGAATTCCGGAAATGATCGAACACGGAATGGGTAATCTTCAGGATGTCTCCGCCTTAGCTTTAAATGCCGGAGTTGAAATGGATATGGTTGGAGAAGGTTTTTTGACCACTTTGAAAAAATCTTTAGACGAGAAAAGAGTGACAATCGAACAAATCGATAATGCCGTTAAACTTATTCTTGATGCAAAATATGACTTAGGATTGTTTGAAGATCCTTATAGATATTGCAATGATAAAAGAGCGAAAACGGAAATTTTTACCGCAGCGAGCAGAAAAGAAGCACGTCAGATTTCTGCACAGTCTTTGGTTCTGTTAAAAAATCAAAATCACTTGTTACCACTTAAAAAATCAGGCACTATCGCACTTATCGGACCATTGGCGGATGCAAAAGAAAACATGCCTGGAACCTGGAGTGTAGCTACAAAAATGGAAAATGCAGTATCACTTTTAAGAGGTATCAAAGAAGTGGCAGGACCTTCGGCTAAAGTTTTATATGCGAAAGGAAGTAACTTGGATTACGATGAAACTTTCGAAACTAACGCAACTATGTTTGGTAAAACCTTACATCGTGACGCCCGTTCAAAAGAAGAATTATTGGCAGAAGCTTTAAAAGTTGCCAATCAGTCTGATGTGATTATAGCGGCACTTGGAGAATCTGCAGAAATGAGCGGAGAATCAAGCAGCCGTACCAATTTAGAAATTCCACAGGCTCAGAAAGATTTATTGCAGGCCTTAATCAAAACAGGAAAACCGGTTGTTTTAGTTTTATTTGATGGCCGTCCTTTGGTATTGAATGAAGAAAACGCAACTGTTCCGGCTATTTTGAATGCCTGGTTTGCAGGAAGTGAAGCTGGATACGCGATCGCCGATGTGTTGTTTGGAGATGTTAATCCATCAGGAAAATTAACGGCTACTTTCCCCAGAAGTGTAGGGCAGGTGCCGATTTATTACGCACACAAAAATACAGGAAGACCACTTTCTAATACGGAAGGGAAATTCGAAAAATTCAGATCAAACTATATCGATGAAAGAAACGAACCATTATTTCCATTCGGATTTGGTTTGAGTTATACCACTTTTGATTATTCAAACCTGAAAATTTCAGCCGATAAGATAAACTTCACCGGAAAAGTAAATGTTACCGTTGATGTAGCAAATACAGGTAATTTTGATGGAAAAGAAACCGTTCAGTTATATATCAGAGATTTAGTCGGATCGGTTACAAGACCCGTTAGAGAACTGAAAGGTTTCCAAAAAATAGCACTTAAAAAAGGAGAAAAACAAACTGTGACTTTCGAAATCACCGTTGAAGATTTAAAATTTTATAATTCTGATTTACAATTTGTAGCAGAACCGGGGCAGTTTGATGTTTTTGTTGGAACAAATTCAAATGCCGATAAGAAAGTTAGTTTTGATCTAACTAAATAGTTGGTTTGTTAATTAGTAATGCGCCCTTCGGATTTGGTTAACCGAAGGGCTTTTTTTAGCTAAAAAATTAAAGTATTTACAACAAAATAATAGCAAAATGAAAACATATAAATTGTATTCCATACCCGCTTGGCTCCTTCTTATTGGATTTGCAATCAATACTTCAGCTCAGAATAATACTGCCGGGAAAACAACATGGTTTGATCCGGACAGAGCTGCAACAACCTATTGTAATCCGATAAACATAGGATATAATTACACCACTCATAATCACAATGGAATTCCGGAATCCCGACGTTCTAGTGCAGATCCCGTAATCATTACTTACAAAGGAGAATATTATTTGTTTGCTACAAATCAGGCAGGATTTTTCTGGAGTAAGGATATGTCCGACTGGAAATTCGTTTATGGCAGTTTTCAGAGAAATCCCGGTGATGACGACCAATGTGCACCGGCAGCCTGGGTGGTAAATGATACTTTGTTTTACGTAGGTTCCACCTGGAAAAAAGATCATCCGGTCTGGAAAACAGCTGACCCAAAATCTGGAAGATGGACAAGACATGTTAATACGGCAATGCTGCCAACCTGGGATCCGGCGATTTTTCAGGACGATGACAAAAAAGTCTATATGTATTACGGTTCGAGTGGGAAATTGCCCCTTGTTGGAGTAGAAGTAGATTACAATACCTGGCTTCCAAAAGGCAATCAGGCTGATTACGCAAAATTATATACTGCAACTGAAGTTGAAGACATTCAGAAGCCATACGGACAGGCAAAAGCAGTTGTCGGTTTAGATCCTTCGGCACATGGCTGGGAACGTTTTGGACCTAACAACGATATGGAACCCGCGCCCTGGGGGAATTTCATAGAAGGTGCCTGGATGACCAAACACAACGGAAAATACTACATGCAATACGGTGCTCCGGCTACAGAATTTAAAGGTTATGCAAATGGCGTTCATGTAGGAGATAATCCGTTAGGGCCATTCAAATATCAAAAACACAATCCGATGTCTTATAAGCCCGGAGGTTTTGTAATCGGGGCGGGACACGGAAATACTTTTGCCGATAATTACGGAAATTATTGGAATACCGGAACCTGTAAAATCTCTATAAAAGACCGCTTCGAACGTCGTATCGATATGTTCCCGGCAGGATTTGACAAGGATGATGTGATGTATTCTATTACGTCATATGGTGATTTTCCAATTGTATTACCAACAGCACAAAGAGATCAGACAAAAGGCGCTTCTTCCGGCTGGATGTTATTATCCTATAAAAAACCGGTGACAGTATCTTCTTCAGAAGAGTGTAAGGATGTTGAAACGCACAGAATGGATAACGGAGGTAAAAAAGTATTCGAGAAAATCTGTTATGATGCTTCAAATTTAACCGATGAAAACATTCAGACGTATTGGTCTGCAACATCTGATACATCCGGCGAATGGTTACAGCTTGATTTAGGAAGAAAAATGGAAATCAATGCACTGCAAATCAATTATGCAGATCATAAAGCCACACAGTTTAATAAGGCTATGGATATTTATTATCAGTATAAAATCTTTATGTCAGATGATGCTCAAAATTGGACTTTAGTGGTTGATAAATCAAATAATGATAAAGATGTACCGCATGATTATGTTGAGTTGACAAAATCAATTAAAGCGCGTTATATTAAAATGGTAAACATTCATAATGCATCAGGAATGTTTGCTGTTTCCGATTTCAGGGTTTTTGGAAATGGACTGGAAGCAAAACCAAAATCCGTTTCTGATTTTAAAGTCAAAAGAAATACAACAGATTCCCGTAATGCCATTATTTCATGGAAAAAACAAACAGATGCTATCGGATACAATATTTATTATGGAATCACTCCCGATAAATTATACAACAGCATAATGGTTTACGGAGACAGTTCTTATGATTTCAGAGGGTTGGATAAAGGCACAAAATATTATTTTACAATTGAACCTTTTAACGAAAACGGTATCGGTTTAAAAAATAAGATTATCGAAATAAAATAATTTTTATTGAATAATATTTAAAACTCTGATTGCAGACAAAAAAGTTGGCAATCAGAGTTTTTTTTGTGAAAAGGTTTAAGAAAAAGTCTCTGAGTTGTAAAGAATTTTGTTCCTTTGTGAGGCGCACCAAAAAAGTGGGCAAGTAACCCAAAATGCTATAAAAACCATGAAAAAAACGATTCTTTTAACTGTTTTAGTTTTAAACGGATTGACATCTTTTGCCCAATCAAACGATGAAAAAAACATTAAATTATTCTACAAAAAAGCCTTAACCGAATCAAAATGTTACACTTGGCTGGAATATTTGTCTAACGATATCGGAAGCCGTTTGTCAGGATCGCCAACTGCCGAAGCAGCAGTTCAATACACCAAAACACAATTAGAAAGATTAGGACTTGATAAAGTATACCTTCAGGAAGTAATGGTGCCACATTGGGTTCGCGGAGAAAAAGAAACAGCATACATCTTAGACAATAAAACAAAAACCGTAGTTCCGATTTGTGCTTTGGGAGGATCCGTTGCAACTGCAAAAACGGGTCTTACTGCAGAAGTAATCGAAGTACAGGGAATTAAGGAATTAGGTGAATTAGGAGATAAAGTAAAAGGAAAAATTGTGTTTTTTAACAGACCGATGAACCCTGAAAATATTGAAACCTTTACATCATACGGAGCTTGTGTAGATCAGAGATTTGCCGGAGCAAAAGAAGCTGCAAAGTTAGGAGCTGTAGGAACAATTGTTCGCTCGATGAATTTACGTTTAGACGATTTTCCTCATACAGGAGCTCAAAGTTATGGTGATTTACCAAAAGA
>JBDTNT010000281.1:0-9747 GCA_039933615.1 Flavobacterium sp. | reverse complement strand
AAATAATCAGGGAAAAGGCAAAATTGAATAGCCGCTAAGTTTTAAATTCCAATTTTTTAAATTCCAAATTCCAATAAAAAAAGCGCTAGAAGATTTCTTTTAGCGCTTTTTTGTCATTTCGACGAAGGAGAAATCGCACGCATAATTCCGCTAAGATTGACGATTTTCTATATGGAGCTTCTAGTGCGATTTCTCTTTCGAAATGACATACTTTGCTAATGTTTCGATTTTAAAAATAACAAACCCGGTGGAGTTAAAAAAAATCCCAAATTCCAGCAATTGGAATTTGGGATTTGGGATTTTTTTATTGGAATTTATTTATTCTACAATATTAGAACTCGTCACATAAAAGTTTTTATCCACTTCAAGTTTAGGGTCTTTGGCATCGATTCTCTCAGATTTCCATTCCTGAGTTGGTTTTAGCCAGATTTCTTTACCATTTACAGATACTTTTACCGGCATATCAAATTTGTTTACGCAGTTTGTCCAGTGGTATCCTAATTGACCGTCTTTAAACATGTATTCAAAAACAGGAATTTGGGTTGTTCTTAGATATTGATTAAAAATCCTGCTTAAATCTATTCCAACCTGAGCACTCATATAGTCCTCAATTTGCTTGGTGGTAACTGTCTGGTGATAAAAAGTACTGTTTAAACCTCTCAAAATTGATTTCCATTTGGCATCATCATTCAAAATCTGACGAATTGCATGCAGCATGTTTGCTCCTTTCGGATACATATCACCGGAACCTTCATTATTTACATCATAATTTCCAATAATTGGCTTATCATTATGGATTCCGTTTCGGCAGCCAATAACGTATTCAGCACCAGCCTCTTTTCCATAATAATATTCAACAAACAGACTTTCCGAATAGCTTGTAAAACTCTCGTGAATCCACATATCTGCAATATCCTTATAGGTAATATTGTTCGCAAACCATTCATGGCCGGACTCGTGAATAATGATAAAATCAAATTTTAATCCCCAGCCGGTTCCACTTAAATCACGGCCTAAATAACCATTTTTATATCCATTTCCATAAGTCACGCAGCTTTGGTGTTCCATCCCTAAGTAAGGTGCTTCAACCAATTTATAGCTGTCTTCATAAAACGGGTAAGGTCCGAACCAATTTTCGAACGCTTTCAGCATTCTTGGTGCATCTTTAAATTGTTCTTTGGCTTTGGCTAAATTATCTCTTAAAACATAATAATTACAATCCAATTCCCCTTTTTCTCCTTTATATTTCTCCGAGAAGTTAACGTAATCGCCAATATTGATGTTCACACCATAATTATTAATTGGATTCGAAACATACCAATTGAAGGTTTTAGTACCGTCTTTTTCCTGTTTAACGCTTTTCAATCTTCCATTGGAAACATCCGTCAAGTCGCCCGGAACATTAACACTGATCAGCATATTTTCAACTTCATCGTACATATGGTCTTTGTTTGGCCACCAGACACTTGCTCCCAATCCCTGACAGGATGATGCAATAAAATCCTTTCCGTTTTTATCTTTTTTCCAGGTAAGCCCTCCGTCCCATGGTGGTTTTACAGCTTCTTTCGGTTTTCCTCCAAAAGAAATTACGATTTCTTTTGTTTCTCCTATTTTTTGAGCGGCGGTCAATTCAATAAAAAAAACATTCCCCTCCCTGACAAATTTCTGTTCTTTTCCGTTCTGGGTTACTTTGTAAATCTCCATTGGTTGCTGTAAATCAATCTGCATCTTAGCAGCAGTTGATAAAACAGTATAACGAACGGTATTAGATCCAGTTATTGTTTTTTTAGATGGATCAACTTTCACATCAAGGTGATAGTATTTTAAATCCCACCAGGATCTTTCTTTAGTAATACTTCCTCTTAAAGTATCCTGATGTGTAAAAACAGTTTCAGACTTATTTAGAAGTCCTTGCGCATTGGCTGTGAAACTAACCAAAAAAGCAACAACAAAGCCTCCAAAGTAATTTTTCATAAATTTATAAATTTGAAATAAATAGGGTAATTAAACGAACTTAATCTTTAACAAAAGTAAACATTCGAATCAGTTTTTTAATAAATTTATAATTTCTATTGAGAAAAATTAATGTTAAAACTCATTATTCTTGCCTATTTTAGCTTTTTAATTTTTTTATCCTTTTATGAAATCCCGTTTAATACTGCTTATTTTATCTTTAGCAATTTCAACAGCAAGCTATTCTCAGACGATCCCGGTTTATAAGGCAAATGAAAAACAGCTTATTGATGGTGATTTATCCGATTGGAAAACAGCTTTCTCAGGTCCGTTTGTCATTCACAATTCAGGGCAAAAAGCCACTCAGCAAACATTTGCCTCACTTTCGTGGAATGCCGAAAACCTTTATATAGCTTATCGTTCTGAAGATTCAAAAATTGTTGGATCCAATCAGAAGAAAGATTCTCAAATATTTAATACGGATGATTTAGTTGAAATTTTTCTCGATCCGGATGGCGATGGTCAAAATTACATTGAAATTGGAGTAAATCCTTTTTCAGCAAATTATGATATGGTGGTTAAATGTATTTCGCCTGTCTGTGGAGGATGGAACACTTCAATGTCATTTAATATCCCAGGTATGGAAGCCGTCAGCAAAATAACTCCGGAAGGTTTTTGTACCGAAATAAAAATTCCGTTTTCGGGTTTGACCGGTATACAAAATGGGAATTTCAGCATTCCAAATGTCGGAACAAAGTGGAGAGGAAATACTTTTAGGATTGATTACGGTAACACAGCCGAATATCTTGCTTTACAGCCTTATAAAAGTGCTAAGTTTGGTTTTCATCAACCAGGTGAATTTGCTATTTTGGAGTTTTTGGAGTAAGGAGATTTTTGTTTCAGGTTTCAGGTCTAGGTTTTTTCGACAATCTTGTCATTTCGACGAAGGAGAAATCGCACTCGTAACCGCAAAGCTGGAATATCTAGTGCGATTTCTCCTTCGTCGAAATGACATAAAAAATGAATAACAAAATTGCGAGAAGAAATCCGTTAAATCCGCACAACCTGCGTGCTATCATAACATCTTCCTTTTTACAAAAAATCATTTTACATTAAAAACTATTTCTGACGCTTCTTTAAAACTTCCACAACATCATTCAGCTTAAAACCTTTGGCTTGTAGTAAAATAAGGTAGTGAAAAAGTAAATCAGCACTCTCGCTCAAGAACAAATCATCATTATCATCTTTGGCTTCAATCACCACTTCTACAGCTTCTTCACCGACTTTTTGAGCAATTTTATTGATTCCTTTTTCGAATAGGGATGCCACATAACTTTTCTCAGAATCTGCATTTTCTCTACGGATTTTAATAGTCTCTTCAAGATTTGAAATAAAGCCATAACGCTCGTTGTTTTCTTCCTGCCAACAAGTATCTGCCCCAGTGTGACAGGTTGGTCCAGCTGGTTTTACCTGAATTAAAAGCGTATCCCCATCGCAGTCATTTTTGATATCTACAAGTTCTAAAAAGTTACCACTCTCCTCGCCTTTTGTCCAAAGTCTTTGTTTTGAACGGCTGAAAAAAGTGACTTTTTGGGTTTCTATTGTTTTTTGAAGTGATTCTTCGTTCATATATCCCAGCATCAGAACATTTTTGGTTTCTGAATCCTGAATGATTGCGGGAATCAAACCGTGTGCGCTTTTTGTGAAATCTACTTTCATATTATTTTATATTTAGTCCCAAATAAGTATCAGGATTGGAATTTTAGAACATTGGAATTTAAATCCTAACTTCTATATTATTGTTTCTAAGTTCTTGTTTTAAGGCTTTAATTTCGATTTCCTTAAAGTGAAAAACACTTGCCGCCAAAGCTGCATCTGCTTTTCCTTTTTTAAAGGAATCTATAAAATGTTGCATATTTCCGGCACCTCCGGAAGCAATAATCGGAATGTTTATCAATCCTGAAAGCTTCGCCAGAGCCTCATTTGCAAATCCGTTTTTCGTACCGTCATTGTCCATTGATGTGAAAAGAATCTCACCTGCACCGCGTTCAGCCACTTCTACGGCCCAATCGAAAAGATTCAATTCTGTTGGTACTTTCCCTCCAACCAAATGTACAATCCATTGTCCGTTAATCTGCTTGGCATCGATGGCGACAACAACGCACTGGCTTCCGAATTTCTGTGCTAAATCGTTAATCAACTGTGGATTTTTTACGGCTGATGAATTAATAGAAACTTTGTCAGCTCCATTATTCAGAAGGATTTCAACGTCCTCTACAGAAGAAATCCCACCGCCTACTGTAAACGGAATATTGATTTTTTCGGCAACACTTCTTACCATATTGACCAAAGTTTTCCTGCGCTCTTCGGTAGCCGAAATATCCAGAAAAACCAGTTCATCCGCACCTTCCGCTGAATAAAGTGCAGCCAGTTCCACAGGATCTCCGGCATCACGCAAATCAACAAAATTAACGCCTTTTACGGTTCTTCCGTTTTTTATATCCAAACAAGGTATGATTCTTTTTGCTAACATTTTTTCAATTTTTCAATTTATAATTTAGATAATTCGAAAATGAGATAATTTAACAATGTGCTAAATAATTGACTAATTTTCTAATTGACACATTATCTCAATTATTTTATTTACCAATAATATAATTCTCCAGTTGTTTCATAGAAATCCTGCCTTCATAAATCGCTTTTCCGATAATTGTTCCTTCACAGCCTAATTCAGCTAGTTTTGGTAATTCATCAAAAGTTGAAATTCCTCCGGAAGCGATTAGTTTTATGCCTTCTGCTTCCGCCAGGATTTTAGCATATAGATCAAAACTTGGTCCTTCCAACATTCCGTCTTTAGCAATATCGGTACAGATAACATACTGAATTCCTTTGTTTTGATATTCCTGAATAAACGGAATCAGATCTTCATTTGAATCTTCAAGCCAACCTGAAACAGCTACTTTTTCGTCTTTAGCATCAGCTCCCAAAATGATTTTATCAGAACCGTATTCTGAAATCCATTTTTGGAATATTTCTCTGTTTTTTACTGCAATACTTCCGCCGGTGATTTGGTTTGCACCACTTTCAAAAGCAATTTTAAGGTCCGAATCGGCTTTTAAGCCACCACCAAAATCTATCTTTAGTTTGGTTTGCGTTGCAATTTGTTCCAGTATTTTATAATTGACAATTTTACTCGATTTTGCCCCGTCTAAATCTACTAAATGTAAATATTCGATTCCGTGTGCTTCGAATGATTTTGCTACTTCAAGTGGATTTTCGTTGTAAATTATCTTGGTATTGTAATCTCCTTTTGACAAGCGGACACATTTTCCGTCAATGATATCTATGGCTGGTATTATTCTCATGTTATCCCCCTAACCCCCGAAGAGGGAACTCCTATTAGGGGTAATAGGATTTTTATGTTTATAATATTTTAATCACACTTACATTCCCTCCCGGGGTTAGGTGATTTTCAAGAAATTCCCTAATATTCTCTCTCCTACATCTCCACTTTTCTCTGGGTGAAATTGGGTTCCGTAAAAATTATTCTTTTGCAAAGCCGATGCATATTCGACATCGTAATTTGTTATTGCAATGGCTTCGGAGCAGTTTGGTGCATAAAAGCTGTGTACCAAATACATAAATTCATTTTCCGAAATTCCTTTAAACAAATCTGATTTTAAATCATAAATCTGATTCCATCCCATTTGAGGGACTTTTACATTTGAAGTAAATTTTATCACATCAACATCAAAAATCGCTAGGCCTTTTGTGTTTCCTTCTTCAGAAGATTTACACATTAATTGCATTCCAAGACAAATTCCCAAAACAGGTTGTTTTAAATTCGGAATCAAACTATCCAAACCGCTTTCAATCAGTTTTTCCATTGCTGAACTTGCCTCACCGACACCCGGAAAAATCACTTTGTCAGCCGATTGGATTTCTTCCCGATTATTACTCAAAACGGCTGTAAAACCAAGTCTCTCAATCGCAAACATAATGCTTTGAATATTCCCTGCGCCGTAATTTATGATAACAATACCACCAGCCCCCGAAGGGGGAGTTGAAATTAATTCTTTTTTATTTTGATCCATTTTAATTTTTTGTTTCTTTTGTTTCAGGTTTCAGGTTGCACACAGAACTTGAAACCTGAAACTTTAAACTTTTCTACAACATTCCTTTTGTTGAAGGCAAGATCATTTTCTCTGTGTCCCTTTTTACTGCTACTTTTATGGCTTTCGCGAAAGCTTTAAATATCGCTTCAATTTTGTGATGTTCGTTTGTTCCTTCAGCTTTTATGTTGATGTTGGCTTTGGCTCCGTCTGAAAATGATTTAAAGAAATGATAAAACATTTCGGTTGGCATTTTTCCAACCATTTCACGTTTGAATTCTGTTTCCCAAACCAACCAGTTTCTTCCGCCAAAATCAATTGCCACCTGTGCCAGACAATCGTCCATTGGAAGACAGAAACCGTAACGTTCGATTCCTAATTTATTTCCTAATGCCTTCGCGAAAACTTCACCTAAAGCAATTGCAGTGTCTTCAATAGTATGGTGTTCATCGACTTCAAGATCTCCTTTTACAAGAATTTCCAGATCCATTTGACCGTGACGTGAAATCTGGTCTAACATGTGATCAAAAAAAGCGATTCCGGTTTCGATTTTACTTTTTCCCGTACCGTCCAGATTTAAATCGATAAAAATATCTGTTTCATTGGTTTTACGGGTTATTGAAGCCGAGCGTGCTTCCAATTTCAAAAACTCATAAATTTCTTTCCAACTCATCGTTTGAAGAATAATGGTATCCTCTAATTCTTCCCTTTTAGAAGATATTTCATTACTGCCAATTCCGTCATTATCATTGATGAAAATTGCTTTTGCCCCAAGATTTTTCGCCAATTCAATATCCGTCAAACGATCCCCTAAAACAAAAGAATTCTTCAGGTCATATTCCGGATTATTCAGATATTTCGTCAGCATTCCGGTTCTTGGCTTGCGTGTGGGCGCATTATCTTCCGGAAAAGAACGGTCTACGAAAATTTCATCAAAAACAACTCCTTCATTTTCAAATGCTTTTAAAATAAAATTCTGTGTTGGCCAGAACGTTTCTTCCGGAAAACTGTCCGTTCCCAACCCGTCCTGATTGGTTACCATTGCCAATTCATAATCTAATTCGCCGGCAATTTTAGCCAGATATTGAAATGCTTTAGGATAAAATTCAATTTTCTCCAGACTGTCTAACTGATAATTTTCCGGTTCTAAAACAATCGTTCCGTCACGATCGATAAAAAGTACTTTTTTCATGTATTTTTTTTATTTCAAACCTGTCAGGTTCTAAAACGTGACAGGTTTCTTACTATTTCAATAATTTCAATTCCTTAATCAAAACTGCATTTTCTTCGGGGATACCAATTGTAAAACGAAGACAGTTTTCACATAAAGGCTGTGTTGTTCTGTTTCTTATTACGATTCCTTTTGCAATTAATTCATCGTATCTTTTATTAGCATTATCCACTTTTACCAATACAAAATTAGCTTCAGTAGGATATACTTTTTCAACGAAATTTACTTCAAGTAAAACCTTAAGTAACTCTTCTCTTTGTTCAATAATAGAAGCTATTTCAGTTTTAATTTTTTCTGACTCATTCAATCTCAGTATCGCTCTTTGCTGCGTCAGTTCATTAACATTATAAGGTGGTTTTATTTTATTCAAAACCGAAATAACAGCTTCTGAACCGTAACAGATTCCCAATCGGATTCCAGCCAGACCATATGCTTTAGAAAGGGTTTGGGTAATGACCAGATTTGGATATTCATCTATCTCAGTCAGCCAGCTTTCTTTATCTGAAAAATCAATATAGGCTTCATCAATCACTACCAGGCCTTTAAAATTCTGCAGCAATTTCACCACACTTTCATCTGAAAAAGAGTTTCCGGTTGGGTTATTTGGCGAGCATAAAAAGATGATTTTGGTATTTTCATCCACAGTATCTAAAATTTTCTCTACCTGAGGCTGAAAATCTGTTGAAAGTAAAACTTCTCTGTTTTCTACTGCATTTATATTTGCCAGAACACCATACATTCCGTACGTTGGTGGCAACGAAATAATGTTATCTGTTTTTGGTTCGCAAAAGGCTCTAAAAAGTAAATCTAAAACTTCATCACTTCCGTTTCCTAGTAAAATCTGACTTGGTTTTACCTTGTTATTCTTAGCCAAAATTGCTTTTACAGAATTTTGCTGTGGATCCGGATAACGATTTACACCATTTTGAAACGGGTTTTCGTTAGCATCCAAAAAAATCATGTTGGCTGTATTAAAATCCTCAAACTCATCGCGCGCTGACGAATACGGTTTTAAAGATTTTACGTTTTCACGTGTTATTTTATTTATATTGAATTCCATTTTTTTATTTTTTTGAGGAGAGTTAAGAGAAAAGAGTCAAGAAAATAGACTAAAATTAATCCTTTAACTTTTTCTTCTTGCTTCTTTAATCTTTCTTCTATAATCTATTCTCTTTCTTCCAAACTCTTTAAGCGAAGCGTCACAGCATTTTTATGCGCTTGCAAACCTTCGGCTTCAGCCATAACTTCAATTGCTTTTCCAATATTCTGAATTCCTTTTTCTGATATTTTCTGAAACGTCATTGATTTCATAAAACTGTCCAGATTTACACCGCTGTAATTCTTGGCATATCCGTTTGTTGGTAAGGTGTGATTAGTGCCTGATGCGTAATCTCCGGCACTTTCCGGTGTATAATTACCAATAAAAACAGAACCCGCGTTTAATACTCCATTACAATAGAAATCATCGTATTCTGAACAAATAATAAAGTGTTCCGGACCATAATCATTGATTAAATCTAAAGCAATCTTATCGTTTTCAACTAAAATCAACTTTGAATTTTCAATTGCTTTTTTTGCTATTTCTTTTCTTGGAAGCTCTTCAATCTGAATCTGAATTTCATTTTCGACAGCATCAATCAGTTTTTTTGAAGTCGAAACCAAAATCACCTGACTGTCTGTTCCATGCTCTGCCTGAGATAATAAATCTGAAGCTACAAAAGCAGGAACCGCAGTATCATCAGCCACAATTAATAATTCTGACGGTCCGGCAGGCATATCGATTGCTACTCCAAACTGAGTCGCCAATTGTTTTGCTACCGTCACAAACTGATTTCCGGGTCCGAAAATTTTATATACTTTCGGAATGGATTCCGTGCCAAATGTCATTCCGGCAATCGCCTGGATCCCTCCTGCTTTTAATATTTTGGTTACGCCACATAAATTGGCGGCATACAAAATCGCCGGATTAATTTTACCCGTTTTATCTGGCGGTGAACATAATACAATTTCTTTGCAGCCTGCAATTTCAGCAGGAACGGCAAGCATTAAAACCGTAGAGAATAAAGGCGCCGTTCCGCCAGGAATATACAAACCAATTTTTTGAATTGGTCTTTTTTCCTGCCAGCAGTTTACTCCTTCAATGGTTTCTACCGAAATTTTTTCCGTTTTTTGAGCAGTGTGAAATTTATAAATATTGTTTTTAGCCAACTGAATCGCTTCTTTCAATTCACTCGAAATCAAACTGATGGCTTCCTGAACTTCTTCATTAGAAACTTCATAATTATCCAAAGCGATTCCATCAAAAATTGAAGTGTATTTTGCTATGGCTTCATCTCCTTTTTTCTGCACTTCTTTGAAGATTTCCTTAACAGTGACTTCAATATCATCTATCGTTTTGGTTGGCCTTTTTAATATATCTGACCAGGTTTCTGGTTTTGGATTGTCTATTTT
>JBDTNT010000280.1:0-2663 GCA_039933615.1 Flavobacterium sp. | reverse complement strand
GAGTCGCAAAGGTTCTGAGGTTCTAAGTTTTTTTTTCACTTTAGTCCATAAAAAAGCACCCAAAGGTGCTTTTGAAAATCTTTGTCGCTTTGCTGCTATGAACCTTTGTCCCTAAAAACTCAGAACCTTCGGATGAAAAAGGTCCTGAGTTTTTTCACTTTAGTGCATAAAAAAAGCACCAAACGGTGCTTTTCAAATCTTTGTCTCTTTTCTGCTATGAACCTTTGTCCCTAAAAACTCAGAACCTTTGCATCTCAGAACCTCAGAACCTTCAATTAACAATACTCATTAAAAGCATCCTGTAAATTCTCAGCAATCAATTCAGCCGGACGACCTTCGATATGGTGACGCTCTAACATGTGAACCAATTCTCCGTTTTTGAACAAAGCCATACTTGGCGATGATGGAGGAAAAGGAAACATATGTTGTCTTGCAGCATCAACAGCTTCTTTGTCAACACCAGCAAAAACTGTAATTAAGTGATCTGGTTTTTTAGCTCCTTCTAAACTCATTTTTGCTCCCGGACGTGCATTTCTTGCAGCACAACCACAAACAGAGTTTACAACAACCAATGTGGTACCTTCAGCATTAATAGCATTATCAACAGCTTCAGCACTATGTAAATCTTGAAAACCTGCAGAGGTTAGTTCAGCCTGCATTGGTTTTACCATTTCTTCTGGATACATATTTTTATCTTTTAAATTTTACTTTTGATTTTGCAAAGTTACAAAGTTTACACGCAACTACTTAATTTGAAGTATAAAGTTTTGTTATAGTTCGATTGATAATTTTATTCCGACTTCCTTTAAATTTAAAAATCAAAAACGAATCTGCTTAATCTGGCAAATCTGCATAGGTATTATTTAAATAAAACGTTGAATAGTGCTTTTATAAATGGCATTTTAGGGCATTTCAAAATCACCTGAAAATCTTCCGTTAAAGTCGTTTCTTCATCTAAAAACTTAAAAATCAGATTGGGTTTTTCCTTTTTGAATAAGGAAGAAAAAATACCGCTTCCCAATTCATTATGGCGATAAAGAATATCCAGAAGCAATAAATCATAAAACCAAAACCTGCTTTTTTTATGAAAAGCCGACATCCTGAGTGATGTTGAAGGATTCGTCTGAAGAAACTCCACTAATTCAGATGATTTTTTATCCGAGTTTCTAAATGTATATCCTGTACTCGCTTTGGTCCATCCGCCGGTGGTACCAATATTCAGTACCCGTTTGGTATTTTTTTTCCAAAATGGATAACACGTCATTGGAATACTTCCGTGCTCCTTTTCAAGGATTTCATAAGCTGTGGTGCCTAGCTTTTTTAAGTAGTTTTGAATCTCATTTTCATATTCCTCTTTCGAAAGTAATTTCTCTGAAAAGAGGGTATATTCCACCAAAGCTTCAGTTGTAGAAGTTGGTAAAACGTACATAAATCTGGTATTCCCTTTTTGTCCGACCGAAAAATCCATGAAAGTGGCTTGCTCCGGATTAAAAATTTCCATTTCACTTTTTACAAACCAACCTACAAAATGCTGCTGTAAAACGGGATATTTCGTTTGACTTTCAGCGAAAGCCTTTGTGTAAATACTGTTGAATAAATAATTGCAAGTGTATCTGTTTTCTTCCGTGCCGACAAAAACATGAGTATCGAGTTCGTTGATGTCGGTTACTTTTTCCGTTAAAAAAGTAATGTTTGACTGTTTTGAAAGCGCTTCAAAAACAAAACTATAAAAATCCAATCCGAGAATCTGATTGTATTGATACGGTTTTAAGTCTAAATCGCGTTTGAATTTTTCATTGGCAAATAAGGCAGAATCCCATTTTTTGGAGATAACAGAACTCCAAATCGTTTCATTTTCTGACCAAAAGCACCAGGTTCTGTCGTTGGTTTGTTTTGAATTTTCATCCAAAAGCAAAATCGATTCCTCAGTGAATTTACCAGACTGAACCATTTTGTAAACCGTCATCAAAGCCGACAGACCGGCTCCGGTAAAAATATAATCGAAATGTTTGATTTGTGAGGATTGCATTTTCAAAAATAAGGAATTTTATTCTTTCAGTTTTTCTAAAAGCTGATTAAAATCTTTTGGATTTAGATAGTTACTGTACTGCAGAATGATTTCGTTTTCGGCATTCAAAACACACAAAACAGGATAGACAATCTGCTTATTGATTGTTCCTAACTGAAGGGCCAATTCGTTTACACCGACATTATTTCCTGAAGGCCTGTATTTAAAAACCTGATTATTAAATACAATATCCTTCTTTTCTTCGGCATTCAAATCTATAAAATAGAACTCATTGTTTAATTTTTCAATAATTTCCTGATTTTTGAAAGTCGTACTTTTCATTCGTTGGCAAAACTGACACCAATCTGTATGGATGAAAACGATTATATTTCTTTTTTGGATTTGCTGCAAACTGTCAATTGCCTCAAACGGAATGCTTTTCAACTGGCAAAATCCCGTTGAAGTCAGACTTAAAAAAAATATAATTATGATCTGCTTTCTCATTTTTTTTGTTTTTTCTCCACAGATTAGAAGGATTAATTATGTGGTTAAAAAATTCTTTTTTCATCTGTGACTCCCGATAGCTATCGGGAGTCGCATAGCTAATTCCTTATTTCAGATTATATCGTAATCCAAAGAATCCGCGAATCGTTTG
>JBDTNT010000279.1:0-2123 GCA_039933615.1 Flavobacterium sp. | reverse complement strand
TAAAATAATGTTTTATTTTAAAATCGAGATTGTAGAGAAACATAGAAATATGTAACTTTGTCTTATGACGAATAACAATCCTATAGGCGTTTTTGATTCTGGTATTGGAGGAACTTCCATATGGAGCGCCATTCACGAACTGCTTCCGAACGAAAAGACAATTTACCTGGCAGACAGCAAAAATGCTCCTTATGGTCAAAGAACAAAAGAAGAGATTATTGCTTTAAGTAAAAAAAATGTTGATTTTTTAATAGAAAACAATTGCAAACTAATTGTTGTAGCCTGCAATACCGCGACTACAAATGCTATTCGTGAACTTCGTGAGGATTATGATATTCCTTTTATAGGAATTGAACCTGCCATAAAACCTGCCGCCAATAACTCCAAAACACAAGTTATAGGAATACTGGCTACCAAAGGAACGCTAAACAGTGAGTTATTTAATAAAACTGCCGAAATGTTTCAGAACACTACAATAATTGAACAGGTAGGTCATGGACTTGTTCAGCTTATTGAAGACGGCAATCTTAATTCACCGGAAATGACCGAATTATTGGAAACCTATTTGAGACCAATGATAGAGGCAAATATTGATTATCTGGTTTTAGGATGCAGCCATTACCCCTACCTGATTCCACAGATTAAAAAAATCCTTCCTGAGCATATTCAGATTATTGATTCGGGAGAAGCTGTTGCGCGTCAAACACAAAATGTACTACGTGAAAAAGCAGGCCTTTCCGACGGAGAAAAAAGTGAGCCTGTATTCTATGTCAATTCAGATTCTTCTGTTTTAAAATCAATCTTAGAAAACAAATACACTGTGATAGAAAAGGATTTTTAAACCGCTACTCAAATTTTCGCTTGACGAACCAAATTCCATCCAGAGATAAGTTGAGTGATATTTTATGGTAATTTTCTTTTATCAGATTGTCCGACACCCTCCCTCTTTGTCCATAGGAATACGAGATATTCAAAGCTGAAAAAGTATTTTCTATTGGCAATGAAAGCCCAACGGAAATTGCTGCATTATTGATTCTTTTTCCATCAATTTCAAGATAACCGGTATCAAAACTTGCACCTGCCGAATATTGAATCCTGTCCCAATACTTTCTCATATCTTTTTTTGCTTTATAGATAAAGCCTAATGCAAACCTGTCCTGATTCACAAAATTGCCAAACAATTCCGATTGATTAGTATCATTCCAGAGACTTTTTTCATAATCTAAAGTCATATTTAGATTGTTCCTGAAACGTTTACTGATTCCTACACCAATTTCTAAGGGCAAATAATAATCGTCAGCATCAGAAGCTACGTTAGATTCAAAAATAGTTTCCACTTCACCGGTAGTGCTTCCAATGTTTTGCACTTTTGAGGCCTTTACCCTACTGGGTGCTTTGAACGTTGAAGCAATTGTAAAAGTAGAATCAATTTTATACTGACCTCCTAAAGTTGCACGAACCCCATTGTAACTTGTTTTTTTATTAATGGTTGTCAGTGAATTCGAAATCAGATAACTTCTTTCATCTGTTGTATTTCCAAATAATACAGTTGCAGAAAGACCTAATGCCAGTTTATTTCCTAATCGGTATCCGTATGAAAAATCAAAATTATTTAATCCTCCGGAGCCTGCTGCAGTTAAATAATAGGATTCCTGGCTATCGGTGATAGGTAATTTTAAATTAGAAATTTTAAAAGCGGCACTTGAATAAGGCCTTAAAGCAGCACTAAATCCCGAGTTTTTAGTTACCGGAAAAGCAAACGCAATATGTGAGAACTGAAAATTATTCCTCTTTTCCGATCTTGAGCCGCTCTCATAAGTCGTTGCTATAGCTTTTCCGCCAATATCAAACATAAAATGATTTAAAGGCATATACCCTAATGAAGCCGGATTGAGATTATTTATAAAATTATCCGAAGGCAAAGCAATCCCCGATGACCCAATAGAAGGAATTGAGCCAAAATCTGAATCATACAAACTACCTAAACCGTATAAGGAATAAGGCGAACTTGAAATACTTTGTGAAAATGAGGTCAGCGACATTAAAATGAAGCAACTAAAAAAAACTATTTTATTTTTCATTTAATAAGAGATGTAATAAATTTTCAGCTGGATTTTATTGTT
>JBDTNT010000278.1:0-2327 GCA_039933615.1 Flavobacterium sp. | reverse complement strand
TTTCATTTTATGATGAGAGTGCGGGTTTTTTATATTGAATCGTGCAATTTATTTGGATAACAATAGCTTGATATTTTCTAAAACAAGTTGTGGTTCATCAAGTTGGATAAAATGCCCTGATTTTACTGTTGTAATGTGTGTAAAGTCGGTTACTCCCGTTTTAAGGGATTCTTTAGAGTCGTACCATAGTTGTCTGTCGGCTGCACTATGTTCTGCATCAATTTTCATACTTGTTATTGCAATAACAGGAATATCAGGCAAATTTGGTAATCCTGCCGTGTATTTAAAATCCTCAATTAATTGCAGGGTTTCTAGTGCAATGCCTGAATTTATGCCATAAGCAGTTTTATAAGTAGCATAAAACTGGTCTATCTGATCTTGTGAATAATGATTATATTTCTCGTGAGCAGCGTCAACAAATAGTAAACCGGCAACTTTTGCAGGGTTTTTTATAGCATAATCCCGAATAATCAAACCGCCTAATGAATGCCCTACAAGCACTATTTTTCTGCCGTCTGCAAATTTATCTACGACTGTTTCCAGTTCACTTCTTAATTTATTTATATTTCTGGGTTCCGTATTAAAGCCTGATTTTCCATAGCCGGCCCTGTCATATAGTAAAACATCAGAATCCAGAAAATCAGAAATAGATAGAATCTCGTATGACTTCCCCGTACTGTACCAGGCAGTATGATCATTGCCAAGCCCTGATTCAAAAACAACTAAATATTTTGATTTTTTTGATACGGTGTATGTCATTAATACATGAGTTTTCAAGTCTACTACAGTCCCTGGATATTCCGGAGCGGCATTTTTATCATCGTTTGAGCAAGAGACAAAAGAGAGAGTAGAAATCGTAATTACTAAAAGAAATAATAATCTAAGTACACAGACTTTGTTCAGATTTAATCTTACAGGTGTTTTCAGTAACATTTTGTTTTTTTAAAATAAGTTAGATGCAAATATTAGGAACATTTGCGGTCTAAAAGTTCTGATTTATGAATCCGAACCTATTTGTGAATAGCCGGAGACTACAAATATTCTATTTTCAAAAAATCAAAATGGAATAATAAATTTATACCGAAGCGGAAAGTGCTTTTTTAAATTCAGAGGGAGTTTGACTGGTCGTTTTCTTGAAAGTAGTATTAAAGACTGTTTTGGAATTGAAACCAACTTCAAAAGCAATTCCCATTAAACTCAAATGGCCCATTTTAGGATCCTGTATCATCTTTTTTGCTTCTTCGATTCGATATCTATTAATAAATTGATAGAAATTTTCATTAAAACCATTATTGATGACATAAGAAAGCAAATGAGAGGAGATTTGCAATTGGGAAGCCAATTTGAATAAGCTCAATTCAGGATCCAGAAAAGGTTTTTTATGGTCCATTAATTGAATTAAAGTAGATTTCATTTCTCTTAAATCATCATCTGAGAGTAGTTTTTTCTGGTTTCCCCCTAAACCGGAAATCGAGTCTATAATGGTATCGACTTCCTTTTTTTCTTCTTTATTAAGTGAAAAGAATTCTTTTTGTTTTAAAGAAAAACGAGCAATATAAAAAATCCCTGCAAGATAAATCAGGCTTGCAAAATTGTCGAAAAAAGCATTGGTCTTTGCTAATTTAAAAACAGTATCAACTAACCAAAGGCTACATATTATCAATACGCAAACGACTACTTTTTTTAGCCATTTTAAGTTGATTGCATTTATATTGGAAGTGTAGAGAAATAAATTCCTTTGATAGGCTGCAATTTCCCTGTAGGCCATAATACAATAAGCAATAACCTGAAAACAAAAAATGAAATCAAAAACAGTAATGATTACACCGGCATTTTTCTTATCGGCATCTGTAGGCGGCTTTACCTCAATTAGGAGAGTGAGTAAAAGCAGCAGTAATATGATAAGAGCAAATGCAAAATGCAAATTATCTGTTCTCCGCCATTTTCTATTGGGTTTGACAAAATAAGTAACGCTAAAGTAAAAAACGGGAGCTACTATAAAATCGGTCAGGCCCAGAAAATCATTTATGAGCATTCTCGATTTTAAAAATTCAGTTTTTTCCAACAGGTCATTAAACTGAAGAATAAAAATGCACAAAATAAAGCAGCCAAACCAGCTGTTGGCCTTACTGTTAACTTGGTTACTATTTGCAAAGATTAAAAACGCCAGCAGTAAAGTTGTTCCTGCAACAAGAAAACTGATTAGTTGATCCATTAAACAAATTTTTAAGACTATATATTTTTGAAAAGGGTAAAATTAACTAAATATATAGAAATAAAGATTGTTTCTTTCTGTATGGCAAATTAATTACTTTATCTGATTCCTG
>JBDTNT010000277.1:0-9230 GCA_039933615.1 Flavobacterium sp. | reverse complement strand
AAACTTTAAGTTTTCGGGCTTTTCGGCCTTTCCGTGGGGAGAGCAGGATTCGAACCTGCGAAGTTTACACAGCAGATTTACAGTCTGCCCTCGTTGGCCGCTTGAGTATCTCCCCGAAGCTTGTATTGATGCGCTTTGTTGTCCTAAGCGGTTGCAAATATATAAACGTTTTTGATGTTTACAAACAAAAAACGCACTTAATTTTAAGTTATTTTCAAGATATTTTTTAAGTGATTGGTATTGAATAAAATAAAAAAATCTCCTTAATGAAGATTTTTTTATTTTATTCTGAATATTGGTATTATTTGGCTAAAAGTTACGAGTTTCTCGCTTTTAATTCGCGACATCCTAAGTCTTGACGAGCTGATTTTCCTGTTGTATCAAGTGTAAAAGTTGCGGGATTGATTCAATATTATATCGTTTAGCGATTGGTTTATTTCATTATCTTCTAATAATACCTTGT
The DNA here is from genome assembly GCA_039933615.1 of Flavobacterium sp. Classification (GTDB taxonomy): domain Bacteria; phylum Bacteroidota; class Bacteroidia; order Flavobacteriales; family Flavobacteriaceae; genus Flavobacterium. Next base: position 8,767 of record JBDTNT010000277.1, on the reverse strand, counting down.
TCGTGTTAATCTATCTTTTGCAATTTCTTCTTTCCATGCAGCAGCTTCTTTATATTGCGTAAGCACTAACAATATTCAGTCTTTTTGTAATCTGTTTTTTAAGGGGTTGGGTACTCTGTAAAACAAAAAAAAATCTCCACCAGGGAGATTTTATTTTATTCTGAAATTGGTCTTATTTAGCTAAAAGCTCTAAGATTTTTGCTCTTAATTCTGGACCTCTTAAGTCCTGAGCAACTATTTTTCCTGTTGCGTCAAGTATAAAAGTAGCAGGGATCGATTCAACGTTGTATTGTTTAGCGATTGGTTCCTCCCAGTATTTTAAATTTGAAACTTGTGTCCATGTTAATCCATCTTTTGCGATAGCTTCTTTCCAGGCACCGGCTTCTTTGTCTAAAGAAACACCAACAATGTTTAATCCTTTTGAATGTAGCTCTTTATAAATGGCTACAACATTCGGATTTTCTTTTCTGCATGGTCCACACCATGAAGCCCAGAAGTCAACAATAGTTACTTTACCTAAGCTTTGTTTCAGGGAAATAACTTTCCCTTCGGGATTAGGCGCAGAAAAATCTGATCTTCACTTAGCGTCACCAACAGGAGGAGCTGTAGCACCAACTGCAGGCATTTTTGCTTGACCTATTTTAGTTTTGATTTCTTTACCCGGAGCAGTATTTTTTAATGACTCGTCTAACGAGTTATATAAAGCCTCAGCTTTTTTAACATCAGTAGAAGGATCTCCTAACATACCCTGAATAATCAAAGCAGAAATGAATGATTTTGGGTGACTTTCAGCGTAAGCAACATATTTCTTTTTAGAGTCAGTCTGCACTTCAGTCTGGATAGTCATATATTGTTTCATCAAACCATTGATAGTTGCCGTATCCTGAGCTTGTTGAGCTGCCTGCATTTTCTGAGTGTTGTTTTTCTGAAAATCGGCTAGTCTTTTTTGAGTTTTAGTAAGTTCATCATTGAATTTTACATACTCATCATTATTATAAGTTCCGGAAATTTTAGATTTATGGATGCTGTCTTTATCAATAGCAATAGTAATTTCTCCTGTTTCTAAGATAAAAGGGATTGGTCCGTTAGCCCCCTGAAGGATTAAGGTATGAAAAGCTGGTTCAGTTACTTTTCCTTTTATTTCAAATTTTCCGTTTTCAACTTTTACTGTGTCAAGAGCGACAGCCATTTTTGTAGTAGGATCCTGACCCTGAAGTACGATAGTTTTTCCGTTCTCAATTCCTTTTGCAGTTCCTGTAATCAGGTACTCTCCGTCTTTAACTTTGCTGCATGAAATAATCGCTACAGAAGCAGTAAGTAAAAAAAATATTTTTTTCATTATAAAAAATTAATTAGTTAATTGATTTGTGCAACAAAAGTATCTAAAAATATAAAATATAAAGAATTTTGTTGCCTAAAATTTTGTTATAGTTTTTTAATGCTTAATTCTCTCGTTTTCAAGGTGTTTGCTAGTGTAATTTGATTTAAAACCTTTAAAAATAGTATAATTATGACTATAAAAGCATAATTTTTTAATTTTAAAGCATAAAAAAAGCATCCTGTTGCCAGAATGCTTTTGTAGATAATTTGTATGTAAATCTATTCTTGATTTGTTTTCTTTCTCCAGGTAAAAGAGTTCAGAATGTGTCTTTTTGCAAATCTTCCGGGAGAATCTGCATTTACCATTTTTACATAAGTAGCTTTAGGAACACTGATGTATTCGTAAACACTACCGTTAGAGAAATCGATAATTAAACGACCTTCAACAAATTTATAATCTGTAATTGAACAAGTCGAAATTGTCTCAGTGTATTCAGGTAAATTAGCTTTAATCGTTTCAGGATTAATGCTTACCAAAAAGTGATAAGCTTCAATAATCGCTTTACTTTTTTCTTCTGCAGCTTTCAGACCAGCATCATCACCTTGAAATTTATCAGGATGTGATTCTTTCATCGCATTACGATAAATTGTTTTTAAATCTTTTAATTCTGCAGTTTTTTCTACGTTTAATAACTTACGGTATTCAACTATTTTTTTCATAAATAAAAGGTAACTTATTGTCTATTAGTTTGAAATCTGTATTTAATACTTCAAAACGACAAATTTTTTGCAAAGGTACACTTTTTTTTAACTTTTTAGTTTTGAAGGAAAAAATAATCGAAATATTTCAGGTGTTTTCAATTTCACTTCTCCATTTTACACTACAGCAAACTGATACTGAAACTGAAAACCAGGAAGAAATATTACTTATTCTCTGGCTTATTATTTGCCTTATCGAAGTTTTTAGATTTCTTTGGATATTTATTATAACTAATATCGCTTGGGTTTTCGATAATAGATTTTATGGTAATCATATCACCGATATTAAAATTTGTGTGAGCTATTTTATAATCTAAAAGATATTCTCCACAAAAATAATTGTTGTTTTCATCCTTTTCTATAATGCCTGTATAAACTCCTTTTTGCAGCATTTTTTCGTGTGAATCTTTAGACATGACTTTTTTGTTTTAAAATTGAAGCTGCAAAGTTAATCAATATATTGTTTGATTTGGGCAGTTCGGGACAATCTCAGTATATTTGCACATGCAAAAAAACTTTAGACCCCATCCGAATTCTTTTAAAAATACATTTTGTGTTTTCAATGAAGTTTTGTCAGATGCTATTAAAGGTTTAAAAATTCAGTTCGAAAGTAAAGCCGGAAGTACCTATTATTACACGGAAAAAGGGATGTACAGGGTTTCAAATCACTGGGGAAGACTAGCCAACAGTAAATGGCGCCTGGTTGCGACGGAACCGGAAACCCCATCGAAAACTAAAATTGGTTTTGCCGCCTGGAATGAATTTCATCCGGACAATGCTACAGAAAAATTGTATTACATTCAGGCAGATTTTGATAAGGATACAGTCAGTTATCAGCATAAAAATAATCCGGATTATGATAAAAAAGCAGTTTTAAGGACTAGTTTCGAAACTACAAAACGAATCAAACAAATCAGGAATCTGCAGCAATTGACTTCCTGGGCAAAACATTTTGATGAAGAGATTGATGTTTTGAGAGAGAAGATAATTACAGAATTGATTTTTACAGAAAAAACATTAGAAGAAATTAAAAGAGAACTATAATGGGACGCAACAACGAAAGAAATATCAAAAAGCACAACGACAAACTGCACAAAGCCCAAAATAAAGTTAAGCAGGCAGAAATTGCTCGTAAAGAAAAGCTTAAGGAAATAATTAAAAAATTTAACGAAGATAAAAAAGAAGAAAACTAAAAAAGGCCACAGCTTAAAAGATTAGTACAGATTTTTCAATTAGTCTGATTATTAAGTAAATAATCATTCGAAATCTTTTAAACTGTGGTAAAATAAAAAATATTATATGGATAATAAATTGGAAGACTTAAAAGCGAGTGTACAGGAAATCATTGATTTGATTGCTGCGAAAAACGAAAAAGAAGCGAACAATAAATTACTTGAAGTAAGCGATGCCCTTGATGAAATACTGGATCATGCAGAAGAAGATGAAGATTTGAGAGAAATCAGTCGTTATCAGGTTTTGTTAAATCAGCTGCATGTCAAAATCAACGGAGAAGAGCAGGTTGATGGAGAATAAAAAGTGCTTTTGTGATACCGGTTTATGGTTTGATGATTGCTGTGGATTGTATCTTCAAAATAATAGAAAAGCACCGACAGCATTGGTCTTGATGCGTTCCCGATATTCAGCTTATGCAACTCATAATGCTGATTATCTGTTAGGAACGACGCATGTTTCAGAGAGACTTCATTATTCAAAAACTGAAATTCTGAAATGGGCAACCAGCAATAAATGGCAGAAACTCGAAATCTTAAGTTTTACTGAAAATACGGTAGCGTTTAAAGCTTATTTTCTGGATGTCAATAACAAACCTCAGATACATTATGAGTTTTCAACTTTTAAATTTGAAAATGATACATGGTTTTATGTTGAGGGTAAGTTTGAATAATCTATAGATTTATGGCGATTTTCGGTCACTTTTCGATGATTTTTTTAACTAAAAATTAATAAACGTTTCTTTTTTCGTAATTCTAAAAAACCGTAATTTTAGAATTATGAAAAACGAATTTAAAAAAGGTTTTTATTTTAAGACTTACGAAGCCCCGTTTCAGTCTCCGTTTGAAAAACTTTTTGGTATTTTCAAAGAGCTGATCACCCATACTTCGGGCGATTTTGATGAAGCTATAGACTGGTTTAGGGAGCTGGACAAAGAGTACAAACTTACCGACGAGAACTACACAATCGATGATTTTATCGAAGATTTAAAAAAGAAAGGTTACATAAAAGACGAAGCCAAAGAAGATGGTACGCCAGGTTTTGGCATCACTGCTAAAACAGAACGCGCGATCAGGCAGCAGGCTTTAGATCAGATTTTTGGTAATCTGAAGCGTTCCGGAAGCGGAAACCACAAAACCAAACATGCCGGAAACGGCGATGAGCATACAGGTGAATTCCGTGAATTTAATTTTGGGGATGGGTTAGAACGTATTTCTTTAACGGAAAGTCTAAGAAATGCCCAGATCAATAACGGGGTCGAAAGTTTTATGCTGACCGAAAATGATCTGGTTGTCGAAGAAACGCAATACAAATCACAAATGAGTACGGTCCTGATGATTGATATCAGCCACAGTATGATTTTATATGGCGAAGACCGAATCACACCGGCTAAAAAAGTGGCGATGGCTTTAGCAGAATTAATCACAACCCGCTACCCGAAAGATACGCTCGATATCCTGGTTTTCGGAAACGATGCCTGGACAATTCCAATTAAGGATTTACCGTATTTGCAAGTTGGTCCGTACCATACCAATACAGTTGCCGGACTTCAGCTTGCGATGGATATTTTACGCAGAAAGCGAAATACGAACAAACAGATTTTTATGATTACCGATGGAAAGCCAAGCTGCGTACGCGAGCGCGATGGTTCCTATTATATGAACAGTAACGGTCTCGACGAATATATCGTGGACAAATGTTACGCACAGGCACAACAGGCCAGAAAATTACATATTCCGATTACGACTTTTATGATTGCAAACGATCCGTATTTACAGCGTTTTGTAAATCATTTTACAGAAGCCAATCAGGGGAAAGCATTCTACACCGGCCTTAAAGGTTTGGGTGAAATGATTTTTGAAGATTATGAAACGAATAGGAAGAAAAGAGTTAAATAGAGAGGTTCAAAGATTTAGAGGCACAAAGGTTCTACGTTTTTTGTAGAGATGCACTGCTGTGCATCTGACATGTGATCAATAAATCAGCAAAATCAGCGAGAGTAAAAACGCAATATAGAAAGATAAAAAGTTAGAAGTTTTTTTTAAACTTTTTCAATTTTAAATAAATAAAATGAAAATAGAAAATATAAATACATTAGGTCAGTTAAAGACATCAGGATATCAAACGAAGTCGATCAAAGACGAATTAAGGGAAAACCTTCGGGAGAAAATTAAAACGGGGCAACCTGTTTTTGAAGGCGTGCACGGTTTCGAAAATACGGTAATCCCTGAGTTGGAAAGAGCGATTTTATCCCGCCATAATATCAATTTGTTAGGTCTCCGCGGACAGGCAAAAACACGTTTGGCGCGTAAGATGATCGAATTGTTAGACGAATATATTCCGTTTGTTTCCGGTTCTGAAATTAATGACGATCCGCTAAATCCGATTTCACGTTTCGCAAAAGACCTTATTGCCGAAAAAGGGGATGAAACTCCGATTTCGTGGTTACACAGAAACGAAAGATTTTTTGAAAAACTGGCAACTCCGGATGTAACTGTTGCCGATTTAATTGGTGATGTCGACCCGATCAAAGCCGCCAATTTAAAATTATCTTATGCCGATGATCGTGTGATTCACTTCGGAATGATTCCAAGAGCGAATCGCTGTATTTTTGTAATTAATGAATTACCTGATTTACAAGCCAGAATTCAGGTGGCTTTGTTTAATATTCTGCAGGAAGGCGATATTCAGATCAGAGGATTTAAATTGAGAATGCCGCTTGATATGCAGTTTGTTTTTACGGCCAATCCGGAAGATTATACCAACAGAGGTAGTATTGTTACGCCGCTGAAAGACAGGATTGGTTCTCAAATCCTGACGCATTATCCTGAAACAGTACAAATTGCCAGAACAATTACGGAGCAGGAAGCTAAATTGGATAAAAATCAAAGTGAAATTGTATATGTTCCAAGCCTAGCGAAGGATATATTAGAACAAATAAGTTTTGAAGCCCGTGACAGCGAATATGTCGATAATAAAAGTGGTGTCAGTGCCAGAATGAGTATTACGGCTTTCGAGAATTTAATCAGTACTGCAGAACGTCGTGCTTTAATAGCCGGCGCAGATACAACCACATTGCGTCTGTCTGATTTTATCGGAATCATTCCTGCCATTACCGGAAAAGTCGAATTGGTTTATGAAGGAGAGCAGGAGGGAGCCGCTTTTGTCGCTCAAACCCTGATCGGTCTGGCAGTCAGAACATTGTTTTCTGAGCATTTTCCTAAGATTGAAAAATTAGAAAAGCCGGGAGAAAAAACACCTTACTCTGACTTAATTGAATGGTTCTTTGCAGAAAGCGGTTTCGAATTGCTGGACGATTGTACAGACAAAGAATACCAAAGTATCTTAGACGAAGTCACTCCCTTAGATGTTTTATTGAAAAAGTACCAGCCTCAACTGGATAAGAAAGACCAGTATTTTATGAAAGAATTTATCTTATGGGCTTTGGTTGAATATAAAAAATTAAGCAAAGACCGTTTTGCAAAAGGACATCAGTTTAAAGATATGTATGGAAGTTACATCAGTAAATTGTAATTTTTAAACTATAGCTTTTAAAAATCCGAAATACCAATCAGGTATTTCGGATTTTTTTTATTTTGAAAATAAGAGCTTTACCAGTTTAAAATCAGCTACCTTGTTCCGTTGGCTGTACTTGCAGTCTTTCCTGAAAATATAATGGAAGATAGTTTTGAAGATTTGATCGCTTCGTATATCGAGAATAAAGTTGGTATAGCGGAACATTTTTTAACCCCGGAATTGGCAAATCATTTAAAACAAAATTTACTCGATTTAAATGAGAACAATTTATTATTAAGCGCCGGAATTGGGAACTCCGATAAACTGTCATACGATGGTGCCATTCGAAGCGATTCGATTTACTGGCTGGACAAAAAACATAACAATGTTTTCGAAAATGAATTTTTTGCCAAAATTGATGCTTTTGTACTTTATTTAAATGAAAGCTGTTACACCGGAATTACAGGATATGAATTTCATTATGCTTTATATGAAAAAGGAGATTTTTATCTGAAACATTTAGATCAGTTCAAAAACAATCCAAGTCGTAAATATTCGATGATTAGTTATCTCAACAGCAATTGGCAGGAAGCTGATGGAGGAGAATTGCTCATTCATCAGTTAAACAACAATCAAAAAATTTCGCCTACTCAGGGAAAAACAATATTCTTCAAAAGTGATGAACTGGTTCATGAAGTTCTGGTAACACAAAATAGCCGAATGAGTATTACAGGCTGGCTTAAGAGCGATTAATATTCTTTTTTTTGAAGTTATAAAACAGATAAACGCTATTTTTGCATTCAAATCCGAATCTTATGTTATTTCTTGTTCTAAGTATTATTTGCAGTGTAGTTGTAGGTGTTATTTTTAAAATCACCCGAAAGTATAATACGAATCCAACTCAGATTATAGCTTTCAATTATGTTTTTGCATTGCTGCTTTGTTATTTTACTTTCAGTCCGGATCTGACAGAAGTCAATACAAATTCGCCCTGGATTATTTATGTCGCTATTGGGGTTTTGCTGCCCGTTGTTTTTCTGTTTTTGGTAGCCTCCATAAAACATATGGGTATCGTAAAAACAGATGCCGCCCAGCGATTATCCTTATTTATCCCAATTCTGGCTGCGTGGTTTATTTTTAAGGAAGCATTTGATACTTATAAAGTTATCGGACTCCTAATAGGTTTTATGGCACTTTTGTTCATCTTAAAAAAACAATCTGCAAACACCCGGAATAAATGGATTTATCCGGCTATCGTTTTATTCGGTTTTGGAAGTATAGATATCCTTTTCAAACAAATTGCACTTTATACCACCTTACCATATACGACTTCGCTCTTTGTAGTTTTTGCAATTGCACTACTTGTTGCGCTGTTTATTGTGGCTTATGAATCTATGGCTAAAAAGATAAAATTTAAACCTGAAAACATTCTTTTTGGAGGTTTGGTCGGACTCTTCAATTTTGGTAATATTCTGTTTTATCTGAAAGCACATAAAGCATTTTCTGAAAATACTTCGACCGTTTTTGCCGGAATGAACATGGGCGTTATTATCCTCGGAAGTCTCATTGGTGTACTTTTCTTCAAGGAAAAACTTTCGAAAATCAACTTTGTTGGGATCATTTTAGCCTTAATTGCTATTGTTTTTATCTTTTTTTCACAATTAAAGTGATTTTTTTAATTCTATAATGTCTTTATTTACAGTCTGTTTTGTAGTAAATTTCATTTTATTGAAAATTAATTCTACTAATTCTATAGAATATATAAAGTAATTTATAAATTTGCAATGACAATGAAAAACTATAGCCAAAATAGCATTCCGTTTATGTGCAGCTTCACGATGTGTTGCATGATGGACGATGTAATGAAATGGCCTTAATAGAAAATGGACTTGTTAGTTATTTTTTTTTTTAGCCTTTCATGCACCATGAAAGGCTTTTTTTA
>JBDTNT010000276.1:0-13955 GCA_039933615.1 Flavobacterium sp. | reverse complement strand
TCGACAGAGAGAATTTATGGAGAATGTTTGCTGTTTGGGCAGTTTTAAGAGGATACCCAATTCCGGATTGGAAACAACTGGAAGGAACACCAGAAAGAAAAATTAAAGGGCGTTTTGACGAACTGTCAAAAATCAGGGCTCTTAAAGAATCTATTCCGGACTGGATGGATGAATTGGGAGTTAAAGAATTAGGTGAGAAAGTCTGGGCAACAGAAATTGCTGCACAAAACCAGCCTGCAAAAGTTATTTTAAGAACGAATACACTTAAAGGAACGAAAGAAAACCTAAGAAACACATTGATGGATTTAAATATTGAAACAGAATATTTAAAAGACCAGCCTGAAGCTTTAGTTTTAAAAGAAAGAGCAAACGTATTTTTGACGGATGCTTTTAAACAAGGTCTTTTTGAGGTTCAGGATGCAAATTCACAATTAGTTGCCGGTTTTCTTGATGTAAAACCAGGAATGCGTATTGTTGATACTTGCGCCGGAGCCGGTGGAAAAACATTGCATATTGCTTCTTTGATGGAAAACAAAGGACAATTGATTGCAATGGATTTGTATGAAAGTAAATTAAAACAATTGAAATTAAGAGCAAAAAGAAATGGTGCTTTTAATATCGAATATCGTATCATTGACACTACAAAAGTGATCAAAAAGTTACACGAAAAAGCAGACCGTGTATTGATTGATGCGCCCTGCAGCGGTTTAGGAGTTCTAAAAAGAAACCCTGATGCTAAATGGAAATTAAAACCTGAATTTATCGATAACATCCGCAAAGTACAGGCAGAAGTTTTAGAAAACTATTCTAAAATTGTAAAACCAGGCGGGAAATTAGTTTATGCAACCTGTTCTGTTTTACCATCAGAAAATCAGGAGCAGGTAGAACGTTTCCTTAAAACTGAAATTGGAAAGCAATTTACTTTTATAAAAGATCGTAAAATACTGGCTTCAGAATCTGGTTTCGACGGATTTTATATGGCTTTATTAGAGCGTAAAAATGCGGTTATTGCGGAGTAAAATCCATTCAAATAAAAACAAAAGCCGAGTTCAGTTTAGAGTGAACCCAAAAGTTTAGACAAATTTATAATTAATTTTGATAATAATGAGCCCGATATTGCATCGGGCTCATTTTGTTTAAATTAGACTTAATTCTTTCGTTATTATAATAATGTATATACTTTTCAATTTCATTTTTTAACTCTTCTATGCTTTTGAACTTTCGTGTATAATAAAGCTCTGATTTTAATATGCCAAAAAAGTTTCCTATAATTGCGTTATCCAGCCAGTTCCCTTTTCTGAAAACACTTTCTGTAATTCCTTTTTCTATCAATAAACATTGGTATCTCTTCATTTGATATTGCCATCCTTGATCTAAATGGAGTATTAAATCGGTGTTATCGTGAAATTTTCTTAAAAGCTTTTTTTATGCTTCAGTTTTACTTCCCTAAAAATACTTTTTAAATCTAAAATAAGAATAGTAACTTAGTAAAAACCAATTATGTCCCTTAAAATCTATTCAAAAAAACAGCATAATGAAAATACTCTGGAAATATTTACAGCCACACCGTAATCTTGTTTTTCTTGCTTTATTACTCGCAGGAATAGCGCAACTTTTAACTTTGGTTGATCCTGTAATATTTGGAAAAATTATAGATCAGTATGCTACAAATAAAGACCACCTTTCTGAAAACGAACTGCTTTCCGGAATAATATACTGGCTGACAATAGCACTGGGAATAGCTGTCGTAGCAAAGCTAAGCAAAGCAGCACAGGATTACGTTACCAGAAAAGCCGTAGCCGGATTTGGAATGTCTATTTTTAATGATGGCCTCAAACAAACATTAAGACTTTCCTATCAGGAGTTTGAAGAAAGCAGGAGCGGCACCACCCTCTCCGTTCTTCAAAAAGTAAAAACAGATTCCGAACGTTTTATCAACTCCTTTATCAATGTCATGTATTCGTCGCTTATTGGTGTTGGATTTCTTATTTGGTACAGCATCAACAAAAACTGGCTGCTGGTCCCTGTCTTTTTTATTGGTGTCGTTTTACTGGGATCGCTAACCGGACTGGTTTCGAAAAGAATAAAAGGAATTCAAAAATCGATCAACCGACAAACAGATAAACAGGCAGGTGTGATTACGGAAAGCCTGCGAAATATCGAACTCGTAAAAAGCCTTGGTCTTACTTTTGCCGAAATCAAGAGAATGAATCAGCAGACTTTACGGATCTACAATCTGGAGATGCAAAAGGCAAAAAAAGTGAGTGTGCTTTCCTTTCTTCAGGGGAACATGCTGAATCTTCTTAAACAGTCAATCCTGTTTATATTGCTATGGCTTATTTTTAGAAAAGTACTCACAACAGGTGAACTCATCGCAATGCAATTTATATCAACTGCAATATTTACTCCCTTGCAGGATTTGGGAAATATGATCATCTTATACAGAGAGGCAGATGCATCTTTAAAAACTTTCGACAGATTAATGAACAGACCCATAGAAACGCGCCCCGAAAATTCTATTGAATTAGATAAACTGGAATCTCTTGAATTCAAAAACGTCCTATTCAAACACAAAACTGCCGGTTACAATGCCATTGATGATATCTCCTTCAAAATCAGTTTGGGAAATACAATTGCATTTGTAGGCCCCTCCGGCTCCGGAAAATCTACTCTGGTAAAATTACTTGTCGGACTTTATATTCCTGTAGAAGGAGCTATTTATTTCAACAATATCAACTCCGATCAGATACGATACAATCCTTTGCGAAGACAAATAGGTTTTGTTACACAAGACACACAGCTCTATGCCGGCTCTATAAAAGACAATCTGCTTTTTGTAAATCCTGCCGCAACAGACGAGGAAATCAATGAAGCATTAAGCAAAGCATCTGCAACGGCCTTGATTGCAAAAACTTCACACGGCCTAAACACCATATTAGGAGAAAGCGGAATGAAACTTTCCGGTGGCGAAAAACAACGTCTTTCGATCGCCAGAGCATTATTACGAAAACCACAGCTCCTTATATTTGATGAAGCAACATCTGCCCTTGATTCTTTAACTGAAGAACAAATCACGGCTACCATCAAGGAAATTTCACAAAGCAGAAAGCGAATGACAATCCTAATTGCGCACCGACTTTCTACCATAATGCATGCTGATACTATTTATGTTTTAGAAAAAGGAAAAATTTCAGAAACAGGAACCCACGAGGAACTTTTAGAACAAAAAGGCCTTTATTATTCCATGTGGCGTCAACAGGTTGGGGAGAGAAGATAAATAAAGTGTTGATATGCTGTCAGATACATGGGATATAAATTATATAACAAACACCGATAATTATATAAATTAAAAATGGTGATCAAATGTATTTTTGAAATGTCTTTTAAAGAGATAAAAACTGAAATAAAACACCAACCTTTATCATAAATACATTCGACCATGGCCTACGCAAATAATGATTTAACCCGTTTTTTAGACGCACAAAATAAATTGTATCTAACTGCCTTTTCGGAAATTAAAAAAGGAAAAAAAGAATCACACTGGATGTGGTTCATTTTTCCTCAGATAAAAGGATTGGGTAAAAGCAGTATCGCTGATTATTATGCAATTGCAGATCTTAAAGAAGCCACAGCTTATCTTCAGCATCCTATTTTAGAAAAACATCTTATAGAAATCGCACAACAATTATTGAGTTATAAAAGAAAATCTGCAGAAGCTATTCTGGGAGAATTAGATGCAAGAAAACTGCGTTCCTCATTGACATTGTTTAGTCAGGTTGAAAATGCAAACCCTATATTCAAAGAACTTTTAGATGCTTTTTTTTCAGGTCATTTAGATCCGCTGACGCTGTCTATTGCTCATGCAACACTGCCGGTTCTTGAAAAAGTAGCGTAATTTAAGCCTTCATTCTGAAATTTACAGGCCGCAAATGATATGTTTTCTTTGAATGTACTATTGATAACTTCCATTCAGCTTATATTTCCACGCTCTGTATAAGCCTAACGGAAATTAAAATCAGTAACTTTATATTTCAGCAAGAATAGTGCTGATTTTAATATCGGCTTGTATAACTAAAATTCAGAAAAAATGACAACAGAAAATAATGATCCACTCTTTGCAAAAGGTAATAAACTGCCGAATGACTGGTTTAGCGGAGAGGCTTTTTTAAGTCCTCTGATTGCAAGGGACAAGAATAATGAATTTTCGGTAGCCAGCGTAAGTTTTGATTCCAAAGCAAGAACCAACTGGCATACACACCCCAAAGGTCAGATCCTTATTGTAACTGATGGCCAGGGTTATTTTCAGGAAAAATACAAGCCTGCACAGATTATTAAAAAAGGGGATGTGATAAATATTCCTGAAAATGTCGAGCACTGGCATGGAGCTTCAGAAAACCAGGGAATGACACATCTGGCCATTACAAATTATAAAGAAGATTTGCAGGTTACCTGGCTTCTGGCTGTAACGGATGAAGAATATGAAACTGCCATAAAATCCGCCGATAATAAGTAATATTCAACTAACATCATTAAGATTTTAAAATCAAGATAGATATTGAGTTGTTGTTTGAAACACACTCTTCAAAAAAAACCTGTAAATATATTGTTTACAGGCTTTTAACTTTTAACTTTATGCTATTTTTAAAAAGTTGTACTTATTTTCTTTCTATTTTATTATAAAGAAATAAATATCAACCAGAAACAGATAAACAACTGATCTTTAAAACAAAGCAACATGAAGAGAGCTATCCTGATCCGTAATATAGTATTGGCAGCAATGCTCCTTTTTTTATGTGATGTAAAAGCTCAGGGAAAAGGTTTTCAGGTGCTCCTTACAACCGAAAATGATTTCTTAGCAATTAGCAATAAGGATGAAAATTACACGGGAAGTATAAAAATAGAAGCCCAGTTTCCTGAACTGATTAAATGGTTTCCATTTTTTAAATACAAAAAGCCGGAAAAATCATTGACCATTCAGCGGATTGGTATTGGCGGAACAGCCTACACCCCACAAAATTTGGCAGCTTCAGAACCCATTACCAATGACAGGCCTTATGCTTCCCTGATGTTTCTTAATTTCGGAAACACTTCTTATAACCTTGTATCGGGAGCCGTTTTGCAAAGTGAGATTGTAATTGGTGCAATAGGTACTTCCCTCCCCGGCAATGCACAGTCTTATATCCATAAACACCATTGGTTTGGATCAACGCGTGATGTCCCGATGGGCTGGGACAATCAGATTGGCTACAAAGGATCTTTTATTTTCAATTACAATGCACGAATTGAGTATCCCGTCTTTCCGGGATTTAATGCCGATGCAAAATGCAACTGGCTCCAACTGCGCATACGTGGCGGAGCGGAACTGGGAAACTACACTGCCAATTTAAAAGGAGGAGTAAAAATAAACGTCTTTAATTTAAATGCCGGAATTATGCAGGACTATTCACCGAGTGTTCCGGGCACTTTCCTTAAAAAAGCTGACAACATTTTTCCTGCGATCCGAATGAATGTTTTTATAATACCCGAAATAAGAACAGTTGCCTACAACTCCACATTGGAGGGACTCTTATTCAGTGATCACAGTATTTATAAAATTCCACACAGCGATATCACCCGCGTAGTATTTGACGTTAGTGCCGGAGTAAATTTACTGATCAAAGACAGGTTTTATCTAAAATATGCCATGTATGGAAGAAGCAGGGAATATAGCGGCGGTAAAAATTTTCATTACTGGGGAGGGATTTCACTGGGCTATTCTCCGGCAAGGTGGAATCGATAGGAAGCACTACTTAAATATTGAAATTTAAACTTACTTTATACCTAAGTAATTTATTTAAAAAAGGCAGCTATTCCGGATAATCAATTCATTTTTATAATTAAAAATTATGATTATTATGAGCCTCTTCAGGCAAACAAAAACTCAATACACTCCTATTTTTTTGTAATTTTACAGCCATCCAAATCATCTCAAATGAAACGTTCCGGTACGGCAGATCTTCCACTACATTACGGCCATGTGCCTTTATGGCTTGCTGACCGCATGTCGAAATTGGGCTTTGCCATTGTGGAGACTATTGCTATGGAATTTTCAACATCCGAAGTAATCAGTAAACTGAGTAATCCGTTTTGGTTTCAGAGTTTTGGTGCTGTTATGGGAATGGACTGGCATTCGTCGGGAATTACCACATCTGTTTTGGGTGCTTTAAAAAAATCAGTAAATCCACATTCTAAAGAACTCGGAATTTACATCTGTGGCGGGAAAGGCAAACATTCTATGCTAACGCCTCAGGAACTTTTGCTTGTAGGCGAAAGAACGGGACTTGATGGTACTGATCTCGCCAATTGCAGCAGGCTTACCGCCAAAGTAGATAACACGGCCATTCAGGATGGTTTTCAATTGTATCAGCATAATTTTATTGTAGACAATAAAGGGCAATGGGCCGTTATTCAACAGGGAATGAACCCGAATTCTAAAACTGCGAGAAGATATCATTGGCATTCTAAGGACCTGAAATCTTTTATAAATGAGCCACATACGTTTATATACGGAGAAAATCAGGGTTCAATTTTAAATCTGACTGCCGGAACTGCGGAGAAATCCAGAGCCGGTATTTTAGAATTATCGAAAGAATCCCCAACCAAAATCATGAAGGAAATGCAATATCTTTCGATGCCTTCACACCACGATGTGAGGATAGAAGATGTCAACATGAAACGCCTTGGAGCCATGTTATGGGCCACTCACGAAAACAAACCCGAAGATTTTGAGGAACTTTTGCTTTTAAAAGGAATGGGACCCCGGGCTTTACAATCCCTGGCATTAGTAAGCGAAATTATTTATGGAACTCCAACCCGTTTCGATGATCCCGCTCGTTTTTCTTTTGCGCACGGTGGAAAGGACGGACATCCGTTTCCGGTTCCTTTAAAGATTTATGACGAGACAATCAATACGTTACAAAAGGCAATCAATCGTGCCAAGATAGGCAACAATGATAAGGTTGAAGCCATTAGAAAACTATCTGAAATTTCCCGAAATGCCGAAGAAGGTTTTACTCCAAACAATAATTTTGATGCTCTCATTCAAAAAGAAAGGGACGAATCGCACCAATATGGCGGAAGAACCATTTTTGGAGACGCTAAACCTCCAAAAAACAAACTTATAAATCCCAGCAATCAGTTGGAATTATTCTAGTTATTTATAAATTTCAAAAACACTAATACCGTAATAAATTCATATACAGTCTTATATCTTCAACTTTAACACACTTCTTTTAGCAAACATGGGAATTATGTAAATCTCAAAACAATAAAATTATCGTAAAGAGGTTTATATTTATAGTGCTTAATTTTAACATTAAAAAATTTACATTATGAAAAACCCATTTCTACAAAAACAGCATATACTGGTCTATTTATCAGTATTATTTATAGCCGTTTTCCAAGTATCGTGTAACAATGATACGAATTCAAATGACGACGGTGATGACGATGATCCGATAGCAACTTTGCCACCGGTAGAAACCAAACCGGCAAATTCAAAATACAATGCGGCTTTCAAAGGTCAGACAAGAATTGGCGGAGTAAAAACTGCGACTGCCTACACGGTTAAGGTTTTTGCAACTGGCCTGACAAGTCCATGGGGAATGGAAAATTTACCTGACGGAAGAATTCTGGTGACACAAAAAAACGGAACCATGCGTATTGTCACTCAAAGTGGAACTGTTGGCGGGACAATTACCGGAATCCCACCCGTAAACAGTACCGGACAGGGAGGTTTATTAGATGTTGCCATCGATCCTGACTTTGCTACTAACAGAATGGTTTACTGGAGTTTTTCGTTTAATGGAAATGCAGGAACCGCAACAGCTGTAGCAAAAGGAAAACTTTCTGCAGACGAGACAAAAATCGAAAACGCTGTTATAATCTACAAAGCGATTCCTGAATTCAACAGCACATTACATTACGGTTCCCGCCTTGCCTGGGACAAACAGGGAAATCTTTTTGTAAGTACCGGCGAGCGTTCTGATATTGCGTCCAGACCACTGGCTCAGAAATTGGATGCTGCCCTTGGTAAAATTGTACGCATTACCAAAAATGGAGAACCGGCAGCCGGAAATCCGTTTATTGGTCAGGCTGGTGTATTACCTGAAATTTATTCTTACGGACACAGAAACCCCCAGGGTCTTGCCATTCATCCTGTAACGGGTGATCTGTGGGAAGTTGAACACGGACCATTGGGAGGTGATGAACTTAATAAAATTACAGCCAGTAAAAATTACGGATGGCCAACTATCACATACGGACTTGAATACAGCGGTGCCACTATCGGAGAAGGTATTACAACAAAAAGCGGTATGGAACAACCTGTTTATTACTGGGATCCTGTAGTTTCCCCAAGTGGTATTACATTTTACTCCAGCTCTGTAATCAGTGAGTGGACAAACAATTTGTTCCTGGCTTCTCTGAGCGGTCAGCATGTGATAAGACTTATAATTAAAGATAATGTTGTAGTTGGTGAAGAAAGATTACTTACCACTTACAACAGCAGATTCAGAGACATCCTAGAAGGAAAAGATGGAGCTTTGTATGCGGTTACAGATGCTGCTAGTGGTTCTATTTACCGTATTGGAAAATAATTCATACTTAAAAACATAAAGTTTAGAGATGAAGACTACCTAAATCTTCATCTCTAATTCTTTAAATTATATAACTGAAAATGGTAATATTAAAATTTTCAGTTTTTTTATTTGGATATATGTATTCAACTACGTAGTTTTGTTAATACATCTAATACCCTATAAAAATGCACATCGAGCCTATACAAAATGAGTACCAGGATCAAATTGTAGATTTGATTTTAAACATTCAGCAGAAAGAGTTTAATGTTCCGATTACTTTAGAAGACCAGCCGGATTTATTAAACATTCAAAACTTTTATTACCAGTCAGGAGGTTTTTTTCTGGGCGCTTTTATTGATGGAAAACTGGTTGGAACTATAGCCTTGGTAAAGTTTAATGAAGAAGCCGGAGCCATCAGGAAAATGTTTGTGCAGAAAGAATACCGAGGAAAAGAATACAATATCGCACAGCAGCTTTTAGAAAAATTAATAGAATACAGCCAGGAAAACGGGCTGAGAAACTTATATTTGGGAACAGTTTCTATATTGCAGGCCGCATTGCGATTTTATGAAAGGAATCATTTTATAACGATCCAAAAAGAAGCACTTCCGTATGATTTCCCTATAATGAGACCTGATAATGTATTCTGTCAGTTACAACTAAATCCAATAAAATGAATATAATAGATGAAATAGGCATTCTCGCCATATCAACACGTTTACAGCGGCTTAGCGAGCAATTGCGTAAAGATGGCGCTTTGATTTACAAATCTTTCGATATTGATTTTGAGCCAAAATGGTTTCCGGTAATTTATACTTTACATATAAAAGAAATGCTGAGCGTTGTAGAAATTGCAAACGAAATCGGCTACAGCCACCCGTCAACAATAAGTCTGCTTAAGGAACTCGAAAAACAAAAAATCGTCAGTTCTAAGAAAGACAAACAGGATGAGCGAAAAAGATTAATCGTGCTTACCGCAAAAGGCAAGGAACTGATTGCAAAAATGCAGCCTGTCTGGAGTGTGATGAACAAGGCATTAAACGAAATCACTGACAATCAGAATAACCTTCTGAAAGCCATTGAAGAAGCAGAACAAAAACTGGTCAGACAAGGATTTTTCCAGAGAGTTTCAGAGCTTAAAGGCTAATATTAAATCTTACCAGTTATTTTCATTCTGTGGTTGTATCCCCATTTTGCCAAAGAATCTATGACTTCTTTTAGGGTATGGCCGTATTCTGTCAGTTTATATTCGACTGTAATGGGCTGAGTCTTTAAAACCGTTCGAGTTACCAACTGATTTTCTTCCAGGTTTTTTAGTTCCCTGCTCAACATTTTACCGGAAATGCCTTCCACTTCCCTTAAAAGATCTGTGAATCTTAAGGTATTAAAACATAAGGAAGCAATAATAGAAATTTTCCATCTTCCGTTCAGGATATCCATCGCATCATGCACTGCTATTATATTTTTATTGCATTTTTGCGGATCGTGTTCAAGCTCTTTTATCATAATATGTTAGTGAGTTACCCCGATGTTACAGTTACTTTTGGTAATCAGATGACAAAAATAAACTTAAAGTCTTTACTTTTGACCTGAATTTAAATTTAATAAAAAAAATATGGACTTAATAGAAGCACTAAAGTGGCGTTATGCTACTAAAAAAATGAACGGACAAGTTGTTCCGCAGGAGAAAATCGATTATATCCTTGAAGCTGCAAAACTGGCTCCATCATCATCCGGTTTACAACCGTATCAGATTTTTGTAATTTCAAATAAAGAATTACAGGAAAAAATCAGGGCAGTCGGTTTTGACCAAAGTCAGATTACGGATGCTTCACACGTATTGGTTTTTGCAGCCTGGGACGGGTATTCTTTAGAGAAATTCTCAACTGTATTCGACAGAACAATTGCAGAAAGAGGATTGCCTGCAGAAGCAATGGACGATTATAAAAAAATGCTTTGGGGCATGTACGAACCTCTTGGTCAGGAATGGCATGCGAATCACGCAGCAAGACAGGCTTACATTTCGTTTGGTATCGCAATCGCTGCTGCTGCTGAACAAAAAGTAGATGCAACTCCTATGGAAGGTTTCGTTCCTGCTGAGGTAGATAAATTATTAGGTCTTACAGCACTAGGTCTTAAAAGTGCTATCATCCTTACGCTTGGTTACAGAGATGAAGCGAATGACTGGCTGGTGAATATGAAAAAAGTGAGAACGCCACAAAGTGAATTCATAACAGAAATCAAATAATAAATTAATTTCTGTCTTATTAAAAATGCTTTTGAAATTGCTTACACGGCATTTTCAAAAGCATTTTTTTTATTGCATTTTCTGTTTTAAATCAAATAAGAATTTACTTATTGCTAAAAAATATACGACGGATATCAGTTGAGAACTAAAAATTAAGTATTTTGGATATAAATTAGAAAAAAAAGTATGCAAAGCGGATACTAAAATAATTTTCTATAGCTATTTTTGCAAATACCCAAAAAGAATAAACCCCATACACAAATTTAAATTTAAAACCTATGTCTGATTTTTTAAAACAATTCGGAGAAGACCTTAAGAAAAACGTTCCAGGTTTTATTGCTCTTTCTGTAGCCGAAATAAAAGGTGGAATATGTTACTATTCAGAATCTGTTATTTCTTCCTTTGATCCGGAATTAGCATCTGCTTTTAACCTTGAATTAATCAAGGCACAAATGAATGCCATCGTAGCATTAAATTTAAAAGGTCAGAAAATTGACAATATCATGATTACGCTTACTTCTCAAATTCATATTATTGATATTTCAGAAAATGGAGAGTACTTTATTTACCTTGTTGTAGATTCTAACAAAGCCAATTTAGGCATGACAAAGTCAATCATAAATAAGTACAAACAAGGAATAGCTGTAAAACTTTAGTCCCCTTTTTAAGCAAAAAGGACAATAACGCAGGAATATCCGTTTGAATATTCCTGCGTTATTTTTATACGATTGGTCTTCACTTCCCTCAACTCATTTATATTAAGCCTGTAAATTTCAAATTCTACAAATGGAATTACGAGAGTACTTCGAAAAATATCCCAACGAATCTGTCTGTATAGAAGAGTTCAAAAATAAACGTCTGGAAAATGGGCTGATTTGTAAAAAATGCAATCACGACCAGCATTCTTTCAGAAAAATTGATTTAAAATTTCAATGCAAAAAATGCGGCAACCGAATCAGTCTGCGTTCAGGAACTGTGATGGAAAATTCAAACCTGCCCATTCGATACTGGATGATTTGTATTGAAATACTGACCTTATCCCAAAAAAGAATCTCAGCCCTCAAAATACAATATCTGTTAGGGCACAAACGCTACGAACCCATTTGGTTAATGGTCAGGAAAATAAATGTAGTAATGCGCAGAAGAGACGAAAAATACCGACTAAGGGCATACTCTCAATTTGATCCTGAATTTCTGGAGAAAATAGACAAACTCACTTCAAAGAAGTCCAATAAAACAACTTTAAGCAATTAATTATTGTAAAAATTAGTTCTCGTGAATAGACTGCAAAGTTCCGGTTTCCTTTATCAGAATTATATTTCGGGATGTCGCGTTTGAATTTTAAGGAGTTTTCCTGATGATGAAATGTAAAAAAGTACTCCAAACAAAAGTACAATTTTTCGGATAAAGTTTATGGGTTAAAATTGGAGGTGGTTAACGTTTGCGTTTTTGATTGTAATATATATGGTACTTCATTAAATCAGACCTTAGTCTCTACTGTCAAAAAATTTCATACAAGGATTAGTCTAACTGTAAAAAAACGGTGAACAGTTCAGATTTTTTTAATGAAAGACTTTAATGCGAAATCTTTTTACCGTTTCAAAATGAAAAGTAAAATTAAATTGAAACAACTTCTGTTTGGATTTGAAATAAAAATAAAATTCCAAACAAACCACCATGATCTATTATCCATAACCTTACAGAAGCTGTCTGAATTCTTTTTGCAATTATCATTTTAGAAATCCTGTGAAAAAGCAGCATATAGCATCCTATTTTTAAATTTTGATTTAAGGTTCAGATTTAATAAAACCAAAACACTGCATTACAATTACTTAACATTATTTCACTAAATAATTTCCTATATTTATCGAATTGAAAAAACGGTACTATTATTTTTCCCTTTTGCTCAAAAAACATGAAACAGAGATAGAGAATAGCGAAATATCAATATTCAAAATGTATCAAAAACCTGAAATGCCCTAATTTCAAACGTTCTTAAATCTGGTTTAATCTTTGTCTGCTTTCAGCATCGGTAAGCAAATTATAAAAATTGGCCTCTGAAAATGTTTTGAGTTTTTATCGGAACTATTTTTTAAAAATCTAATTAGAAGTCGACTCCATCCTTTTACATCTTTAAATTATGAAAAACTTTTACGCAACAGAGACTAATTTTGCCGATACAGGCGATCGAAAGATTGCTTATCGTTCTTATGGCAAAGGAAAGGCCATAATTTTCGTAAACCGTTTCAGAGGAACTCTCGATACGTGGGATCCGTTATTCATAACCATGATGGCTAAAAAATTTAATGTCATTACTTTCGATTATTCCGGAATTGGCTCTTCTACCGGAACTATGGCTCCGGATGTCGCGCTTGTAGCCAAGGATATAAAAGATCTGGCTGATACTCTAAAACTGGGCACTATTATCGTTTTAGGATGGTCTTATGGTGGATTGGTCGCACAGGCAGCTACTTTATTGTATCCGAATCTGGTAACTCATTCTATTTTACTCGGGACAAATCCACCGGGTCAGAATGAAGTTCCGATTGAGCCTGCTTTTCTGGATACTGCCTTAAAACCAGTAAATGATTTTGAGGATGAGGTTGTTCTGTTTTTCGAACCAAAATCAGAAAGGAGCCGTAGTGCTGCAAAAGCATCCCATGAGAGGATTCATAAAAAAATCGACCTCAAAAAAATCCCTTCGACTATGGCTGTTTTTAAGGTTTATTTTGCGGGTGGGGAAGGTTTTAGGGAAGATATTTTAAATTTCAGGGAACAGCTTAAAAAAACAAAGACTCCCATTCTGATTATTTCCGGAGATCACGATAGTAGTTTTGCTGTAGAAAACTGGTATCCAGTCATCAATCAGATGGTTAATTCGCAACTGCTTGTGTATTCTGAAACAGGACACGCACCTCAGCACCAACATCCCGAACTGACTTCAAAGTATATTATCAATTTTATAAAATATACGCATTAGCTAAATCTTGTATACCGATAATAAAAAAGAGGAAGCTAAACTTCCTCTTTTTTATTCAATTTAAACCCGTTGGGTGTACTTAAAAAATACTATATTTTGACGCGGATTT
>JBDTNT010000275.1:0-5213 GCA_039933615.1 Flavobacterium sp. | reverse complement strand
AAAAAGAATAAAAAAATCCCGACAGCAATGCTATCGGGACTTAGTGCAATCAGTATAGATTTTAAAAATATTCTGAATTTAGTAAGCACATTATTTATTCTTTTTTGCTTTTATCATCATTTCAAGCTGATCCCAAAGTTCTTCCGGAATTGCTTCCAATAAATTGAATTGTCCGGCGCCTTTCAGCCATTCACCACCATCAATTGTAATAACATCACCGTTTACATAAGCAGAAAAATCAGAAACTAAATAGGCTGCCAGATTGGCCAATTCCTGATGATCACCTACACGTTTTAGCGGTACTTTTTTAGCCATATCAAATTTTTCGGCTAAATCTCCTGGCAATAATCTGTCCCAAGCCCCTTTTGTAGGGAACGGTCCCGGAGCGATTGCGTTAGAACGTATTCCGTATTTTGCCCATTCTACGGCAAGACTTCTTGTCATTGCTAAAACTCCGGCTTTTGCAGTTGCACTAGGAACTACGTATGCAGAACCAGTCCAGGCGTAAGTGGTAACAATATTCAGGATTGTAGCTGATGTTTGTTTGCTGTCGATCCAGTGTTTTCCGAAAGCCAGTGTACAGTTTTTAGAGCCTTTAAGTACGATGTCTATAACAGTATCAAATGCATTTGCAGATAATCTCTCTGTTGGAGAAATGAAATTTCCGGCTGCGTTGTTCAAAAGAACATCTACTTTTCCGAAAGCTTTCAGCACTTCCTGAAGCATGTTTTCTACTTCCTCATAATGACGAACGTCACATTGAAGTGGTAAACATTTTCCTCCGGTTTCACTTTCCAGCTCAGTTGCGGTAGCTTTTAACTTTTCTAAATCTCTGGAAGTAATCGCTACCTGAGCGCCTAATTCCAGGAAATATTTGGTCATGGCTTTTCCTAAACCACTTCCGCCACCTGTAACCACAATGACTTTTCCCTTTAAAGCGTCGTCACGTAACATTTTATCTGTATAGCTCATACTTTTCTTTTTTTACAATATTAATTAAATAAAATAGGATGCATGCATAATAATGTTATAAAATTTTAAAATTTTTATATATCACATAATTTTTTAGCAGCGGATTCTAATGTAAAATTGTCTTTGGCAAAGCAAAAACGTATTAATTTCTGATCTTTGTGATCGGAGTAAAAAGTTGAAATTGGTATTGCAGCAACTCCATGATCCGTTATTAATTTTTTACAAAATGTTACATCATCTTCGTTTGAAATGTTGGCATAGGAAGCCACCTGAAAGTAAGTTCCTTCGCATGGCTTCAATTCAAATTGGCTGTTTTTAAGCAGTTTTTGAAAGTAATTTCTTTTTTCCTGATAGAATTTCCCTAAAAGATTGACGTCAACAACATCTAAATACTGACTGATAGCCACCTGTGAAATACTGTTGACGCTAAAAACTAAAAACTGATGTACTTTTTTAATTTCTTTCATCAAATGTTCCGGTGCTACTACATAACCAATTTTCCATCCGGTAATATGAAATGATTTTCCGAAAGAAGAAGTTGTAATACAACGGTCTAATAGCTTTTTTCTGGTGTGAGCCGAAATATATTTTTCTTCAAAAGTAATGTATTCATACACTTCGTCAGATAAAAGTAACATATCCGGATATTTTGAAAGTATTTTTTCTAATTCTGAAAAATCGTCTTCTTTTAGTATTTTTCCAGTAGGATTATGCGGATTATTGATGATAATCATCCTGCTTTTTGAAGAACAGGCTTTTTCGATGATTTCCCAATTTGGAGTATAATCGTCATTTAAGGGAACACGAACCGGTTTGGCATCACTCAATAAAACGGGAGCTTCATAAGAATCATAACTCGGATCCAGAATAATTACTTCATCACCGGATTTTACCAAAGCAAGAATTGAAGTGAAAATTCCCTGGGTCGCACCGGCAGTTACCAAAATTTCTGTTTCTGGTTCTATTGTTCGGTTGTAAGAACTCTTGACTAATTTTGCAATTTGATTCAGCAATGGCGGATAACCTGCCATCGGCGTATATTGATGTACGTTTTCTGTGGTTAACTTCGCTAAAATTTCAGTCAGTCTTTCGTCAACAGGAAAGTTAGGGAATCCCTGCGAAAGATTAATAGCATTGTATTCGGTTGCCATTTTTGACATTACCGTAAAAATACTGGTGGTGATATTAGGGAGTTTACTCATGAAAAAGTTTGATTAAAAAAAACTTGTGAGCGAAATTAAGTGAACTTTATATTAATCTACTACAATAGGAATGGAGTAGAGAACTCTAACTATTTTGTTGTTTTGTTTTCCAGGAGTCCATTTAGGAGCTAGTTTTAAAACTCTAATAGCTTCCGCACCTGATCCATTACCAAGGTCTCTTAAAATTTTAATATCACTTAAAGAGCCATCTTTTTCAATAATAAAAGTGGCGTATATTTTTCCTTTTTGAGCTTCTTGTGTTTTTTTATAATTTTGTTTTAAGAAACTATTCAATACGCCTATTCCTCCGGGAAATTCTGGTTTTACTTCTAAGCCGGTTGTATTGTAAATTTGATTGTCATCTTGAATTACTGTTTGTGCATTAGATGGATTGTATTCGACAGGAGGCGCAATAGTACTTGAATTTGGATCTCCTTTTTGAATAGTTTGAGAGAATGTATTTTGAACGCAGCAAATCAAAATAAGGATTAAAAACTTTTTCATAGATGACGGTTTTAATGTTGGTTTACATTTTATGAATGATAAAGATAGTTGGTCTGTTATGAAGATCGACTTTGATTTTCTTCCAGTCCGAAATGCGCATTGTTTTGATGAATTCTGTTGGTAATGTTATGTCAGTGGCAATACAAAGATGTGTAGCAGGATTAAGAATTTGCAAAATATCCTCGACTAATTTATTGTTTCGGTATGGTGTTTCAATAAAAAGCTGCGACTGATTTTTATCCTGGGATAGCTTTTCAAAATACTTTAACGCCGATTTTTTCTCGTCTTTGTCAATTGGTAAATAACCGTTGAACGTGAAACTTTGTCCATTCATTCCAGAAGCCATCATCGCTAATAAAATAGACGAAGGGCCAACCAGAGGAATTACCTGAATTCCTTTTTCATGTGCCAATTTTACAATCACAGCACCTGGATCAGCAACTCCGGGACATCCGGCTTCGCTCATTAAACCCATATTTTTCCCTTCTAGTAAAGGTTTTATAAAGTCTAAATGTTCGCTAGCTTCCGTGCGTTTATTCAAAGTAAAAAGAACCAATTCTGATTGTACTTTTTCTGGATAAACTGCTTTAATAGATTTTCTGGCAGTTTTGTCATTCTCAACAATATAATGATCTATAAGTTCGATACTTCTTCGTACTGTTTGTGGTAAAACGTCCATCGGATCACTTTCGCCCATGGTAGTTGGAATTAAATATAGTTTTCCTGGAAGTTTCATTTGCGTTTTTTTAAATTTATAAAACGAGTTGTTTTCAACTATCGTAATTACGAATAATTGAAAAGAGGTAAGTTACGAATGTTTTTCGATGAGTTTTTTTGCAATTATGGCTGTTACTTCATCCAGCATTTGGTAGACATTGTCAAAGCCGTTGGCAACACCAAAATAAGGATCCGGTACATCTACATTTTCATCAGGAAATAATTCATTCAGTATAAGTTGTACTTTTTTTTTATGTTCAGGTGTTTTTGCAAGATGGATTACATCATTGTAATTGGAATTGTCCATGACATAGATATAATCGAATTCATCAAAATCAGAAGTTTTAAATTGTCTTCCTTTTTGATTGTCAATGCATAAACCATTTTTTTTGGCAACTGCTATAGAACGTTTGTCCGGTGAATGGCCAACATGCCAGGATCCGGTGCCGGCAGAATCTACTGCAAAAATAT
This sequence comes from Flavobacterium sp., assembly GCA_039933615.1. Taxonomy (GTDB): domain Bacteria; phylum Bacteroidota; class Bacteroidia; order Flavobacteriales; family Flavobacteriaceae; genus Flavobacterium. The sequence continues at coordinate 1,347 of JBDTNT010000275.1, read as the reverse complement.
CTCTGGGTAATTTTGATGCTAATATACCTTCAGCTAAAGGTGACCTGCAAATATTTCCCAAACAAACCATTAAAATTTTTACTGGCATGAGTCGCGTTTATAGCGTTAGTTTTTTGTTGATGTCTTCGACAAATTTTTTGAATTGTTTGTCTGTAGAAACTAAATTGTCAACTGTTTTACAAGCATGTAATACAGTAGCGTGATCACGGTCTCCAATTTGTGAACCAATGTTTGCCAAAGAAGCTTTAGTGAATTTCTTTGCAAAAAACATCGCCAATTGTCTTGCCTGAACAACGTGTCTTTTTCTGGTTTTTGACTGAAGTGTTTCAATATCCAACTGAAAATAATCAGATACAATTTTTTGAATATAATCAATAGAGATTTCTCTCTTTACGTTTTTAACAAATTTTTCTACAACACTTTTAGCCAACTCAAGTGTAACTTCTTTTTTATTGAAAGAAGATTGTGCGATTAATGAAATAATAGCACCTTCAAGTTCTCTGACATTGGATTTGATATTGCGTGCAACATATTCTATAATGTCGTCCGGCATTTCAACACCATCTCTGTAAAGAATGTTTTTTAAGATAGAAATACGGGTTTCGTAATCCGGCTGATGCAATTCGGCAGATAGTCCCCATTTAAAACGGGATAATAAACGCTGCTCGATATCCTGCATATCAACAGGGGCTTTGTCCGAAGTCAAAATTACCTGTTTTCCGTTTTGATGTAAATAATTGAAAATATGAAAGAAAACGTCCTGAGTTCCTGATTTTCCGGATAAGAACTGAACATCATCAATAATCAAAACATCAATTAATTGGTAAAAGTGAATGAAATCATTACGATTATTCTTTTTTACCGAGTCAATATATTGTTGGGTGAAAATTTCGGCAGAAATATATAAAACCGTTTTTTCAGGGTATTTGTCTTTTACTTCAACACCTATTGCGTGCGCTAAGTGTGTTTTTCCTAAACCAACTCCACCAAAAATCAATAATGGATTAAAGGAAGTTCCTCCGGGTTTGTTGGCAACTGCCATACCTGCAGAACGTGCCAGACGGTTAGAGTCCCCTTCAAGGAAATTGTCAAAACTGTAGTTCGCATTTAATTGTGACTCAATTTTTAAATTTCGGATTCCGGGAATTACAAACGGATTTTTAAGTTCAGGATTTAAATTTTTAAACGGAGCATCAACCTCTTGAGGTTTCATTGGCACTCTGTTGGCACTTGGCAGCTGTTCGGTAAACGGCTGTTTATTACCATAAGTGTTTTCCATCTTAATTTTATACAGTAACTTTGCGTTTTTTCCCAGTTCTTTGGTAAGCGCAACTTTCAATAATTTAA
>JBDTNT010000274.1:0-8965 GCA_039933615.1 Flavobacterium sp. | reverse complement strand
AAGTTTACACAGCAGATTTACAGTCTGCCCTCGTTGGCCGCTTGAGTATCTCCCCTAATTTTTAAAATTCCATTATTCTAAAAGAACCAATTTCAAATCGCATTTGAAACATTTTTTGAGCCGGCGGAGGGACTCGAACCCACGACCTGCTGATTACAAATCAGCTGCTCTAGCCAACTGAGCTACGCTGGCAATAACATTAAAAAAGTCCGCTATTTCTAACGGACTGCAAATGTAGCTATTTTATCTTTGAATCAAAACATTTTTTGAAAAAAATTTTAATTATATATGCGTTCTTGTTTTTTCTTTCCTTTTTACTAGTAAACGTTCCAGAGATTCTGCCGAAAGCTCAATTGCTTCTTCAAAAGTCTTACACTGCTTTTTAACTAAAAAATCATCCCCAGGAACATTGATTTTTATCTCCACAGCCTTATTCTCTTTATCACTTGTTCTTTCAACCTTTAAAAAAACATCTGCCGAAACCACCCGATCGTAGTATTTTTCCAACTTATCCATTCTTTCCTGAATAAAATCTACCAACTTTCTGTCAACAGTAAAGTTAACTGCATGAACATCTACCTTCATAATATAAATTTTAGGGTTAAACATTTAAGAACTATTATTTATTCCGCGGATGCGCCTTACCATATACTTTTTTAAGTTCCGCCAAACTATTATGAGTATAAACCTGTGTTGAAGCCAAGCTGGAATGCCCTAATAACTCTTTAACTGAATTTAAATCTGCTCCGTTATTTAATAAGTGAGTCGCAAAAGTATGCCTGAGGACATGAGGACTTTTTTTTACCTTTTCAGAGACTTTACTAAAGTAAGAATTAATTAATCGATACACAAAAGATTCACTCAATTTTAATCCTTTTTTAGAAATAAAAAAATAATCCTCATCAACGATTTTTTCAAGAGAAACCCTTTCCTTTAAATACAAATTAAACTGCTCTACAACAACCGGAAGAATCGGAATTATACGCTCCTTATTCCTCTTACCCAAAACCTTAACGACATTCGATGACAAATCAACATTATAAACCATTAAATGTATCAGCTCCACTCTTCTCATTCCTGTAGTATAAAACAAGTCAACAATGAGCTTATCGCGCATTTCCTCAAAACCAACAGGATTACCAACCACCCCCATTAAATCCGTAAGTTCTTTTTCAGAAAATGGAATCTGAATAATTTTAGGCATTTTCAAAGCCTTATGCTTTAGCATTGGGTTTATTCCTATCTGCTTAATTTTCAAAAGGAACCTGTAATAGGCTTTTAAAGACGCCATTTTTCTATTTACAGAAACATTAGAAATATCCTGATCTACCAAAGAAACAATCCAACTCCTGACCTGACTATAATTAACCTGATCTATATTCTCCTGCTCAAAATGAGTTTTATTAAATAGCTCAAAAAACAAAATATCATTCAAATAAGCATTAACCGTATGAGGCGAATATTTCTTCTCCAATTGCAGATAATCACGGAATGCTTCTTTATTTGTCTTCATCAGAATTTCACACTTAATAATTATATTACAAACAAAACTCAATCTTACCTAACACCTTTTCTAAATACCAAAACCACACAAAACATTCAGTATTAAGCATAAAAAAACCGTTAGCATCAAAGTTAAAACTTTTTGACAACTAACGGTAATTATTTTGAAAGGCTAATACTAACTTTCTAAACCATCTCTCATGTTTTGAATGTAAGCAGCTTTTTGAATTTGAGCTCTTTTGACAACAGAAGGCTTAATAAAAGCAGTACGTGCTCTTAATTGACGAACAGTTCCTGTTTTATCAAATTTTCTTTTATAGCGCTTTAATGCTCTATCGATATTTTCTCCGTCTTTAATTGGTATAATTAACATAATATAGACACCTCCTCTCGTTAAGGGTGCAAAAGTAATTATTTATTATGAATTACGGGTTATAAATTATAAGTTTTTTTTCAAAAATAAAACAAACAACTAAAGCCAGGAAAATTTCCTCCAAAATCTATTCTTTTAATAAGTTTCTGGAAATTACTAATTTCTGAATTTCAGTAGTTCCTTCTCCTATCGTACATAATTTAGAATCACGATAAAATTTCTCAACAGGAAAATCTTTTGTATATCCGTAACCACCATGAATCTGAACTGCTTCATTGGCTACTTTTACACAAACTTCTGAAGCAAACATTTTGGCCATTGCCCCCAATGTAGTAACAGGTTTGTGTTGTTGTTTTAAGAAAGCAGCTTTATGCAATAACAATTCTGAGGCTTCAATTTCTGTTGCCATATCCGCCAACTTAAATGATATACCCTGAAAACTGCTAATCGGCTGTCCAAACTGATATCTCTCTTTGGAGTATTTTAAAGCAGCTTCATAAGCTCCTTTTGCAATACCTAATGATAAAGCTCCAATCGAAATTCGGCCTCCATCAAGAATTTTCATCGCCTGTACAAAACCCTGACCCACTTCTCCTAATCTGTTTGCATCAGGCACACGGCAATTATCAAAAACTAATTCGGCTGTTTCGCTCGCGCGCATTCCCAATTTATTTTCCTTTTTACCAGAGGTGAATCCAGGCATTCCTTTTTCAAAAACAAAAGCAGTCATCCCTTTAGAGTCTCCTTTTTCTCCTGTTCGGACAATAACCACCGCAACATCTCCCGAAATAGCATGTGTAATAAAATTCTTTGCTCCATTTACAATCCAAAAATCACCATCTTTAACAGCAGTCGTATTCATTCCGCCTGCGTCAGAACCTGTATTGTGCTCTGTTAAACCCCAGGCACCAATAAACTCCGCAGTGGCTAATTTTGGCAACCATTTTTTCTTTTGTTCTTCATTCCCAAAAGTCAAAATATGATTTGTACATAGTGAATTATGTGCTGCAACTGATAAACCAATAGAAGGGTCTACTTTTGAGATTTCTTCAATAACAGTAATATACTCATGATATCCCAAACCGCTTCCTCCGTATTCTTCCGGCACTAAAACCCCCATAAATCCCATTTCTCCTAATTGTTTAAACAACGGAACCGGAAAAATCTGAGCTTCGTCCCACTCCATTATATTAGGTCTGATATTTTTTTCTGCAAATTCCTTTATCGATTGTGCAATCATCGATTGTGTTTCGTTATAATCAAAATTCATTGTAGTCAGTTTTTTTTTAGAACTCCAAATATAAACTAATTATTTTTGCTTTATCAACAGGAAAACCTTTAATTTTTGCTAAATCCTCAATATTTTTAAAATCTCCGTTCATACTTCTATACGTAATGATTTGTTTTGCCAGTCCATATCTAAAATAAGTAAACTGAGATAATTCTTTTAAAGAGGCTTCATTTATTGGAATTTTTTTAAAATCAGGAAGGGAATAAATCCTGAAATGAGTATTTAATTCAAACAAAACTTCCGGAGAAAGTCCCCAAACTTCATTAAGCTGTTCCATTGATACAAATCCACCCAAAATTTCTTTTTGCTTTAATATTCGTAAGGATAAAGATTCACCAACTCCAAATATCTTAACCAAATCTTCCTGAGTTGCCTTATTTATATCTATTAATGGAATCTTTTCTTTTTTATTAAAGGGTTTATTTTTGTAGTTCTCATATCCTTTATAATCTTTTTTGTTATTTGAAGGTTCTTTTTTGTTAGCGATCCATTCTGGGAATTTAAAAAGAGGAGAAATTGCTTTTAATAATGAATCTGAAATTTTTGTGACCTGTTGAAACTGCTGTGCTGAGTTTACATATTTATTTTCTTTTCTAAAAGCCATTAATCTGTCAATTTCTTCAACAGACATACCAAGTTTATATCCTTTATAATCTGAAATAAAATTCGGATTGAACAAATAAACTTGTGGCTTACTATTATATTTTTCGTTTTTTAAAGAATCAATCTCAATCTGTAATGACAACCACTTCTCTTTTTCAGGAAAATATTCTTCTGGTGAAGTAAAATTGACAAAAAAGTAAATGGTTTGTAAAACTACGATTATTGAAAACAGCATAAAAATTCCAATTCGTTGTTGTTTTGTAAACTTAAAATATATTCCTACGGATTTAAAGCTCATACCTTAATAAAATTTTATTTTTTGAAAGTCTAAATTAAATCAAAAAAAATGTAATTTTATTAAGAAAAATACTAAATTTTTATTTTTAACATTTTTTAGAATTTCATCATACTTAAAAAAGTGATTAATGATTTAGGGCAATTCTCAGTTGGTTTTTCCTTTATATTGTATAAATTTTAAACATTTTATAACTTAAAATTATATAATTGTTTTTATTTTTTATAAAAAACAATACATTTGGAACTTAATAACAATAAACCACTATTATAGTATGTCAATTATGCGAGTTAAACCGATATCTGCTTTTGAAGCAGATATGAAAAAAAGTGATTTAAAAAGGGTTCTGGGAAAATGGAGCTTAACTGCCATTGGAGTTGGTGCCATTATTGGTGGAGGAATTTTTGTTCTTACTGGTACCGGTGCATATTATCATGCAGGTCCCGCATTAGCACTTTCTTTCATTATTGCAGGTATTGCCTGTGTTTTTGCAGCTCTTTGTTATTCTGAGTTTGCCTCTATTTTACCTGTTGAAGGTTCTGCATATGCTTATGCATATGGTACAATTGGAGAAATTTTTGCGTGGATTATCGGTTGGGGACTTATACTTGAGTACGCAATGGGATCCATGACGGTAGCGGTTTCCTGGTCAGGATACTTTAATAAACTACTCAAAATGTTTCATATTCATCTTCCTGAATGGCTTACTACAGACCCGGCAAGTTATACCGGAGAAGGATTCTCTATGAATCTGCCTGCTTTTTGTATCGTTATTTTAGTTATTTCATTACTTATCAAAGGAACTAAAAGTGCTGCAAAAGCGAATAATATGATTGTTATCCTTAAAGTTTCTGCAGTAATATTTGTTATCATAGCAGGACTTTTCTTTATCAATACAGCAAACTGGCACCCATTTATTCCAGCTGCTACTCAGATCATTGAAAAAGAAACTACACATAATGCTTACGGAATAGGTGGAATTGTATCGGGAGCTGCAGCAATTTTCTTTGCTTACGTAGGTTTTGATGCTGTTTCTACACAAGCCGGAGAAGCTATTAATCCTAAAAAAGATGTCCCTTTTGCTATTATTGCTTCTTTATTAATTTGTACTACTTTATATATTCTTGTTTCTCTGGTATTAACAGGAATGATGAATTATAAAGATTTCAATCCACTAGGTAAATATCCTGAAGCTATTAAAGCACCAGTTGCATATGCATTTGATATTGCCGGACAAGGCTGGGCAGGTTTGATAATCACAATTGCTGCAACTATTGGTTTAGTTTCCGTATTAATGGTAATGATTATGGGACAATCAAGAATTTTTCTTGGAATGTCTAAAGACGGATTAATCCCTGCTGTATTCTCTAAAGTAAATCCAATTTCAGGAACCCCAAAAACGAACTTAATGATTTTGGGTGGTATTATTGCTGTAGTTGCTTCTTTTACTCCAATTAACAAGCTGGCAGATATGACTAGTTTTGGTACTTTATTTGCCTTTACAATGGTTTGTATTGCTGTCTGGATCTTAAGAGTAAAACAACCTCAATTAACCAGAACTTTCAAAGTTCCAGCTTTACCGGTAATTGCTGTTTGTGGTATTTCTATCAATACTTACTTAATGATTAATTTAAGCATAGACGCTCAATTACTTTCACTTGGATGGCTGGCGATTGGTATCCTGGTTTATTTTGGATATAGCAAGAAAAGATCAAGACTTAATAACAGTAAAGAAACGGAATAGTTATATTCTATATTTTATAAAAAAAGAAAGAGGGATCTCAAGTTGAGACTCCCTCTTTCTTTTTTTATAAGAAAATTTTATGATCGGAATGGAAGTATTGAAAGGAACGATAATATGGAAAGACATAAAGGATATAACAAGGAAATTACCGCTTAATGAAATAGGAATCCAAAACGAAGACAATACAGTGCCGATCTATAGCCTGTGTTTGCAGAGCTGAAACACAATAATGGTTTTAGACCATTTTCTATAAAAGGACTTAAAAAAGTGGAATTAGAGTTCGGAAAGCTAAATAACATATAAAACCGCCTCTAAATTTAGTATTGGAGCGGCCTTTTTTTATAAATCAAAAACTGAAGTTCTTTTTGCTCTGATTAAATCTTTTAACCGAATCCAAAAAGCTAAAGTTAAATAAACTCCAAAGCCCAAACCAACGGTTACAAATGAAATGTAGATAAAAAACAATCTTACGCTTGTTACACGCATACCTAATTTATCTGCTAATCTTGATGATACATGAAAACCATATTTTTCAAAAAAGAATTTTAGTTTTATAATTGCAGACATATTTATTCGTGATTTTATATTTTAGCAAAAGTACAAAATTATACACGAATTACTTTTCTAATTATTTTTTAACAACTCCATTCCGATGGCACATTTTAAGCAGGCTTTTTGATTACAATATTCGTTTTTGAGCTGTAATAATACCTGTGTATCAAAAGCGCTTTTTGAAATCAATCCGAAAGATTCAAACTTATCGATAATTGAATTCTTCTCCGGAGCAACTTCATTCATAAAATCAATTAAATCTTCAAAAATAAGCTCTCCTCTCTTTTCTGCAAAGGCAAACTGAAGCGGAATTACAGTATTCAGAATTACTAAATCAATAAAAGATTTTGATAATGCTTTTGCCTTTTTAGGGCTTTCCTTGTCAAACTGATAGTGATCCTGCCAGTATAAAGCAGTCGAAACTCTCAATAGCTCATAGACTTGTTTAATTGATTTTACCTCAATTATTTTAGAAAATAAATTTTGATGTTTATGATACAAAGAGGCCAGTTGAGAAAGTCGGATGGTTGGGAAATTATCAGGCCGGAGTTTAAAAAACTGGAGCGGATCTGTATATGTTTTTGCCAGCTGATATTTATTTAAAAGATAAAAATACCTAATCTTTAAATCTGTAAAATAAACATCTTCTTTTTCAGCATCCAATAAACCGGAGCTGCCAAAAAGTAAAGCTTCCAGATTTTCTGCTTCAAAACTTTCTTTTCTGATGATTGAAAACGGAACAGATTTCGCTATTTGCAAAAAGGTATTCCCATTTGTATTTAAACCAAAATTCTTCGCCAGTAAACAAAATAAAACGGCTTCCCAATCCTGGTTGGTCTCTTCCAATAAATTAAAAATGAATGTCGATTTCCGTTCTAATCGCTCAAAAAACAACCGTTCCTGCCAATTTTTAAAAACAAAGTCATTGATTTTAGCAATTTCCTTTTCACATGGAATCCATGATTTTGGTGTTACCAATAAATTATAACTATTAATTAAGCCGTAAGAAATATAATTCTTCAAAACCAAAACAGGAATTTCTGTATTGTTTTCTCTAAAAATTTCAGTATCATGTTCCCAGACTACATGCAAAATTACATTTTCGTAGGCGACATCTCTTTCATGGCCATGTATATACCAATCCGATGATTTTAAATGAATTTCAACATTTCCTGCCCATTTTTGATTTCCGATTATAATCTGGGCATTAAAAAAGTCAGGTCCGGCAGATTCTAGATAGTCCCCTGCTTTGATAATTGTGACTGGTTCGTTTTGAGTAGTTTTTAGGTTCAATGTGTCAAACTTCTTAAACTTCCACAGATAATGAAGAAAGTCTTCTTTCATTTTTAAGTTTTTATATTAATTCATAAAAGCTTAAAAATAAATAAAATAATATTAATCTTACAAATTTATTTGTTTAATTATTTCAACATGTACAATTTAGCACAAGCGCGTGCATCAGAAAGAGCTTCGTGATGGTTTAGCAGAATATTCATTTCACGACAACAATCACTTAGCTTCGTAGGTTTTAAGCCTTTTGCTTTGTAAATCTTAACAGTGCATTCCCATTTTGAGGCAATGTTTAAATCCTCATAGTCTAAGCCATAAAGTGCCATCGATTTAACCAAAACATTACGATCAAAACTTTCATTATGCGCTACAACTACCCTGTTTCTCAATCTTTTTTCAATCTCCGGATATACCTGTACAAATGATTTTGCATTTACAGTATCACGCGGATAAATTCCATGTACGCGAATCGTGAACGGATTGTATTCATTATTAGGAGGTTTTATTAAAGTAACAAACTCATCTGTGATTATTCCATTTTCTACTGTAACGATTCCAACAGAACAAGGATGGTAGGCGGTTGCTGTTTCAAAATCTATGGCTGTAAAATTCATATTTTTTTATTTTAAGCTAAAAAAATCCATAAGTCTAATTTTTCATATCAGACTTATGGATTACTAAGTGACGAATTCAGTTCTTATTTTATTGACCCAATAATGTCATATTTCGTTATAATATGATGGTTGCCGTTTTCTAATTCAATCAGGACAGCATCATTTTCTTTGGTAAATAATTTAGAAACTTCCTCAATTGGTGTTCCCATCTTAACAATCGGGAATGGTTTTCCCATTACTTCTTTGATAGGTTTTTCGGCTACATTTTTATCAGCGACATAACTTCTGAATAAATCAGTTTCATCAACCGAACCTACAAATCCATTGATATCTACAACAGGAATTTGTGAGATTTTATATTTGCGCATACGTTCAATAGCATGTGAAACCAATTCTTCGGTACGAACAACGATTAATTCCTTGTCTATATGATCTTTTATGACATCTTCTGCTTTCGTAATATTTTCTTCTAAAAATCCACGTTCCCGCATCCAGTCATCATTGAACATTTTACCTACGTAACGGCTTCCTGAATCGTGAAAAAGAACTACCACCACATCATCAGGCTTAAAGTGTTCTTTAAGCTGTAATAATCCTTTTATACAGGCTCCAGCTGAATTTCCAACAAAAATAGCTTCTTCAAGTGCAATTTTTCTGGTATAAACTGCTGCATCTTTGTCGGTTACTTTTGTGAATCCGT
>JBDTNT010000273.1:0-12320 GCA_039933615.1 Flavobacterium sp. | reverse complement strand
TGCAACTTCTTAAAATGTGCTATATTGTGCCTTCAAAAGCAGTTTATCTTCAAATGAAAGTTTTTAACCGATTTCTATACGTCCTTTTTCTGTCACTCCTCACCTGTTTTGATGCTGTGGGACAATCGTCGTATACCTTTCATCATTTAAGAACTAACGATGGACTTTCTAATAGTACAATAAAAAGTATTTTAAAAGACAGTTACGGCTTTTTATGGATTGGTACAGAATCAGGTCTGAACCGTTACGATGGTTACGGCTTTAAAGTATATTCAACAAAATCCGACAAACCTTCCTCTATAATAAACGACGATATCCGCGGATTGCAGGAAGATGGTTTGGGGAATATCTGGATTAGTACAGAATTCAGTTATATAGCTTATCAGCGAAACAAGGATAATTTCAGAAGTGATATTCCAAATTTACTGAAAGATTTCGGGATTAAGGCCGATCAGAATTATAAGGTCTATGTCGATAAAAACAAAGATTTATGGGTTTTCTCTGAAAACAACATCTTCGTTTATGATACACACAAAAAGGTATTGAAAACTTTCATATCGAAAGAAAAAATAACAGAAGCTGCCAATATATTTTTGGGTGATGACGGAAATTCTGTTGTAAGGGTTCTCCATTCCGGAAATATTTCAAAAATAAACAAAAGCAATGGCAGGGAAACTTTTTTGAAACTACCTGATTTTGTAAAACAGAACATTCAAAATAAAAAGAATAAGATTTATGTCGATTCCCAAAACGGCTTATGGATTTTCTCTAATACAGCTGCCGTCTATTATAAAAAAGACACTACCGCAGAGTGGAAAAAAATCAGCCTGAATTCTGCTGTAAATTCACAAAATGATGTCATATTCGACATCAAAGATGATGGAAACGGACATATCTGGATTGGCACCGATCATCAGGGAATTTTTATTTACAATACAGCTACTGACAGTATATCTAATATTACAAACAATCCGGACAACAATTCTTCTCTTGCTTCCAATAACATCGGTTGTTTGTACAAGGATGATACCGGAACAATGTGGGCGGGTCACAACAAAAAAGGGATATCCTATTATAATAACAGTTTCGGGAATCTGGTTAATATCGAATTACAGGATTGCAAGGATGTCAGTACTTTTCTCGAAGATAAAAAAGGAAATCTCTGGCTGGGAACCGACGGAAATGGTTTATATCTCAGAGATAAAGCATCCGGCAATACAATCCGGAAAATGCCATTGGCCAGCAATGTGGTTGTTTCTTTATTGGAAGATAAAAAAGGAAGGATCTGGATTGGTACTTATTTAAATGGTTTGTTTTGCTATGAAAACGGACATTTCAAACATTTTACAAAAGAAAACAGCTCTTTAAATTCCAATGATATCTGGAATCTAAAAGAAGACCGCTACGGCAATTTATGGATCGGGACGCTGGGACAAGGGATTCAGTGTCTTAGAAGTAATACAACAAATTTTGAGACAATAGCCAAAACTGTCAAAGGTTTGGAGTTTACGCTGGACATGTTTTATGACAACGGAGATCAATTATACGTTGCAACAGACAGTGGCCTTTTTATAATAGACATTCTAACCGGCCAGCAAGTCAAAGCTTTAGGAAATGGGAGCAAAACCCAAAAATTCAGACAACTATTTACTTCTGTCGTTTATAAAGATACCAGAGATAATATCTGGCTCGGGCACTCAAAAGGTTTATCTGTCTGGGATACCAAAAAAGATACGGTTTATTATTTTGACAAAACGAATGGTTTGTCTGATAATATTGTAAAAGGAATTATCGAAGACAATCACCGGCATATTTGGGTCACGACAAGCAACGGATTATCGGTATTATCGGTAGAGCCCAATGCAAAAGGGGTACTGAAAATAAGCAGTCGGAACTTTTCTGTTAAAGACGGGCTTCAGGATAACTATTTCAATACCCATGGAATTTACAAACTTCAAAACGGAGACATTCTATTGGGCGGAACAGAGGGTTATACTGCGGTAAATCCAAATAAGATGGCCGAAAAAAGCAAGCCTCTTGCCAAAGTCATTTTTACCGGATTAAGTCTTGGCAATATAGCCGTTCAGGTCGATTCGCTCTACAATGGACATCGTTTGCTGAAGCAGACAATGGAACAAACTGCTGAAATAACATTTAGTTATGATGATAAATTAATCGCCATTCAATTTACAACTGCAGATTTAGTCAATGCCGATAAGGTCCGATATCTGTACCAACTGGAAGGTTTCAGTAATCAATGGCTTCCGACAGAAAAAAACAAAATTGAGTTTTCATCGCTTGCCCCGGGAACTTACAAACTTTTAATTAAAGCTTCAAACAGCGACGGAATCTGGAACGAGAAAGCAACCGTCTTAGCTATTACGGTCACTCCTCCCTTCTATTTGTCGGGCTGGGCAATAGTGTTGTATATACTGGCCATCACCGGAATTACGATTTACCTTATCAGCTATACAAAGAAAAAACATCAGAAAGAGCTGGAACAGCAACGCATACAATTGGAACATCTTCAGCAGATTAATCTGAATGAAATGAAACTTCGGTTTTTTACCAATATCAGCCATGATCTGAGAACCCCGCTGACACTGATTACCATTCCGCTCCAAACTATTCTGAATAAAGACCTCGAAGACAGCCTTCGGGCGAAACTCGGTATTGTTTATAAAAATGTAGAGCAGTTAATGGCGCTGATTAATTCGCTGCTGGATTTCCGTAAACTTGATGTCGGCACCGAAAACCTGAATCTTAAATCAGGTGATTTTGTCTATTATATTGAAGAAAGATGCACACTATTTCAGTCGTACGCAACAGACCGAAATATGAAGTTTTCATACACCAGCGAAATGGAAACTCTAATGATGGAATTTGACAGCGTAAAAGTCCAGAAAATACTTTTTAACCTGTTATCCAATGCTTTTAAATATACACCCGACGGTGGAAGCATCAATTTGCATATTTACCGGGAAGACAAAAATGTCTGTGTGACTATTTCAGACACCGGTCAGGGGATTCCTGAAAAGGAGAAGAAACATATTTTTGAACGCTTTTATCAGGCTGTACAAAGTGAAGAAAATACAGGAAGCGGCATCGGACTTCACATTGTGAGTGAATACATTACGATGCACGGAGGCAGTATTTCGGTGACGGACAATACGCCGAAAGGAAGTATTTTTACCTTCCGCCTTCCGATTCAAAAAGTAAAAAATAAAGAGCAAATCCATTCGGTTGAAATCAGTCCTGAAAAGAAAACAAACGAAAAACCGGTATTGCTTTTTGTAGACGACAATAAAGATTTCTGTGATTTCATGTCCGAAAGTCTTTCTGAATTTTATACGGTCCTGATTGCCAATGATGGACTTGAAGCCATAGAAAAGTTACAGCAAAACAATGTCAATATTGTGGTGAGTGATGTCATGATGCCGAAAATGAACGGTACCGAATTGTGTGCCCAAATAAAAACGACGCTGGAGTGGTCCCATATTCCTGTGATCCTGCTTACCGCCAGAACCGCTGAAGAATACAAAATAGAAGGACTTACGCTGGGTGCTGATGATTATCTGACGAAACCATTTAATTTTAATCTGCTAAAACTCCGTGTCGATAAATTTTTAGACTGGACCAAAAAATCCCATCAGGCATTCAGTCAGAAAATTGATATTGTGCCAGGCGAAATAACGATTACTTCCCTCGATGAACAATTAATAGAGAAAGCCATCAAAACGGTCGAGGAAAATATAGCCAATCCGGATTTTACGGTAGAAGAACTCAGTACTATTGTTGGTTTAAGCAGAACGCATTTGTATAAAAAATTAATGCACATCACCGGAAAAGGCCCGGCGGAATTCATAAGAACGGTCAGACTGAAAAGAGCCAGACAGCTTTTGGAAAAAAGTCAGCTTCAGATTGCTGAAATTGCTTATGCCGTTGGTTTCAATTCCCCTAAACGATTTACTGTGAATTTCAAAAATGAATTCGGCATCTCCCCTTCTGAATATTTACGTAATTTGAAATAAGATTTTAAGAGACCGCATAATTTCAAGTGATTTTTGTGCAAAACCGGCTAATTCATCCAAACCCTTAATTTCCGAATAAGGATCGATGTAGACGGCATCAGCCGCCCGGCATTTTGCAAATTCCCTTTTGTATGCTTCGAAATTATTCCCATTCCAGGCCGAAACATACTGTTCAATCATTTTTTCTACAGATGTAATCCTAATTGTTCTCTTTTTAATTGATACAAACGTACAGCAGCTCTTCAGGGAAAAAAATTAACTATTTTAACCTGTTGGGTGTAATTAAAAAATAATATATTTTGACGCGGATTTGACCGATTCGTTATCACGAAGACGCGGACAAAAACGGATTTTTTTAGATTCTATATTTAAAATCAGTATAAATCCGCGTTTTTGCGGTAGCAAATCGGTGTCATCAGCGTTCTAAATTAGATACGCTGCATTTTAAAAATAGAATTGCACCCAATGTTAACTAGTTTAATAATTAAACTGTTTTTTATTTTATTAGAAATCTACTGATTATGAAAATTAAAATAAAAAAGGAACTTAAGGCAATCCAAATTGTCAATTTGAACGTAAATAAAAAAAACGGTACTCTTGGTTAGGGCAACTTCAAATGGTAATAGGTTTTTTGGAGCATATTGGATTTGTCATACTCTTGATTATCGTTTTTTTTATTAAAATTTAAGAAGATTAAAACTTGGAAAAATTAAACGTTCAAAGATTAAAAAGGACTTTAGATTATTTGGAAAGCAAACAGCGCGAACTAAAAAATCAGGAAGAAAACGATACCAGAAGCCTGGAATCAATGATTAAATATCTGAAAAAAGATATGATGGAACAGTTTAGATTATCGGATCATGTTTTATTGTCCATGAAGCAGGAACTTAAAAATACAGAAACTTTTATTGTCCTTGTACAAAATATTATTGATGCCAATTCCTAAAACCTGGTATCAATTTATCAAAAATCAAGTTATTTGAAGGAACGAGAAATCACACTACAAGAGTAAATGCTAATTGTGAATAATGAGAATACGATCTCTAAGTGTGATTTCTCATTCCCTGAAATAACAAAGCCCGATAGAATAACACTATTTTCAACCGGAACTTTTAAAATCCTGCCTTTTATAAATCTCTCAAAATAAAAAAACGCCTCAGATTATGAGACGTTTCCTAAACATTTTTGATGTTTTTAATTTTATGCTTTTGCTTTTCTTTTCACAGTACAACCAATCTCTTTTGTTTCCGTCACAGTTGGTTTTTGGTTTTTCTGCAGTGCTGAAATTACATCTTCAACATATTTTGTTTTTTCGTCTTTTGTTCCTTCCGGGTCATTATCGATTGCACCGGTATATTCTACTACAGTTCCTTTTGCTGTTTTAGAAACGATAAAAAGATGTGGTGTGTGTTTCGCTCCGTATTGGTCTGTTACCAACTGCCCTTTATCAAATAAATAAGGGAAAGCGTATTTTTTCTCTTTCGCCAAGTCCTGCATTTTATCAAAAGTATCTGCTTTTGAAGCTTCAGGGTCATTTGGGTTGATTGCAATTACAGGATACCCTTCCGGCTTGAATTTTTTATCAAGATCGATTATTCTTTGCTCGTAGGCTTTTGCATACGGACATGTGTTGCAGGTAAATACAACAATAAAACCTTTTGCTTTTGGATAACTTTCAAAAGAAATATCTTTATTATCTACATTTTTCAGTTTAAAATCCGGTGCAGCTTCCCCCGATTTAAGGGTTTTGCTTTGTGCCTGAGACAGAAACGCTGTAAAAACCAGCACCATCGTGATGTACTTTTTCATAATTTATAATTTTTTATATTCTGTTAGTAATTGTTCGTATGTAAGTTCGGTTTCCATAAATTTCTTCTTGTCATTTTTAATGAAGATCGTTGCCGGAATACTGCCCGACCACGACGGATCTATCCGGTCGATATATTCCTGTGGGTTACTTTCATTTAAAAGAAAAACCTGATTTTTAATATTCTTTCTTTTTACAAATGGTACAACTGCGGAATTCAATTTTGATTTAAAATCAACACTGATCAAGACTACCGCCAGTTTTTCTGATTTATATTCCTGACTCAGTTTTTCAAAATGAGGTAATTCCTTAATACACGGAGCGCACCAGGTTGCCCAGAAATTGACCACATAAGTACTGTCTTTACCCTTTTTTATCCTTTCCTGAAGCTGGTCAACAGTAATGAGTTTTACGTTTTGACTGTAGGACACTGCCGAACAGGTCAGCAGAAAAACACAAATTATAACGGATTTTATTTTCATTAAATATGTATTGAATAACTGTTTAATAGTTGATTTACTTCTTACAAATATAAACTAATGACCAAATACTTTTAAGAATCCGGTCATCCATTTCATACAATTAAGACCAATTTAACAAAATGCCATTCCGTTTAATTCTGAAAGGATTTAGAAATTTTATGTAACACAACACCAACAGAATTTGATAATTTTATGGACACTGATTTAAAATTCCACCACTATGATACGTAAACACGGTTTGATTATTACCAAAACAGAATTAGATTTTGAGGTTGAAGGTGTTCTAAATCCGGCAGTTATTGCCGTTAATAACGAAATACATATTTTTTATCGTGCTGTAGCCGAAGGAAATCATTCCACTATTGGCTATTGCCGGCTTTCTGATCCCCTTACGATTGCAGAACGATACGATCATCCGGTTATAGTTCCCGAAACCCCAAATGAAAAATACGGTGTAGAAGATCCGCGGATTGTCAAAATTGATGATCTGTATTATTTATCGTATTGTGGTTATGACGGAGAAAATGCTTTTGGATGCCTGGCCACTTCAACAGATCTGAAAAAATTCGATAAACACGGTATCATCGTGCCACAAATGACGGGTGATGAATTGCGGTCTTCTATAAAAAACCAAAAAGATTTAAACATAAAATATTTTCAGCCCAGTACCGGAGGCAGTTATGTATGGGATAAAAATGTGGTCTTTTTTCCAAGAAGGATCAATGGCAAATTACATTTTCTGCATCGCATCCGTCCCGGGATTCAGCTGGCAGCTGTCAACAGTCTTGACGAAATAACTCCGGAATACTGGATCAAATACATGCTCAATTTCAATAAACATATTGTCCTCGATCCAAAATTTCCGCACGAATTGAGTTATCTGGGAAACGGGGCACCGCCAATTGAAACAGAACATGGCTGGCTATTAATATACCACGGCGTTCACGATACTATAAATGGTTATATGTACGTTGCCTGCGCGGCACTTTTGGACATAGATGATCCGACAAAAGAAATTTCACGCCTTCCCTATCCGCTTTTTGTTCCCGATCAACCCTGGGAATTGAAAGGTTATGTCAATTATGTTTGTTTTCCTACCGGTACTGTCCTTATTGAAGACGAACTTTACATTTATTACGGTGCTGCAGATGAAGGTATTGCCTGTGCTTCCGTGAGTATTACGACTTTATTAGCAGAACTTTTAGCTAATAAAATTTAAGCTTAGAAATTGCATAATAAGCGTTATTTTTGCCGAAAATAAAAAGTTATAATGAATCTGTACGAGCTTACCGTAAACGATACTGAAAAAATTGCACTGAACGATTTATTTTTTAGTGCTGAAAATAAAGCGGCTTTAGCTCAGGCAATAAAGGAGCATCAATATCTGGAGGAATTAAAAAAATACAATCTCAAAGTCGACAATAAAATATTGCTTCACGGTCATTCGGGATGTGGTAAAACCACTACCGCAAAGGCCATTGCGGCTGCTTTAAACAAAAATATTGTAATCATAAACCTGAGCACTTTAATTAATGCCAGAATTGGAGAAACATCCAAAAATGTAAAAGCAATTTTTGATAAAGCGATTCGCGAGAAAGCGGTTTTGTTTCTGGATGAATTCGATCAGATCGGGAAAAGCCGTGACAGCGAAGACAAAGACGTGGGAGAAATGAGACGTCTGGTAAACACGATTATCCAATTGATTGATTATTTTCCTGATGACAGTTTGCTGGTTTGTGCGACCAACCATTACCACAGTATTGATACTGCCTTACTAAGAAGATTTCAAATCCGTCTGAAATTTGAAATGCCGGACGAAAACCAACTTGACATTTATTATGATAAAATACTGGATATATTCCCTTCTCATTTGCAGGATATTCCACGAAAATATCAGGTTTCTTATGCTGAGGCCAAAGATTACATTCATACCCTGATGAAAAAACAAATTATAGCAGAATTAGAACTTGCCAATAAAAAACAGCGTTTAGGATAATCATTTCTAAACGCTGTTTTTTATTGAATTTATCACGCGATCAGCAGCATAAATTTGAATAGTCCTGCTAAAAAATAATCTTTTTTTTATTTAAATCATTTTACAACTGTAGCTTCAACTTCGACTTTTAAGGTATCGAAAAGCATCTTAACTTCCAGTAAAGTTGTGGTTTGTCTGATACCATGTTTGGCGATCCAGTCCTGAAAAACATCAAAACAAGTAAAAAGTTCCGCCTCTGATGTCGTGTAAACATTAAGTCTTACTATGTTCTTACATTCATACCCCGAATCCTTTACCACTTTTTCCAGATTCTCTAAAGTCTGAATCAATTGCGATTTCATATCTGCGTCGCTGGAAACGCCTTCAGCGTTAATAGCCGTCTGCCCCGAAACATAAAGCGTTCCTTCCGGATTTTTCACCTCTACAGCCTGTACATAACTGCGTTTGTCCTGCCATTCCCAGGGGTTGATTACTCTCTTTTCCATTTGTTTGTTTTTTTTAGTTTGTGCTGTTAAAGGCACAGCAGTTAATAATGTAATTACCAAAATCTTTACGGCTTTTTTCATTTTTACAGTTTTAAATTCCAGCTGCAAAATTGAATCGATTCTGAGATTTTTACATGTGACAAACATCACAAATGTCAAATGAGGAAAGAAAAATTAAGAGGAAAGCCGGCTTAATGTTTCGCGGGAAACACCCAAATAAGAAGCCAGCATCGTTTTGTTGACCCGCTGAAATAAGGAAGGATACTGTTCAAGCAACAAATCGTAACGGTCTTTGGCACTGGAAGTCAAAAAAGACAATATGCGCCTTTGTGAAGCAATATGACCTGAGTTTGACTTTTTAAGCAGAAAATGTTCCATCTTCTGAAGCGATACACACAACTTCTGATAATTTTCAATTGAAATACAGAAAACATCAGTGTCTTCAATACATTGCAAAGACATTGTTGCTGTAGTACCGGTAAAAAACGAAATAAAGTCACTTTCCCACCAATCTTCCATTGCAAAGGATACAATGTGCTGATTTCCGTTTTCATCGTCGTAAATGAGCTTTAAAAGCCCTGAAACGATATAGTAGCAATCAACATCGTTGTCCCCTTTCTGAATCAGAAATTCTTTTTTCTTAAAACTTCTGTGTTGAAAATTCGAAAGTACCAGCGAGAATTCATCCTCTGTCAGCGCTATTATTTTTTCTATATGTTCCCTTAGTTTTTGATGCATTTTTTTTCAAGAAATCTATAAGACTTAAATTTCATGTCTTGATTATTGAAGCAAAAGTATATTTTTTATTGAAAACTGCTGACTTTAAAATCACTTAATTGCCCTGAAAATAGTGTTGTATTTTCGTAACAGAAAGTCATTTTTAAGGCTTATTTCTAAAACAGATTGCTGTTAGTCTGAACTTCTTTTTAAACCTGAATAAGCAAAAATAACAGCAGCCATCATCGAATTAAATGACACTATTTTTTAATTGAACAATCCAAATGCAACTGAAACATTCGTTCAGAAAACCAATGCAAAAGAAACTGCCAGAACCGGAATCTGGGATATACTAAATGTTTAAAATTTATAATTCTGAATTACATAAAAAAAACTGCTTCACACTCGTATTTTTTTATATTTCAGGATTAATTTAAATAACAAACAATAACTTTAACATAAGAACCTTAAAAATACTGATATTTAATATTTTACATAATTTAATATATCTTAAAATTACTGCAAAAGCGGATCTGAAACTCATGGCAAAGCACTTCGCTTGACCATGTCATTCACAGTACTGTTCTTAAAGGTTTTTATTACTTTTTCTTTTGTAAAAACACCAAATGGAAGGAGTTATCAGCGTTTTTTCACAAATCCGGTTGTCCGGATGCTGACCAGCTTAAATTGAGCAGCTGTGTAGGGTTATTGAATGATGGAAATTGAGGCTGTAAAATAGTTATATACACAGAAATTTCCTTTATAAAACTATCAAAAATCCAATTTACGAAAATTGGATTTTTTCATACATAACCATTAATTCTTTATTTAGATAGTACATTTCAAATAACTGGTTTTCAGAATAATTACATCAATTCCTACAAATTGGTTTTTCAGCAAAAAACCTGATATTAGACCCCAAAAAAACCAAAATTATTTCGCTAAACCGTTAAGCGGCTTCGCTTTAAAAAACAGTAGAAAAACTTCCTTTCAAATCTTGTGCATTTTTAATGAAAGTCCGTCAAAAAAAATTAAATTTGGGAACCCTAATTCATACATTCAATTATGATTCAAAAAAGAAGTTTTATTGGTTTATCAGCCCTACTTGCATTCCTGTTTTTTGCGCCGCTTGCACACTCGCAGACTACCACTAAAAAAACAGAAAGCCGTTCTAAATTATTCGAAGAAACAGTTACCGACAGCGATTACCTGATGGCTATTGAAAAAGCCAGTGCCGTGATGGAAACCGCTTACAATGATGCCGACTTTGACGGAGCAAGCCATCATTTGTTTGGCGACATAAAAAGAACCCAAAGCAAACTCGATTTAATTTTAGCGAGCCTGAAAGGTGCAAACCCAAATGTCCGCAACCAGCAAATGTACCGCGTTGTTTTAAAAGAAATCCAACAGCAACTGGAAGAACAAAATGACGCTGTCAATTTACGCAACAAAAACCTCGAAAAAATAAAAGACCGCTTTATCGAATTGCGCAAGGACAAGGCGCTGGTTGGCCTTATTAAAGATACCATTCGCCGCAAACAGTTTAAAAACGAATTCGCCAATCTTAGAAAAAAATACAAAGACACCGATAGCCTGATGACTAAAAACCAGGGTGTTTTAAACAAATACAAAAGACTGACCGTAGAAAGAAAAATTGCCGTTTCTAATGCGCTTATTACTGTAGAAAATAAGCTTGAAAAATCAGGAATCAGTATGCTTAAGAAGGAATATCCTTTTATCTGGAGCATTTCGGATTCAATTCCTAAAAACCAAGTTGCCCAATCCATCAAGGCAAAAGTTCTTATCGAAGAAAGTGTCGCTGCTTATTATCTGAGTTATCGTGCCGGAGGGTTAATCACGCTGGCCTTTTTGATGGGATTACTAGGCTGGTACATTTCCCGCAATCTAAAATATTTAAAAAGTAACGGACATACTGAAAATCTTGCTCTTTTTAATTTCAAATACCTGAACAAAGGCGTTATAATTCCGGTAGCAATTATTGGACTTAATATAGCCGTTGTAAGCAACCTGTATGCTCCCGCCCTGTTTATAGAAATACTTGAACTGATTCTACTGGGAATCCTTACGATACTTTTCAAAAATAAATGGTCAGCCAATGCTATGAGAAACTGGACTTTTCTTTTGGGATTGTTCTTAGCCCTTTGTTTCCTTGACTTGTTTATTAGTGTCGGATTATTGCAACGCTGTTGCTTTATTGTTATTAATGCTTTTGGAATCCGTTATGGTTTGGTTCAGATTAAGAGTGTAAAAGAGGAATTATACATTAAAGGCTTCTTTAAATGGGCCAGTATTATTTTTATTGTTTTTAATGGTTTATCCATTTTGTACAACATTTTCGGGAGAGTTTCGCTTTCAAATATGCTAAGCCTTACTGCTTTTATTTCACTTACCCAGATTATTGCACTAAGTGTGCTTTTAAAAATAATCTTAGAAATTATTATTTTACAAATCTACACTACCAGAGTAAAACGTGGAATTGATAAAATCTTTGACCATGAGAGTTTATCAGAAACACTCAAAAAACCATTTATCATTATTATCAGCTATATGTGGCTGGTTGTCATTGGGTCAAATCTGAATATCTGGGAATCGTTGCGAACTTCTTTAGGAGCTTTGTTAAGCCATCCGAACACCATTGGAAGTATCACTTTTACTTTAGGAAATATCTTGTTGTTTTTCATCATCATCTGGATTGCACATTTACTGCAAAAATATGTCGCTTACTTTTTTGGGGAAATCGATGATGAAAACGAAGAAAACATCAACAAAAGACAACATTCG
>JBDTNT010000272.1:0-9089 GCA_039933615.1 Flavobacterium sp. | reverse complement strand
AGTTTATTATTGGAAGAACAAACAAATATTCTAAAAAGAAATATACCGAAGACAACACGATTATGGCCTGGCAGGTCGGAAACGAACCACGTACTTTTACGCCTGAAAATGAAGCAAAATTTACGACTTGGCTAAATAATATTGTGAATTTGATTGATAGTCTGGACAAAAACCATTTGGTTTCTACTGGCTCTGAGGGCTTAAACAGTTCGAATGACGATATCGGGATTTTTGAAAGAACACATCAAAATCCTAATATTGATTATTTGACGATGCACATCTGGCCGAAAAACTGGGGTTGGTTCAAGGCTGATAATTCCGAAAAAACATTGCCAACAACACTTGAAAATGCCGGGATTTATATTGACAAACACGTAAAAGTGGCCAATAATCTGAAGCGTCCAATTATTATTGAGGAGTTTGGTTTGCCGAGAGAAAACGAGAGTTTGGTCAGCAGTTCTTCTGTTGCAGACAGAGATATTTTTTACAATTATATTTTTGGTCGCGTCGCCGAAAGTGTTGCGAATAACGGTCCGTTACAGGCTGCCAATTTTTGGGGATTTGGTGGTGAAGGAAAAGCTGTAACTGCTGATGGAAAATGGAATCCAGGCGATCCTTTGACAACAGATCCTCCGCAGGAGCCACAAGGTTTAAATTCGGTTTTTTCTACCGATAAATCGACTTTGGAAATTGTAAAGAAATATAATTTGAAATTCAGAAACTAAATAATATCGCAAAACTGCAAAGTTTTTAAAACATATAAGTTATGTAGGTAAATATAAGTTTTAACTTAAATGAACTTACATAACTTATATGTTTTAAATGTTTCCTATTTTTAAGTCGTAAATAACAAAACATGAAAAAAACAATTTCTTTCTTTTTTATAATACTTTTTCTGAATTTTTCTTTGGCTCAGAAAAAACAAGATTTTTTGTTGAACTCACCAAACGGAAAAATTCAGGTTACAATTGCTGTTGCTGATAAAATCACCTGGACAATTTTACATGAAAAAGATGTTGTTTTAGCTCCATCTGCAATGTCACTTACTTTAGATCAAAATGAAGTTTTAGGAAAAAATGCAGTTGTTTTAAATTCGAAAAAAGAAACAGTAAATACTTCATTTGATTCTCCGTTTTACAAAAAAAAATCCGTTAAAAACAATTACAATCAGCTGATTTTAAACTTCAAAAATGACTTCAGTATAGAATACCGTGCTTTCGATGACGGTATAGCTTATCGCTTTATAACGAAAAAGAAAAAAGAAATCACTGTAAAATCAGAAGAAGTGGTTTTGAATTTCGATCAGGATTACAATACCCTAATGCCTTATGTCCGTGATTTAAGAAACCCAAAAGATCCTTATATTTCTTCTTTTGAGGCACATTATGAAAATAAAAAAATCAGCGAATTTTCAAAAGATACTTTGGCTTTTTTACCGTTTTTAATTGCTTATAAAAATCATAAAAAAGCAGTTTTCCTGGAAGCCAATCTCGAAGATTATCCCGGATTGTTTGTAACCAATAATGCTGCAAAATCGGGTTTTGAAAGTCGTTTTTCTAAATATCCTTTACAGGAAAAAAACGGCGGTTTCAATAATATCAACCGACTTATTACCGAAAGGGCCGATTATCTGGTTCAAACAAAAGGAACCCGAAATTTTCCATGGAGAATTGTTGTGATTTCAGAAAACGATGCCGCTTTAGCCAATAATGATATGGTTCAGAAATTATCGGAGCCTACAAAAATCAAAGACCTCAACTGGATAAAACCCGGAAAAGTGGCCTGGGACTGGTGGAACGACTGGAACATTTACAATATTGATTTTAAAGCCGGAATCAATACAAAAACGTATCAATACTACATTGATTTTGCTTCAAAAAACAAAGTGGAATATGTGGTTTTGGATGAAGGCTGGAGTCTCGAAGAAGATATCATGAAACACAATCCAAATGTTGACCTGGAAGCTTTAATCGCTTATGGAAAACAACGAAATGTAGGAATCATTTTGTGGAGTTCCTGGATGGCTCTGACCAAAAACACAGATGGGATTTTAAAGAATTATGCCAATTTAGGCATCAAAGGTTTTAAAGTTGATTTTCTGGATCGCGATGATGCTAAAATGGTAAATTCAGTTTACGATATCGCACAGAAAGCAGCAGATAATAAATTGCTTCTGGATTTTCACGGCATGTATAAGCCAACCGGAATTCAGCGTACTTTTCCGAATATCCTAAATTTTGAAGGTGTAAAAGGATTAGAAAATAATAAATGGACGCCAAATGACGATGTTCCGACTTACGACTGTACGATTCCGTTTATCCGAATGATGGCCGGGCCAATGGACTATACGCCTGGTGCGATGCGAAATGCAACCAGGAGCGAATTCAAACCGAGCCATTCCAATCCCGTAAGCCAGGGAACCAGATGTCACCAATTGGCATTGTACACTATTTTTGAAGCTCCTTTACAAATGATGGCCGACAGCCCTACAGCTTATATGAAGGAACAGGAAAGTACTGATTTTATTGCTAAAACTCCAACCACTTTTGATGAAACCGTGGCTCTAGACGGCGAAGTTGGAAAATTCGTAGCAATGGCCAGAAGAAAAAATTCAACCTGGTATTTAGGAGCCATTACAAATTGGGATTCCAGAGATATTACCATTGATTTTTCTTTCCTTGAAAAAGGTAAAAAATTCGAAGCTGAAATTTTCTCTGACGGATTAAATGCGGACAAAGCCGCTGTCGATTATAAAAGAGAAATTATAACCGTTGATTCTAGTACTAAACTAAAATACCGTTTAGCAAGTGGCGGTGGATTGGCAATGATTATTAAATGAATATAAAAAAATGGGGACAATTTTGTCCCCATTTTATCGTAGAGACACACAGCAGTGCGTCTTCTTTCCAGAACATTTTCGCAATGTTAGACGCACTGCTGTCCGTCTCTAACAGAAATGTTTTGCGTTTAATTACACTTTTAAATTGTAATTACTAATCTTTTTCCGTCTGGAATATTCATATCCCACACTTTTTCAATGTCTTTTATGTTGATTGAAACTGTTTCGATAATTAACTTTTGAGACACTGCCAACTCAAACATTTCAGGTAAAATCTCCTTTACTAATTGTATCATTTCTTGTTTAGTCCAGCTTCCTAAACCAGAACCTGATAATTGCAGATCAACACTTCGCAAAACTTCAGACGATAACCGGATCGTATCGCCAGACAAAGAACCTACAGAAATAAACCTGGTTTTGTATGTAAATGAACCTTCACCTTTTAAAGATTTAAGAATTAATTCAGCTGAGTGTCCCCATAAATAATCGATTATGATATCAATTGGAGTATTGGTATGAATCTGTTTTACCTGAGTTATAAAATCCTCTTCAGGCTGTATTAGGACTATATATTCATCTGCTCCCAAATTCAATAATGATTTTAAGGTTTCCTGATTTCTTCCGGTAACAATTATTCTTTTTGCTCCGTAATGTTTTGCCAGCTGAATCGCAATTTTTCCCGTAACACCCGTTGCTCCGTTTATCAAAACAGTTTCTCCTTTTTGAATATTGGCTCTGAAACGTAAAGCCATAGCAGAACCCGCAACCGCATTTGGTAATGCTGATGCCGTACAATCGTCGAGTCCTTCCGGAATTTTTACCATTTTGTTTTTGTCAACAATTGCTTTTTCGGCAATCATTCCGGTTACGCCTAATGCATAAACTCTCGTTCCATCTTCCAGTAAACCTACTCCATCTCCGCCAACCACTTTTGCTGCTGGCTTGTCATCTGCTGAATAATGTTTTCCGCTTGCGATGTTTTTGTCTAAATTTTTAACTGCCGATGCTTTAACGGACATTAAAACGTGATTTTCATTTTCGATAATAGGGTCTGGAAAATCAGTGTACTGTGGTAATTCTCCGTTTTTATAAATTACTGCTGCTTTCATATTGTTTAAATTTTATGAAGCAAAATTACTTTGCAGTAAATTGTTCGGCGATAACATTTGTTATCAAATGCAGATGGGGCTTATTTGAGCAGTTTATTTTTTATCCTGCTTAAGTGAACGGAGGTTATCCCGAGGTAAGAAGCGATGTAATGCTGTGGGATACGTTTAATTATCTGTGGATTTTCTTTTAAAATATTTTGATAACGCTGTTCCGGGGAATCTTTTATAAAAGAAAAAAAGTGCTTCATATAATCGAAAGTACGTTCGAAAAGAATGTCTATAAATTTTTCTCTTAATTCCGGTATTTCAATTAATTCCTTAAGAATCTTGTCCATGTCTTTTTTATCGACGTACCATAAAACACTTGGTTCAATAGTTTCTATGGTTACCGGACTTGGAATTTTTTTTCTGAAACTTTCAATAGAAGCCACCATCCCGCCTTCTAAAAAAAATTGAAGTGTGAGATCTTTTCCTTCTTTATTGAACCAGCATCTTACACAGCCTTTTTCAATAAAAAAAATGCGCTCTGAAATATCTCCTTCATTCAACAAAACTGTTTTTGAAGGAACGTCAAGTTTATGAAAACTGCTTATGTAGTGCTCCCATTTATGGTCTTCTATTGGAAATTTATTTTTAAGATGGTCAAACATGGGAGCATTTATAAAATTATTTCAGGATTATTTCAGGATTGTTTCGATGGCATTGATTTCATCTGAAGTAAAATCAGGATTCTGAAGGCAATCAATATTGTTATTCAATTGTCGGACAGAACTCGCACCAATCAAAACGGAAGTAATGCGTTTGTCTTTTTGCAGCCAGGCTAAGGCCATTTGTGCCAAAGACTGATTTCTGTTTTGAGCAATTTCATTTAACTGGATTAGTTTCTGAACACGTTCCTGTGTAACCTCATCTTCTTTTAAATGCCCGTTTGGATTGTGCGCTCTTGAATTTTCCGGAATACCGTTTAGGTATTTATCTGTCAAAAGTCCTTGTGCCAAAGGTGAAAATGCGATACAGCCTACTCCTTTTTCTTCTAAAACATCCAGCAAACCATTTTCTACCCAACGTTCCAGCATAGAATATTTGGCCTGATGAATTAAGCAAGGTGTTCCCAGTTGTTTTAAAACATCAACTGCAACTCTGGTTTCTTCTGCCGAATAGTTACTGATTCCAACATATAATGCTTTTCCACATCTGACGGCATGATCTAAGGCCATCATCGTTTCTTCAACAGGTGTTTCCGGATCCGGACGATGCGAATAAAAAATATCTACATAATCAACATTCATTCTTTTTAAACTCTGGTCTAAACTTGACAATAAATATTTACGGGAACCCCAGTCTCCATAAGGCCCATCCCACATGGTATAACCGGCTTTGGTAGAAATTACAATTTCATCGCGCAGATTTCCCTGAAAATTATGCCATACTATTTTACCGAAATTTTCCTCTGCCGAACCTGGGACCGGTCCGTAATTATTGGCCAAATCGAAATGCGTTATTCCTTTATCAAAAGCTTCTTTTGCAATGCTTTCGGCATTTTCAAAATTATCTACCGATCCGAAGTTATGCCATAATCCTAAAGAAATTTCAGGTAATAATAACCCGCTTTTTCCACATCTGTTGTATTTCATTTTTTTGATTTAATGGTTTGAAGTTTTAGATTTTAAAAATACAAAAAAAATAAACCCGACAGGTTTTAAAAACCTGTCGGGTCTGAATATTGGATAATAATTTAACCGATCATGGGATTTTTGATAATCAGGGAGATCCCTAAAGTCTTTTGTTTAAAGTTTTTTAAATCATTCATAAACTATCTTCTTTATGTGTTTAAAATCTTTAAAACTAAATTTCTATTTATTTGTGTAAATTTGTGTAAATAATAAAATTATGGATAATAACTGGCAAAACTTAATTTCTATAGATCCTGATATCCGATTTGGAAAGCCTCTTATTACAGGAACAAGAATCTGCGTTTCAGATATTCTTTCATGGCTTTCTACTGGAATGTCTTTTGAGGATATTACAGCAGATTTCCCTGAATTAAAAAAAGAGCACATTCTTGCTGCTCTGGCGTTTGCAGCCAATAGAGAAAACATAACAAAGATAATTGCAGCCTAATGAAATTACTTCTGGATGCAAATATTTCATGGAGAATCACCAAGCTTGTTGAAAATTATTTTTCAGACTGTTTTCATTCCAAAGACATTAAAATAAATCAACCCGCAAAAGATATTGAAATCTGGGATTTTGCGAAACAAAATAACTTTACAATTCTTACTCACGATGATGATTTCGAAAAATTATTACTTTTAAAAGGAGCTCCTCCAAAAGTCATAATTTTAAAAACATTTAATAAAAACACAAAAGAAATCGCTGAGCTTCTGATTGCAAAAAAAGAAGTTATTGAATCGTTTATTTCTAGTAATGAATTGATGATTTTAGAAATTTATTAATTATTTCAATTCAAAATAAAAAACAGACCCTACAGGTTTAAAAACCTGTAGGGTCTGAATATCGAAAATTCTTTTATTACTTTAATTCAAAACTGCTTTCCAAACCTTTGTCAGAACTTCCTCCAACCATAATTTTGAAAGTTCCCGGTTCTACCAAATAGTTCCCTTCATTGTCATAAAAACCAAGTTCTTTATCCGTTAAGGTGAAAGATACTGTTTTGGTTTCTCCCTTTTTCAAATTCACTAATTCGAAACCTTTCAGCTCTTTTATTGGTCGAATTATACTCGCAAATTCATCATGAATGTATAATTGCACCACTTCTTTTCCGTCATAATTTCCGGAATTGGTAAGTTCAATAGAAATCTGAATTGTCTCATCTTTTGCAAAAGATGTTTTATTTAACTTCAGGTTTTTATAATCGAATTTGGTATAACTTAAACCAAAACCAAACGGAAACTGGGGTGTTTTCTCTACATCTGAATAATGCGACCAAAATACATTCTTATCACTGTCTGTAGGTCTTCCGGTGCTGTATTTGTTATAATAAATCGGTACCTGACCCACATTTCTTGGAAAAGAAACTGGCAGTTTCCCACTCGGATTGTAATCGCCGTATAAAACCTGCGCCACCGCATTTCCGGTTTGAGTTCCAAGATGCCAGGCTTCCACAATTGTCGGAATATGCTCAGCAGCCCACGGAATTGTAAGCGGACGGCCATTATTCAAAACCAAAACAATATTCGGGTTTACTTTATAAATTTCTTCCAACAATTCCTGTTGAAGACCGGGCAGATCTAGATTAGTCCTGCTGCGCCCTTCTCCACTCTGGAAACCATGTTCGCCTAAAACCATTACAACTATATCAGCTTCTTTTGCCGCTTTTTTAGCCGCTTCAAATCCGCTTCTGTCGGTTGTATTAAAAACCACTTCATTTAAGAAAGACGTTTTACCAACCACTAAATCAGCCCCTTTTTCAAAAGTCAGTGTATTGTCTTTGTATTGCTGCATTCCTTCTAAAACTGAAACGGCTGAATTATCATCAGAAGCAATTCTCCAGCTTCCAAGCGGACTGTTTTTATCATTAGCCAAAGCGCCGATCAGAGCAATCTTTTGTCCGGATTTTTTTAGCGGAAGCAAGTTTTTATCATTTTTTAAAAGTACAATAGACTTTTTCGCCATATCCAGAACCCCATCATTATTGGCTTTATTCCCAACAACTTCTTTTTCACGTTTCTCGTCGCAGTATCTGTACGGATCATCAAAAAGGCCTAATTCAAATTTCACCCGTAAAATTCTGCGAACGGCATCATCCAGCAAAGTTTCTTTTACCTTTCCTTCTTTTACTAAATCAGCCAATTTCGTCACATACAAATACGACTCCATATCCATATCAGAGCCAGCAACAACGGCTTTTAAAGTCGCATCGGCTTCGTCTTTTGCATAACCGTGTGCAATCATTTCGCGAATCGAGGCATAATCAGAAATCACAAAACCGTCAAATTTCCATTTTCCCTTCAGGATATCTCTTTGCAGAAATACATTTCCGGTTGCCGGGACTCCATTCAGCGTATTAAAAGAATTCATAAACGTACGGACTCCAGCATCGACGGTTGCTTTAAACGGTGGTAAAACCGAATTATACAATTTAGAATTGCTGATATCGACAATATTATATTCCAATCCAGCCTCTACATAACCGTATGCTGCAAAGTGTTTTGCACAGGCGGCAATCGTATTTACTTTAGCCAAATCGGCGATTGTTTCTCCTTGAAAACCTTTTACTCTCGCAATCCCGATTTTACTGCCCAGATACGGATCTTCCCCTGCTCCTTCCATCACACGTCCCCAGCGCGCATCGTTCGAAACGTCTACGTTTGGGCCAAAAGTCCAGTTAATTCCAGATGCAGAAGCCTCATCTGCTGCAATGGCTGCCGATTTTTTTATGGCTTCCAAATCCCAGCTTGCAGCTTCTGCTAGTGGAATCGGGCTTAGTGTTTTATAACCGTGAATCACATCAAAACCAATAATCAGCGGAATCCCCAAACGTGTTTCTTCAACAGCGATTTTCTGTACCGCACGAACTTCTTTTACACCACGCACGGTAAGCATTGATCCAACCAGTCCTTTTCGCAGATGTTCATATTTCAATTCGGCCGTTCCGCCTTTTGGAGCGGGTCCAGTAACATCCCAAAAACCATTATACTGATTCATTTGCCCCACTTTCTCCTCCAGTGTCATCAATGGTAAAAGCAAATCGATACGTTGTTCGATAGTTTTATTTTTATCCAGATACGGTTTTTTCTGTGCATTCATATTTCCAACAGTAAACAGGGCAAAAAACCCAATAGTTAATATTTTTTTATTTTTCATAGTGGTTTAGTTAGTATACTATTTTGGGCGTGTCCCTATGGGTCAGGCTATTCGCTTCAAGTCCTCGCACTTCCTTCGTCAGGCTGCGGGCTTTCCACTACTATCCCTCACGCAATTCAGGGTAAACAAGAAATTCTTAATTCACAACTTAAATATAATCTTGACGTTTCCATTCTAAAACTATATTTTCTTTTCCTCAATCGTGTCATTTCGACGCAGGAGAAATCGCATCCAATATTCCATTTCAGTCCGTGCTTTGCTTGTGTGATTTGCTTCGCCTATTCGCTATCGCTCGGGTCTCCTTCTTCGAAATG